>JANXWY010000257.1 GCA_025350905.1 Verrucomicrobiota bacterium
GGGGGTGCGCAAGCGGCTGGGTCTTCACTACAAGCCCTTTTGCCATTTGGAATGGTGGCAACCCGTCATTTTCCTAGGAAATCCGCCGCGTGCGCCCGCGAAACTTTTCAAAAACCAGGTCCAGTATCGAAAGTTGGGTTAATCTTAATCTTAATCTCTCCGTCTGCTCGCTGTGTCTCCGCTGCGAAGCAAGGGGCCGGGCGATTAAGATTACGATTAGGATTAGGATTAAGATGGGAATCGGGATGGCACACGCATCGCCTCGTACCGACCGATTAACTCCCGGTCATGGGCGAATTGAACATTGCGCTCCTTTGTCGGGTCTGGGTATATGTCCGGCCAACTCAGCCACCGTGCACGGCCTTTGCTGAGAGCGGAATACATGCAAACAGTTTTCTCGCAACTCTGGAGACGCACTCCAGCGGTGGGGCTGATCGTCGGCCTCGCCACCATTTTTTCCGTCAGCCCAGCCCGGGCCGCGCTGCAGTTCGATGTGTTTCTGGGTTACGACGGCACGGTGCGCGAGGCGAGCTGGTTTCCCATCGTCTGTGAGATCAAGAATGACGGTCCGCCGTTTGCCGGCGTGATCGAAGTCACGCCCGGAAGTTACGGCAAGGGAAATATCCAGCGCCTGGCGGTGGAATTACCGACGGGCACGCTCAAGCGCGTGGTGATTCCGGCGTTCGCGGCCAGCCGCTATCCCATGCTCTGGGACGTGCGCTTGCTCGACCAGCGGGGCAAGGTGCGGCAGGAACAGGTCGCGCTGCGGCCCCAACGCCAGATCGGAGGGGAAATCAAACTCATTGGCTCGCTCTCCCGTACGGCGTCCGGCGCGGCCGCGCTGCTGCCCATCAAGCGCAACCAGCCGGAGGCGCAGCCGGCCGCGGCGCGCTTTCAACCGTCCATTTTTCCCGACAATCCGCTCGTGCTGGAAGCGTTGGACGCAATTTATCTCAACTCCGAAGTGGCAGTCAGCCTGCGCGTGAGTCAAGTCAACGCGTTGTTGGGCTGGGTGAATGCCGGCGGCCATTTGATTGTCGGGTTGGAACAGGTCTCGGATATCACGGCGTCACCGTGGCTGCTTAAACTGCTGCCGTGTGCGCCCAAGGACATGGTGGGGGTGGCGAAGCATCCGGAGTTTGAAGACTGGCTGCGCGCGGGCGAGAGCATGACGAATATATCCCCGGCCACGGCGCGACCCGGGCCCGGAGGTCAGGGGCGCTCGGGGGCGCCAAACCAGGATCAAACTGTGACGGCCTCGTCGGGCCGCAGCCCTTTTGCCGATTTACCGGTGGACCTGGCGTTTGAGGCCGCGGAAATCCGGGTGGTCACGGGGGAGGTCCGTGACGGACACGTGGACCTGGCGGCGGGCGACGTTCCGCTCATCGTCACGGCGAATCGCGGTTTGGGCCGGGTGACGGCGCTCATGTTCAGCCCGGAACGGGAGCCATTTAAATCCTGGAAGAATCTGACCACGTTTTGGACCCGGCTCGCCGAAGTGCCGGCGGCGTTGTACGCCTCGACGGATTACGTCGCCAGTTATGGTCAGAGTGCGGACGGAATTTTTGGGGCCATGATCGATAGCCGCCAGGTTCACAAGCTGCCGGTGGGCTGGCTGCTCGCTTTATTACTAGTGTATCTGCTCGTCATCGGGCCGTTCGATCGGCTCTGGCTCAAGCGGATCAACAAACCGATGCTCACCTGGATCACGTTTCCGGCGTATGTCGTTTTCTTTTCGGGCCTGATTTATTTCATCGGCTACAAGCTGCGCGCCGGCGAATCGGAAGGCACCGAACTGCACGTGGTGGATGCCCTGCGCAATGGCGAGCGCGCCGAACTGCGCGGGCGCACTTTCCTTTCGATCTACGCGCCGGCGAACACCAAATACGCGCTGGCCAGCGACCTGAAGTTCGCCACTTTTCGCGGCGAATCCACGCCGTCGGGCGGCGGCCAAAATGCCGAAACGGCGAACATCCTGCACACCGGCGACAATTTCCGCGCCGACGTTTTCGTGCCGGTGTGGACGAGCCAGCTTTACGTCAGCGACTGGTGGCATTCCGGGACGATGCCGTTCGCGGTCACGCTCAATTCCGTTGGCGACGACTGGCAGCTCACGGTGCAAAACCTCACCGATCACGCCGTCACCGCGGCGCAGTTGGTCGTTGGGGATCGCATGTTCGCCGTCGGTGAACTGGCGGCGGGCCAGACCAAAACCTTGAAACTGGCAAAAGCCAGTGGGACGTCCCTGCCGGAATTCGTGCAGGTCAACGGGCAAGCTTACGTTTCGGAAGTGCAACAGCGTCAGTATGCGTTCGGGTCGCGGTCCGGCGGCCAAATCCAGGATCTGCCCACCGCGAGCATGGTGGCGTCCTTTCTCGGGCAGATGGGCACGCAGCCGAACGGCCAAAATTTCCTGGCCCCGCCGGGTTTGGATTTGTCCGCGGTGGTCGCGCACGGGAACGCGGTATTGCTGGCCTGGGCGCCCAATTCATCGCCCGTCCCGCCGGTGAACCGGGTGAAATTCAAACGCGCCGCCGCGAATACGCTGTGGCGCGTGCCCATTGCCATTGGGCAATGAGTCTAAAGTCTGAAGTCTAGCGCCTCAAGTCGGACGAGGTAAGCCGGCCCTGGCGACGAGTATGAAGCAAGTTATGAACGAGATTGAAAAATTTGAGGACGTTGTTGCCTGGCAAAAGGCGCGAGTATTGACCCAGCAAGTTTATAGTCTTTCCAAGGTGGGGACATTCGCAAGGGACTTTGGCTTGCGCGATCAGGTGCAACGCGCCTCGGTTTCCACGATGGCGAACATCGCCGAGGGATTTGAGCGTGGCGGCGATAAAGAGTTTATTCAATTTCTCTCGACCGCCAAGGGATCCTGTGGGGAGGTTAAGTCGCATCTTTACGTGGCGTTGGATCAAAGCTATGTGAGCGCGGAGCAATTCAGAGGGCTGTACCAACAAGCCGATGAGGTAAGCCGTTTGGTGGCGGGATTCATGGGCTATCTCCAGCAATCAAGCGTGCGCGGTCACAAGTTTAAACGCTCGAACGAAGGCGACTTTAGACCTTAAACTTCAGACTTCAGACTTTTTATGAACGCCGCCCCTCCGTTGCCTGCCGTCCAAACCTTCGGCCTGTCGCGGCTCTATGGTCCGATGACCGCGCTGGCGAATCTCGACCTGACCGTGAACCAAGGCGACCTGTTCGGGTTCATCGGCTCGAACGGGGCGGGCAAGACGACCACGCTCCGCATCCTGGCCACCTTCCTGGCGCCGAGTGCGGGGCGGGCGGTGATCCTGGGTCACGATGTGGCCAAGGACGCGGACGCGGTGCGGCACGTGATCGGTTACATGCCGGATTTCTTCGGCGTGTACAAGGATATGGAAGTGACCGAGTATCTGGATTTTTTCGGGGCCTGTTATCGCATTCCTTCGGCGCAACGCGAAAAGACGGTGAATGATGTGCTGGAACTCGTCGGGTTGACGGAGAAGAAGGGCGCGCTCATCGGCGCGTTGAGCCGCGGGATGCAGCAACGGCTGGGACTGGCGCGGGTGCTCATCCACGATCCGCAATTGCTGTTGCTCGACGAACCGGCCAGCGGCTTGGATCCGCGGGCCCGCATCGAGATGATGGAAATTCTCCGGGAACTCCAGCGGCTCGGTAAAACCATCATCATCAGTTCGCACATCCTCAGCGAGCTGGAGAGCATCTGCAACCGGGTGGCGATCATTGAGAAGGGCCGGTTGATCTACGCCGGCCCGGTCCAGGGCGTGCGCGATCAGATGTCGTCGGGCCGCGTGGTCTGGGTGCGCGTGAGCAGCGACCCGGATCCGGCCGTGGCGCTGTTGCGGGCCCTGCCCGAAGTGACGGAAGTCGCGCCGCTCGATCATAAAATTAAAATCACGCTGGCCAGCCATGACACCGACCACAGCGTGATCGCGGAAACGTTGGTGCGGGGCGGCGCGAAGCTCATCGAATTGCGCGAGGACGAGATCGGGCTGGAGGAGGTTTTCCTACGCGTGACCCGCGGCGAAACGCAATGAACGGGAGGAGGGCGGAGGGAGGAGGGCAGAAGGCTGAAGGCTGAAGGCTGAAGGCGGAAGACAGAGGATGGAGAGCAGCAGGCGAATGTTGCTGGTTTGTTTGTGTCCGAGCAATGAAAGCAAAATGATGGCAGGGCTAATTTTTTTGTTTCGAGACTGGCGCGGGTATCGGGAGAGGTTCGCGCTGCAACAAGACATTTTCGGATGGTCAAAACCAGAATCCTGCATCCCAAAAACCTGAATCCTCGGCGGTCACGATCCGGCTTCCGGCTTCTGACCTCCGACTTCTGCCGGTGAATGTTTGGCCCGTCATCACCCGGGAGTTACGGGCCCAGGCGCGGCAGCCATTCACGTACTGGTTGCGGGTGATCGGGTTGTTGGCGGTGCTCGGCGCGGCGGGGGCCTTTAGCCTGGAAAGCGGCCTGACGCCCGGTTCGGGCGGGCGGTTGTTCGCGTTTCTGCACGGCGCCTTACTCCTCAGCATCTGGGTCCTGGTGCCGATGAGTGTGGCGGATTGTCTGAGCCAGGAGCGCCGCGAGGGCACGTTGGGTTTGCTGTTGCTGACACCGTTGCGCCCTTGGGACATCGTGCTGGCGAAAGCGGCGGCCCATGCGTTGCGAGCGTTCACCCTTTGGCTGGTGGTTCTGCCGGTCATGGCGCTCGCGTTTCTCCAAGGTGGTGTCGGCTGGCGCGAAGCGCTGCTTTCCGCCTGCATCAACTTCAGTTCCCTCTGCGCGGCCACCGCCGCGGGCATTCTGGCCTCCTCCGAGTGCAAGCAGTGGCTGCGCGCGCTTTCCCTGGCCGTGGTTTATTGTGGGCTGGCGTTTGGCTTGGTGGCGGTCTGTCAGCTTTTGGCTTTGGGCTTGATCGTAACGCTTATCCTGCCAAATCAGATTCCTTGGCCGTCCCTCGATCAGTTCCTCGGTGGCGCATGGATGTATGTCACGGATTGGCGGGCAACGTGGAGTCAGATTTTCACTGGCTATGGCCCGGGGGGGAAATTCCTGTGGTCGATAATGGTCGCCCAGGTAGTTGGCAGCCTGGTGATTTTCGCCTGGTCGCTCGGATTGCTCCGGCTGGCGGCGCGCAATGTTCGCCGGCACTGGCGCGAGGGACCGCCTTCGGTGCGTGCCCAGCAGATGGAGAAGGTATTTTGCGAACCCGTGATCGGGGTGGCGTTCCTGCGCGGTTGGATGCGGCGGAAGCTGGCTCGCAATCCGATCGGCTGGCTGGAGCAACGCCGCTGGAGCGGGCGGCTCGTGACTTGGGCCTGGTTTGCCATCATCATCTCCGTTCAGAGCGCCGTCCTGACGGATCGGAATTTTGTCTGGTATGGCGGTGGCGCCCAAAAGGTGATGGCCTGGCTGCTGGCGGCCAGCATGGCGGCGAGCGCGGCGGGGAGCTTTCGGCGGGAGCGCGAAACCGGTGTGCTCGAATTGCTGTTGGTGTCGCCGCTGACGACCGGCCAGATCATCGGCGGAAGATTGCGCGGTTTGTGGGGGCAATTCCTGCCGTCCATTGTGACGTTGCTCGGTATCTGGCTATACTTTGAAACCCTGCGCGTGCGGGGCGAGGGCGATTTTGTCAGCGTCTGGTTCTTTCTGGTTTCCTTCGCGGTCGTGCCGGTGATCGGACTGTATTTTTCCGTGCGCGGCAAAAATTTTATCAGCGCCTTTCTGCTGACACTGCTTTTTGTGTTTGCCGTGCCTTTGGGCTTTGTCCTGCTGGTGCGCTTTATGGAATGGCTGGCCACGGACACCAACTCCGACCCCGACTTGTGGCATGCGCTGGCGAGTCAGGCTTGGTTTTTTCAGTTGGGCCTGGCGGGATTCCTCGGCTGGCAGTTGCATCGCAAATTGGCGACACGTTCCTTCCCGCTCGACCGGGTTACGGCCTGACGCCCGGGGCGGAAGGTTGCCACCTCTGGCGACTCGAGGCGCAGCTCAGTTTCGGGCACCGGGAGGTTTTTCATTCCATGAACACCCGGCTTCAGCCGGGTAATGAACCGGCCCAGCCGGTGAACCGGCTTCGGCCTGGCCGGCGCGCGACACCGGGCGGAAGCCCGGTGCTAATCAGAGGCCGCAAGAAACTAAGAAGCGCTGTGTGCGCCAACCGGCAAAATGCCTTTGGCTTTTTCCCGCTGCCGCCTAAACTCCCGGTTCAATGCTCGAACCCTTAAGCAATTCGCAGCTCCGCAAATTCAAAGCGGCGGCGCAGCACTTGGAACCCATGCTGAAAGTCGGCAAAGCCGGCTTGAGCGATGGCTTCATCCGCTCCGTGGACGCCGCGCTGGCGCAACATGAACTGGTGAAGATTAAGTTCGTGGAGTTCAAGGAACAGAAAAAGGAACTCGCGCCACAGTTGGCCGAAAAAACTTCGAGCCATGTCATCATGCGGGTCGGCCATGTCGTGGTGCTCCATCGCCCGCGCCCCGCAGCGGAGACGCCAGCCGCGGCCGCATGAAATTGAAACGAATTTCGGGACGCGTCGGGCTGGTCGCATGCGTGATTCTGACCGGTTGCATGACCCCTTCGCCGACCGCCGGAATCCGGCTGAACCAGATCCAGGTGATCGGTACGCACAACTCGTATCATCTCCGCGGCCATGATTCGTTGCTGACGTTGATCGCGAAAGTGAATCCCGGCGCGCGGCGGGAGTTGGACTACGGGCATCGTCCGTTGCCGGAGCAGTTGGCGCAGTTGGGCATCCGCCAGATCGAACTCGACTGTTACGCCGATCCGGACGGCGGGCGCTATGCCAGGCCCCTGGGGTTGGAGCGCGTGGTTCAAGCCGGCCTGCCGCCCGTGCCGGATCCGGATCCGACGGGCCACTTGCGGGCGCCCGGCATCAAAGTGATGCATGTACCGGACGTGGATTTCGCCAGCTCCGCGCTGACCTTGGTGGATGGGCTGCGGCAGGTGCGGGAATGGTCCGTGAAGCACCCGCGCCATGTGCCCGTGTTCATCCTGCTAGAACTGAAGGAAGATTCGCTGGGGCCGGGCTTCACCCAACCCGTGCCGTTCGACGCGGCGCAGTTGGCGAATTTGGAAAAGGAAATCTGCTCGGTCTTTCCGCGGGAATCCATTTTGACGCCCGACGACGTGCGGGGCGCTTCCGCCACGTTGCCGGAGGCGTTGCGGTATTCGGGCTGGCCGTTGTTGGATTCGGTACGGGGCCGCGTGATGTTTGGCCTGGATAACGAAGGCGCGATCCGTGATCGCTATCTGGAAGGGCACCCCGCGCTGGAAGGACGGCTGGCATTTGTGAGTGTGCCGGCCACGAACCCGGCCGCTGCCTGGATGAAGCGGAATGACCCGATCGGCGAGTTTGATGAAATCCAGGAGTTGGTGCGGACTGGTTTCCTGGTGCGGACGCGAGCGGATGCGGACACCGCCGAGGCCCGCGCGAACGATTCCCGGAAGCGCGCGCGGGCGCTGGCGAGTGGCGCGCAATTCGTCAGCACCGACTACCCGGAGCCAGACCTGCGGTTCTCGCCTTATTGCGTCCGTCTGCCGGGCGGTGTTATCGCGCACAGCAATCCAGTGAACGGCCCGGCGAACTATCGGGGTCGGGAACTGGAATGATTCGGCGCTGCTTTGAATCGTAGGAGCCGACGTAAGGAGTCTCTGACTGGTGTTTCGGAAAACGGGGAATATTTGAGACTCCTCACCTCGACTCCTACCGGGCACGGAATTTTGGAATGAGAATAATTGGGTTCTCCGCTGGTTCGGTTGGAAACGATTCGGCTGGCTCCGAGAAGTCAGGGTCAACGCTCGCCCTCACCCCGGCCCTCTCCCCCGAGGAGAGGGAGAATTGTCGTGCGGCTTCTGGCCGTCCGTGCGGCTCCAGTTCTCCTGCGGCTGCGGGAATAGAAAACGAAAGCGCGGCGCTGGCCACGA
>JANXWY010000318.1 GCA_025350905.1 Verrucomicrobiota bacterium
TTCCAGGGTGCCGAGCTTGCGTTCCTCCGCCACCGCGCTGCACCCGACCAACAGGGGCATGACGATCCAAATGCCCCAGAAGTGTTGCACGATCATCGCGAGCACGGAATTCTCGTTCAGGTTCACGAACTTCTGCACTAGCAGCACGGCGATCTGCACGAGCAACAACAACCCGGCGAGCAGGAAACTCACCTGCTGAAATTGAAATTCCTTGCCCAACAGCGCCCGGAGTGGATGCATTTTCGGCCGCACTGTTTCCGTGCGCCTCCATGGCAACCAACGCTCGGCGCTCGGCAACGATAAATTTCCTCCGGTCCAAGCGGTGTCCTGCGCGTGATGGAACTGCCAGCGCGCAAACAAATATCCCGCGACCGAGTACGTCAACAGCAGGGCGGTTACAATGATGTTGCGGGTTCTCGCCTCCGCGACCTCGTCATCCAGACTCATTACGGAGACTAGAATTGCGAACGGCAGGAGCACGGAAATCCAGAACGACGCGATGATCTGGCGGCACAGCAGCGTCGTCCACAGGCCACCGGTAACCGCCACGCACGCCGTTAGCACCCAGAGGAGCGTGGTTTCCCAGCGCTCGGGTGGCGGGATGAATTGCCAGCTCACCAGTCCCAGGAAGAGCGCCAGGACGACGAGGGCGCCAAGGAGCACGCCGATTTTTGCGCGCCAGAATTCTCGACGGGAACGGGGTTGGGACAGGAGGAGGGAGAAAGTGTGCGACGCCATTTCGCGGCCAAATCCCGCCAACCCGAGCAAACTACATCCCACCGCCAAGCCGAGCAACGTCAGCTTGGCCGTCGCCGAACTATAGAAAAAGGTTGTGGAATCATTGTAATCGAAGAGTTGGCCCAGCGGTATCGGCGCTACGACCAGGAGCAGCGCCGCAACCCACACGGGCAGCAGCAGGCGGATTTCCTTTTTCACCAGCGCGTTCATGCTTTCGTGGAGCCGAGAGTGTTGGACGCCACAAAGATTTCTTCAAGCGTCAGCGATTCGATTTGCACTTCCTCCGGCGCGTGCGCCTTCAGCTTCGCCAGCAAGGCTTCGCTGCTGCCGTTGGCGATGATTTCCAATTCCCGGCCATTCTGTTTCACGCTCAACGCACCGGGCAGGTCGAGCCGGGCCGGTGGTTGGGCGAAACGGGCGCGAATTTTTTTGAAGCGATCCCGCGCGACATCAGCCTCCAGCGTCAGCAAATTGCGGCCTTGTTCAATGATCGTGAATTCGTCAATCAAACCCTAACTCGGAGATTAGGTGCGTCGAAACAAAAACCGTCCGCCGCCCGCCATCCCCGGATTGATACGCACCGATGACCGTCTGAATGAACTCGCGGCGCACGATGGGATCCAGGCCCGAAGTAGGTTCGTCCAACAGCAGCAACTCCGGCTCCGGACAAATGGCGCCGATGAGGGCGAGCTGAGTGCGTTGGCCCTTGGAAAGGGCGGTCGTCTTCTGCGCGGCGTTCAACCCGAAACGGCGCAACAGATCGGCTTCGAGGTCGCAATTCCAATGCGTGCGGAACGATGCGAGGTATTCGAGCGTGTCGCGCACCGTCATCCATGGATAAAACGCCACCATGTCCGGTACGTAGGCGAGGCGTGATTTGACCGCGACCTCGTCTTTCTGCGGGTCCAGACCGAACATGCGCACGCTGCCGCTCGTGGGGTGGAGCAAGTTCAACAGGCATTTGATGGTAGTGGTCTTGCCCGCTCCGTTGCGACCGAAGAAGCCGTAGCACCTACCGGGACGAACCGTGAGGCTCAGCCCGTTCACAGCGTCCTGCTTGCCGTAACGCCGCGTCAGGTCCTTGATTTCGATGACTGGGGTTTCGTTCATGGTTTTATCTCGGTAAGAAGCGGCAGTTCTTAGAAATGGTCGTTACGCTCGCCCTCACCCTGCCCCTCTCCCGCGGGGAGAGGGAACAGCGTTTGGTCGCTTGCTCTTTTGTGGAAGATGGTCCGGCAAGCTCTGGCATCCGACGTTCGGAAAACCGGCGAAAGATTCTCCCTCTCCCGGCGGGAGAGGGCCGGGGTGAGGGGGAAGGCCGCAATCCCCCGACAGCCTTTGTTGTGATGGAAAAAAGCACGCTCATGATTTTTCCTCGTGGCTGGCGACCTTCCGCTCGAAATGATCGAGCCGCTCCTTGACCAGGGCGAGAAACGCCTCGCGGTCCACTTGCAGGTGATGCGCCATGACCACGGCTTCGTCCACCTCCTTGAGCAGGAGTTTCTGCCGGATCGGTTTGGTGAACGGCGAGTTGTTTTCCTTGAGAAAGCAACCCTTGCCCGGAATCGTTTCAATCACGCCCTGGCTTTCGAGTTCAGCATAGGCCTTGGCGACGGTGTTGCGGTTGACGCGCAGTTCCTCGGCCAGCGGGCGGATGGAGGGCAGCGGCTCGCCAGGCCGCAACCCGCCGGACGCCGCCGCGTACCGCACCTGATCCACCAGTTGGAGGTAAACCGGTTTGCCCGTTTTGAAATCAACCTGAAAAACCATAAATGTTTTCTGTCCTATGACACTAGGACAGTTGGTAGGGTGGCGTCAAGAACTTTTTTTGGGGGAGGCGAGTCAACGTGCCGGAGGTTTGGTCGTAGCCGGGCCGCGGGGCAGCGAACTCCCACCGCGGTTGTAGCAGCCGACGTGAGGCGGCTCCCATCTCCCGGGCTTTGCGCTCCGCTCCGGTCGCCCACCGGGTGCGACTGGAAGTGGCGGTCAGTGTGGTAGAACGGCTCGCGCTGCGAGCTGTCGGGCCGCGTCCAGCGGCACGTCCGAGTCACCGCACGTTCCGCCCGCTCTGCGCGGGCGGAGTGTTCGCAGCGCGAACACTCCTACCACCCGGGTTGACCGCCGCTCCCGGTCGCACCGGGCGTCAACCGCCCGGCTTGCCCGCGATGAATGATTTCCAGTAAGGTGCGGTCCAACGACGATGTCAGACGCCGATAATAATGGGTCGCCCTCAGTGCTGAGGGCGTTTGATTTTCCTTCCCGCACCCGACTGGTGTTGGGCGTGGGCAGTGTCGAGCGGGTGGGTGAATTGGTGCGGGGAATCGGCGCGGAAAGGATTTTACTCGTCACGGATGCGGGGATTGTCGCCGCCGGCCACGCTGGCCGGGTCCGGAGCCATCTCGAAGCCGCCGGATTGCGGGTCACGATGTTCGACCGCGCCCGGGAGAATCCGACGACGAAGTGCGTGGATGATTGCGTGGCGGTGGCGGTCGCGGCCGGGGTGAATGGCCTCGTTGGCCTCGGCGGGGGCAGTTCGATGGACACCGCCAAAGGCTGCAATTTTATCCTGACCAATGGCGGACGGATGCAGGATTATTGGGGCGTGGGCAAGGCCACGAAGCCGATGCTGCCGTTCATCGCGATCCCCACCACCGCCGGCACCGGCAGTGAATTGCAGAGCGCGGCGCTGATCGCCGACGAACAGACGCATCAGAAAATGGCGTGTCTCGATCCCAAATGCGCCGCCCGCCTCGCGATTCTCGATCCCGCGCTGACGCTTTCGCAACCACCGCGCGTGACGGCTTGCACGGGCATTGATGCGATCGCCCATGCGGTGGAAACGGCAGTAACCACGAAGCGCAATGTGCTTTCAGAAAAACTTTCAGCGGAGGCATTCAAACTTTGTGTGGTCGCGTTCCCGGAGGTTTTGCGAATCCCCAGCGACCTGGACGCGCGGGGTCGGATGCAACTCGGCGCGGCCTACGCCGGAGCCGCGATCGAGAACTCGATGCTCGGTGCGGCGCACGCGGCGGCGAATCCGCTGACGGCGCATTTTGGCATCGCCCATGGGTCGGCCGTCGGGTTGATGTTGCCGCATGTCGTGCGCTTCAATGCCGAGGAAGCCGAAGCGCGGCTGGCCTATGTGTCCCTGGCGCGGGCGGCGGGAAAGGTTCCCGCCGGCCAGAGTGATGCGGACGGAGTGCGAACATTGTGTGAACGTTTGGAAGGGTTTTTGGCGCTGGCCCAGTTGCCGCGCACGTTAGCGGAGTGCGGGGTGACCGAAAATGCGCTGGCCACTTTAGCCGAAGAAGCGGCGCGGCAATGGACGGCGGGATTTAATCCCCGACGCGTAACCAAAGAAGATTTTGCAAAACTCTACGCCGCTGCGCGGAGTTGAATAAATGGACAGCCGACTTGACCGACTGGCAGCCGCGCGCCAAACCGGTCGCCCCCTGGCGGGGTTACTGATCCAATATCATCAGCTTGTAGCTGTGGGATGAAGCGCTGTCCTTGCTCACCTTGCCGAAATCGGTGTATTGGTAATCAAGTTTGTAGTGCTAGGTGACAGTGTTGACGCCGGCCGGCACGGGGATGAGTCCTTCCCAGCGGTTGCGCATCATTTTGATCGGGCGCAGCGGGTAGGATTCTTTGCCGACAATGACGGTGACCTGAATCGAATCCCACCGGAGGGCTTGTTGGCGGCTATCGAACACGACTTCGATGGGGTAGAGGTTGTCGGCGCTGCGCAGTTGTCGCTGGGCGGAGATGTTCGTGATGGTGGTCGCGCAACCGGCCAGCAGCAGGAGCGCTGGCAACAGAATCAAAGTTTTCTTCCACATAACTGCGACAGCGTGGCAGGCAAGCGGCAGGGTGTAAAGTTGGAATTCGAAACGGTTCCCGGGTTCGGGTGCGAGGCACCTTCGGAGGCGACGAGCTGGCGCGGGTCGCCGGCGTCCCCAGGATGTGACGGGGATTGGCGGTCAAGAGCGAGAAGCCTGGGAGCGACGGCATCCTCGCCGGCGAGTTTCAAATGGCCCATCACCCAGAGCGGTCCGGCCACCACGCGCCGGCGAGCAGGCCGATGCTCGGCTGGCAATCGCAGATTGTGAATAAAATGTTTTTGCTTTTTCTGAACGCGCCGGGCAACAATACGTCCAAGAAAGTATTCGTACCAACCGGTGCTTGGCCAACAGTCGCTTCCTCACGACCAAGTTTTAGCACCTGGAATTTTTCATGAACGCACTACCGTTGTTTGCTGTCGTGGGGAACGCGCCTGGAAAGCAGGCGGAACTCCTTTTTGTCTGGGACCAAGCCCGGCCCGAAGCCAAGGCCATCATCATCTTCCTGATGCTGTTCTCCATCATGGCTTGGTCGGTGATGATCTTCAAAGCCATCCAGATGCGCCGGGCGAAGAAGCTGAACACTTTTTTCACCAGCGAATTCAAGACGCAGAAAACCGTGCTCGACATGTTCGACCGCCGGATTCAAGCGGAGGGCTGTCCGCTGTTTGCCGTCTATCAAGCGGGCAGTGTGGAGTTGGATGCGCGCTTGAAAACTCCGGAGAGCGGCCGGAAGAAGTTCGTTTCCATCAAGAGCATCGAACATGTGAAACGGCTCATGGAAAACACCGTGGCCCAGGAATCCTTGAAACTGGAATCGGGCTTGATCCTGCTCGCCATTGCGGTGAGCGGCGGGCCGTTTCTCGGCCTGCTCGGCACGGTCTGGGGCGTGATGAGCACCTTCAGCGGCGTCGCCCAGGCGGGTAGCGCCTCCCTGGCCGCCATGGCGCCGGGCGTAGCCGCCGCTCTGATTACCACCGTGGCGGGCCTGTTGGTGGCGATCCCCTCCATGTTTGGTTACAACTGGCTCGTTCACAACCTGCGGGTTCTGACGGTCGAGCTGGACAATTTTGCGCAGGAAATCATCTCGAAGATGGAGACGGAGTACCTGGAGGAAAAATGAGGCGGTTCTCCCAACGCAGTCACCTGGTCACGCTGAGTGAAATCAACATCACCCCTCTGCTGGACCTGGCGTTTGTGCTGCTGATCATCTTCATCATCACGACCCCGTTGCTCGAGAAGGGCATGGAACTGAAGTTGCCGCGTGTCGGCGGCCAATCGGCCCGGCCGCCCAACAAGAACGACATCAAGACCGTGGAGATCAGCGCGCAGGGCATTCTATTGCTCGATCGGCGTCGGCTCTCCCTGGATGCGCTGGAGGCCGCGCTCGTGAGCGCCAACCAGGCCAACCCCAACACCGTGGTTTATATCCGCGCGGACGAAAACGGCCGGAACAAGGATTTGTACGCCGTGATTGATCGTTGCCAGCGCAATGGCCTCACGCGCTTCTCGCTGCGCACGGAACCGCCGGGAAGCAAGTAAATGAGCCGCCTCCAGAAAAAATGTTTCATCGGCGCGACGGGCTTTCACCTGTTGTTGCTGACCTTGCTCATTGTGGGGCCAGTCTTGTTGTCGTCGGGCAAGTCAGATCCCACGCCGGTGCTCGAGTTCATTCCCCTAATCGTGACCGATTCCCCGAATTCGGGCGGCGGCACGCCGCATCCGCCCACGCCCACGGCCACTCCGCCGGCGCCGCTGCTTCAAACACAACCGCCAGCTCCAACACCGGTCCAGCCACCGGTCGCGCCATCGCAACCTCCCCTCAAACGCGATCCGGACCCGCCCAAAGTTGAGCGGGTGAAGCCCACGAAACCTGATTCGGAATCGCTGGAGACGAAGCCAGAGAAGAAAACTCATCAAGTTCAGATCAGCGAAAAGGTCATCAACCCTCGTGACCGCAAACCGCCCACCAAGCCGGTGGCCGATCCCGTGGCCGCTGCCAATGCGGCGGCCGCCGCGACGGCGCGCGCCAATGCCGTACGGAAACAACAGGTGGCCGCCGCGCTGAAGAATATTTCGAGCGGGCTGACTTCGAGTATGCAGGTGGAAATGCCCACGGGTCCCAATGGGCCGGGCGGCGGCGGCGCGAGTTACGCCAGCTACAAAGACGAGGTTCGGAGGATTTATTTCGAAGCCTGGCGCATCCCGGATGACCTGACGGACGACGAAGCCACCATCCGCGTCAGCGTGACCATTGCCCGTACCGGGGACGTGATTTCACACCGCATACTGCAATCTTCCGGCAGCAAACTGGTGGACAAATCCATTCAAGCCACCCTTGACCGCGTCACGTTCGTCCGGCCGTTCCCGGAAGGTTCCAAAGACTCCCAAAACACCTTCAACATCACTTTTAGCCTGAAAGCAAAAAAACTCGGATGAAAATCAAAATCTCGTTGAAACCAATCTTAGTGGCCCTGGGCCTTGGTGTGATCGTCGGCATGGCGTTGGCAGACGAGGAGATTCTCATCTCCAAGGATTACATTCCCGGCAAGGAGAAACCCGTGCCGGTTTCCCTGAGCGGCTTTAGCGGCGAAGCCGAGGCCGTCATCAAGCTGGACCTCACCGTGCAAGGCTTTACTTTCACCCCGCCGGAAACCGCACAATATCTCCTCAGCGGCAGCGCCAATGGCAATCTTACGGGCCGCGCCCAGGATCGGTTCAACAAGAATATGCTTGTGAACAAGAGCTACACCGGTGCGTCCTTGCGACGGCAGGCGCACGCCTTTGTCGATGATTTTCTGATTGCGATCGGTCGTAAGGGCATTGGACAAACCAAGATCGCTTACAAGGCGGGCGAAGGGGCGAGCAGCGAGATTTACATCGCGGACTTCGACGGTTTTGGTGCACAAGCCATCACGACCGAGAAGAACATTGTCGCCGCGCCCGCCTGGGTGCCGCGGCATTTTGCGCTGTGTTACGGCTCTTATCGCGCCGACCATCCCGACATTTACCATCACGACCTGGGTACCGGCCGGCTGACCAAGCTGGCCTATTATCCAGGGTCCAACATCAGTCCCGCGCCGTCCCCGGACGGCTCGAAAGTGGCGATGGTCTTGAGCAAGTCCGGCGCGGTGGATTTGTACGTGGCGGACCTGCCGGACGGCGGCAACTTGCGGCAGTTGACGAAGTCGCGCGAAGACGAGTCGTCGCCGTGCTGGTCGCCGGATGGCCAATGGATTTGTTTCGCGGGCAAAAGCAATGAGCGCCGAGCGCTCTGGAAAGTGCCGGCCACCGGCGGAACGCCGGTGCGGATTCCCACTTCCGGCGTTTCCAATCCCTCCGAACCCGACTGGTCGCCCGACGGACAATGGATTGTGTTCACCTCGCAGATGGGCGGCTTTGAGATCTGTGTGGTGCCAGCCGCGGGCGGCACCGCCACCCCGCTGATCAGCGGAGAGGACCCGTCCTGGGCGCCGAATTCGCGCACCGTAGTTTATGTGCAACGCGACCGGAGCGGTGGTCGCCGACTCTCTTTGCTTGACGTTCCTACGAAACAAACCAAAGATGTTCCCCGAATTTCGGGAATCAACTCACAACCCAGCTGGGCGAAGTAGCCCTTCCCAAGAAATCAAAAAACATGAAAGTCTCAAAATTGACCTATCTCCTGGTGATCGCCCTGGTCATCACCTTTGCCGCCACCGGTTGCCGGAAGCGACCCTCTAATGTCACGGAAATTCAGGGTTCCAAAGCCGGCGTCCGAGATTCGGGACCAACGGGTTTGCCTCCCGGCCGAATAGCGTCCCAAGAGCAATTCCCGAGCGGAGAGCAGAAACCGGGTGGCGGCGAGCAATCCCCCAAATGGGGCAATCCGGACAATTACACGGAAGATCGCCCCGCGCTCGCGGCGCACACGATTCGCTTCGACTTTGACAGCGCGGTGGTCAAGAGCAGCGAAAAGTCAAACGTGGAAGCGGTGGCGGCCTATATGAAAGCCAATCCCAAGGTGGGTCTGCGCGTTGAAGGCAATTGTGATGAACGCGGCACGGAAGAATACAACCGCTCGCTGGGCGAACGCCGGGCGTTGGCCGCGCGGGAACTGATTGTGGCCAGCGGGGTGGAAGCCGACCGGGTCGTCACCGTCAGTTTTGGCAAGGACAAACCGGAAGCGTCGGGCCATGACGAAGCCGCCTGGTCGATCAACCGTCGCGACGTATTTGTGGTCTTGGTACCGAAGTGAGCGGCGGGCGGTTGATGGGGCGGGGAGGATTGGAGCTTTACTCTGACGCCGCTACGGCTTAGATTTTCGTGCGATAGGTTAATTATGAATACAACTTTTGCAGTGCTGGGTTTGAGCGGTCCCGAACTGATGTTGGTGCTGGTCGTGATCTTGGTTCTCTTCGGGGCCAAGCGGATTCCCGAGTTCGCCAAAGGATTGGGCAAGGGGATCAACGAGTTCAAGAAAGCGTCGCGGGATGTGACGGACGAGATCGAGCGCGCCGGGCAGGAGTCCTCCGCCCCGCCGAGCAATCCCCCCGCGAACACGACCGCCCAAAGCCCCAGCCCGAATTTGCCCGCGCCGAAAGCCTGATTAAGCCCCCCGCCGCAGGTTTTTAGTCATGGCAGATCCCACCGAAGAGCCGTCCCTCGATGACTCCGAAGCCGGCGGCGGGCCGGTTAAAACTTTTCTGGAACATCTGGAGGACCTGCGCTGGTTGCTGGTCAAGAGTGGCGCGGCTTTGCTTGTCTGTCTCGTGGTCTGTCTTTACGCCACAGACAAAATCGTTTGGCTCCTCAAGCGACCGCTGAAGCAGGCAGCACTGATTCAAACGGGTCTGGCGCAAAAGGTCCTCATCCGTTTCGGCACGAACTCGCTGGCCACCCTGGAAACCTTCACCAACCGCCTCGGTCCGCTGGACCTGGGCACGAACCGGTTCGTGGTCTTGCAAACCGAGCCGGTGGAAGTTGGTACGAACATCTTCCTTTCGATTCGCGCCGATCCCAATCCCAGCCGGGATTTATTGCTTTCCAGTGCGACGGAACTCGTTTATTTCGACCCCGCCTCACCGTTCATGTCCACGTTGCACCTGTCGCTTTACGGGGCGGTGCTGCTGGCCTCGCCGGTGATATTTTATTTCCTGGCGCAGTTCATTTTGCCGGCGTTGAAGGTGCGTGAAAAAAAATACATTTTGCGGGCTTGCGGCGTGGGCGTGGGTTTGTTTCTGGGCGGCGTGGCCTTCTGCTATTTCTTCGTGCTGGCGCGCGCCCTGAAGTATGCGGAACTCTGGGCGTTGTGGATGGGCGTGAAAGTGCCGGAGTGGCGGGCGGAAACGTATTTCAGTTTCGTCACTAAATTCATGTTCGGCATGGGCCTGGGGTTTGAGTTGCCGGTGGTGCTGCTGGCGCTGGTCAAGATTGGGATTCTCGATTATCGGAAACTTGCCGGAATGCGCCGCTATATGATCGTCGTCAACCTGATCCTGGGCGCGCTGCTGACCACGCCGGAAATTTTCACCCAGGTGGTGATGGCCATCGTACTGCAATTGCTTTACGAAATCAGCGTCTGGATCGCGTGGTACTGGGAACGTCGTGACCGCAAGCGCGCCGCCCGGTTGAACGTGACTTGAGCCGCCACCGGCGGGCTGCCACACTCCCGCCCATGGCAAAACATCGCATTGGCATCATCGGCGGCAGCGGGCTATATCACCTCGAAGGCTTCACCCAACAGAAATGGGTGAAGGTCAAAACCCCCTTTGGTCCACCGTCCGATGAATTGCTCACCGGCAAATTCGCCGGGCGCGAAGTGGTTTTCCTGCCACGCCACGGTCGCGGCCATCGCCTGCTGCCGAGCGAATTGAATCACCGCGCCAACCTGTGGGCCCTGAAGAAACTCGGCGTGGCCTGGATCATCAGCGTCAGCGCCGTCGGCTCCCTCCAGAAAAAATTCAAACCGTGCGATATCGTGCTCGTCGACCAGTTTCTCGACCGCACCAAACGCGACTTCGAACACACGTTTTTTGGTCGCGGCATCGTCGGACACATCGCGTTCGCCGATCCGATTGCGGAGGAGTTGCGGCAGTTGCTGCTCCATTCCGCCCGGGCAGTCAAAGCCCGCGTTCACGATGGCGGCACGTACGTGAACATGGAAGGTCCCGCCTTCAGCACGCGCGCCGAATCCCTGACCAATCACCGGCTCGGCTACGACGTCATCGGCATGACCAATCTCGGTGAGGCGCGGTGCGCCCGCGAAGCCGAGATCGCGTACGCCACGCTGGCGATGGTCACTGACTATGATTGCTGGAAAGTGGACGAAGCACACGTGACCGTGGCGATGGTGATCGCCAACCTGATGAAGAACGCTGCCACCGCCCAAGCCATCGTGGCCAACGTGATTCCGCAAATGCCAACGAAACCCAACTGGCCCTGTCACGAGGCGCTCCGCCACGCCATCATGACCGACAAGAAATTCTGGCCGGCGAAAACCACGCGCGAACTGGCGCCCTTGCTGGCGAAATACCGTTGAGGGTTGGAGCCGGGGCTTGCTGCCGTGGGGATTCGCGGGTAGAGTCGGCCCGAGGTCAGTAGTCATGGAAACCAGCACCGGCACTCCTCGTAAGCGACACGTCCTGATCGTGGACGACAACGCCGAACTGGCTTGGTTTTTCCTCGAGATTCTCAAACTGCACGGCTATGAAGCGACCGTGATGACGGATGCTGTGTTTGCGCTCAAATACCTGCTGAGCCACCCGATTGACGCGATCATCTGCGATCTGCAAATGCCGACCCTCGACGGGGATCTCTTCTTCGCCACGGTGGAACGGGCCAAGCCGGAGCTGGTGCGACGATTCATTTTCGTGACCGGGGTCGCGGAAGACGCGCGCTTCCACAAATTTATCAGCACCGTGGAGGCCCCGGTGTTGCGCAAACCGGTGCCGGTGGAATCCTTGTTAGCTGCCGTCGAACGGGTGGCGCAGTGACTTACTTGCGCCAAGAAACCACCTCCGTTCCCCAAGAATATTTCTTGAAATACCAAGAAAGAATGGGCTTGCTTCAACCCTGAACGGATCGCGCACCGCGGCAGAAATTGATTCTGGGTTCACTTGGTGGTTTAAAGTGAAAACATCGTTGATTGTTCCCTTGGTAACCGGTTACAGTGTCAGCCAGGGTCGGGGCGTAGCGTAGCCTGGTAGCGCGCTTGTTTCGGGTACAAGAGGTCGTGAGTTCGAATCTCACCGCCCCGACCAATCTTTTCAATGGTTTTGCGAGATTTGCTTGAAATCCTAACAGAATCCTAACACTATAGGGGCATGAAAAAAGCCCCTGCAAAGGCTCCAGAGTGGCCGAAAATCATCCGCAACGGATCGGTCATCGTCAAAATCTACCGGGTCGAAAATAAAGGACGTGAGAGTTTCACTGTTTCCTACCACGCCGCCGGCAAGCGCGTGCTCAAAATGTTTGCCAGCCTCGATGAGGCTGTTGCCGAAGGCAGAGCCAAAGCCACTACGCTTGCTAACGGCGAACTTGACGCTCTGCACCTACGCGCCGAGGACGCACGGGTTTATGTCTATTGCGCTCAAATGGCAAAGTCCTTCGACATACCGCTGGATCTGCTCGTGAAAGATGCAGTCGAGGCGGTAAAGGTTGTGGATGGCAAGGTGTCGCTGCTGGAAATGGCCAAGGAATTTAAACGGCGAAAAATGCACGAGCTACCGGACAAAATGCTGCCGGTGGCCGTGGATGAAATGATCGAGACGCGGACCAAGGACGGCACTGGCGATGCCTATGTGAGAGTTCTCAAGGTTTATCTGAACCAGCTCAAGGAAAGTTTCAACTGCCAGTTGCGGGCAGTAACGACGGGACAACTTGCGGATTATCTCCGCAATCAGGACGTGTCGTCACGAAGCAAAAACAATGCGCGGGCGACCATTGGCGCGTTCTTCAAGTTCTGCAAGGAACGCGGCTGGCTGCCTCGCGACCATGAAGGCATTGAACTGGTTCCGAAGTTCAAGGAGAAGCCGACGGACATCACGATTTATTCGCCGTGGGAGGTCACGCAATTCCTGAATTACTCGCGGTCGGAAATGGTGCCGTTCCTCGCCATCGGTGCATTCGCGGGCCTGCGGTCGGCGGAAATCGAGCGGTTGGACTGGAGCGAAGTCCACCTGGCCGATAAATTCATCGAGATCAAGGCAGCCAAAGCCAAGACCGCAAGCCGGCGCATTGTGCCTATCCCCGGTAACCTTGCGAAGTGGTTGAAAGACCACGCCAAAGATGAGGGGCGCGTCGTGCCGTTCGATAACGTGAACAAACAAATTGGCTGGCTCGTGGAGGACACGAATCAGGCGCTAAAAGAGGCGGCGGAAAAAGACGGCAAAGACCCGGATAAGGCGAAAAAGGTGAAATGGAAAAAGAATGCGCTGAGGCACTCCTTCATTTCTTACCGTGTGGCGGAGACACAGGACGTGGCGAAAGTGGCGCTGGAAGCGGGTAACTCGCCACAAATCATTTTCCAGCACTACCGCGAACTGGTGCAGCCGAAAGAGGCGAAGGCGTGGTTTGGAATTAAGCCGGCTCCGGCCAAGTAAGCGTCTATCAATTCAACATGGTTTGCCGCCGGTCGCAACGTGTAACGGACTCGGCACGCCCGCGAGAATACGCGACCACTTTTCCATATTCTTGACCCTTTAAAAAACTTGACAAGCCGTTCGATTGGATATACGCTCCCGCTGGCTTCAGGAAGCCAGCGGGAGCGTATATCCAAGTAAATTCCTTATCTGTCACCTTTGATCTGAGACTTGACAACACAGTGTCTTACCCGTATGCTCCAAAGGAGCATACGGGTAAGACACTGTGAATTCTAATAAACCGCCAACACAAGTCCCGATGGACCGATGGGAGGTCTTTTTGCGGACGTTGGGTGATCGCGTGTCAGTGGCCAACGAAAAAAATCTGACTGCTCGTTGCTGGAAACTCTCCACCCTCCGCCGCGAAATTAGAGCGGTTACCAAATCGAATCAGGAAGTATTGCGGACAACTTTTCCGTCTGCTCATGTGGTCATTGAGCAGCTTAAGCGGATGGGGTGGATTCACTCGATCAAGGTGCTATCTCCGAGCGACGCTGAGTTGAATGATTTCCTCCTGCTGGATATGGAAGCCGGAAAAGGCGAACCCATTTATCCGTTGGAACTTCTTCAGGCATTTTTGCCGGACGGCGTCGTCTGTTATTTCAGTGCCATCAACTATTACGAACTGACCACACAGGTTGTCGCGCATCACCATGTCGCCCGGCTCAACCCGCCGAGGGCCAAAAAAAGTTTGGCGGCGGTTGACGTGACGGAACTAGCGTCGTCGGGTGAATCCGTGGAACGAAACCCGCTCGGGACAGAAATTTTCCATTTTGAGGATGTTGGTTATTACCTGAACAAACGCGATGCCTCACTTGTTCCCGGCATCCAGTTTCGCGTGGTGTCACCACGTTGCTGGCTGCGAATCACGACACTGGAGCAGACTTTGCTGGATGCACTGATGCAACCAGTTCGCTGCGGTGGTGAAGCGGTCGCCATGGAGGCATGGGAAACTGGTGTTAAGCAAATTGACGCGGAACGCATGGCCGAGCATCTGACGAAAATCCAACGTGATGATCTCGACCGGCGCGTGGGTGCTGTTCTGGAAATAATCGGCGCTGATTTTACAGCGTCAACTTTGGGCCATCGGCTGAATGCGGTCAGAGACCGATTGCTGACACAAGATGTTCCTGAAATTCCGCTCTTGGCTGGTTTTGAATTCCCGGAGCCGAACAAAACTTGGAAGGTCCGGACACCGTAACCATTGATTGTAATGAATCGCGAAAGCCGAGAGCACTGGATCAACGAAATTCTCAATGAGGTTTTTCTGGCTGTGATTGCCTGGGAGCCGCTCAGGAACGCTCTTATTTTCAAGGGCGCACGAATTTTGAATCTGCATCTTGGCGACAGCCGGCAGTCCCTCGATATTGACAGCAACATCGCACCCGAGTTGGTTGCGTCCACCCCAGACCTCGCCGCGCAGGCAAGTTTTCTGGAGGAACAAATTCCACCGGCATTGCGCCGCCATTTCGAGCGCCAGAATCCAGTCAAATTCCGGCTAGGCAGGGTGAATGTTGTTGGTAAACCACCGAAGGGACACCTGCGCGGGTGGGATGCGTTTCATTTGAGAATCGAAGTTCAAGACAACAGCCTGGCTGGAGTCCGGGGCCTGCCGATGCTGGAAATCGATGTGGCGGCACCGGAGACCCTCGGCCCGGATGCAGTTCAAATCCTCGAAGTCCAGGGGATTCCAGCAAAGGTGTATGCCCTCCATCGCATCGCCGGGGAAAAACTCCGCGCGTATCTCACGTCACTGCCGGCCTACCGGCGGAAGATGAAAGGTGGCGACCGAGAATTCCGGGTGAAAGACCTGCACGACATCGCCCGGATTCTGCGGGCGTGCCCGGATTCCGATGCAAAATTTTGGACCGAGGCTGGCCATGAGTTTCAACTGGCCTGCGAATCTCGTTTGGTGGATTGCCGTGGGCTGGAATCATTCATGGAAAACTGGTCACAGGCTCGCGAACGCTACGAGACTGACAGGAGTCTGGTGAGGGTTCCGTTTGATGAAGCCGAACACGCACTGAAAATTGTTGTCGGTTTAATGGAGAAGCAGGGAATCTTTCCGCTGGAATTCCCGGCGACTTAACGCTGGCAGCCAAAGGCAAGGTTTCAAAACCAGACATGCAGACTCCGAGCGTGTTTCCTAAGTGCCATTCCTTGGCGAAGCGAACGCGGTCAAGGAGGAACGAAAAACGGCGAGCCATTTGTTTGAGCCGTTTTTCGTAGTGTCCTTGACGGCGTGAGCGAGCCATATAATGGAGGCACGAGGCACGCTCGGTGTGCGGATGCGAAATTCCACACGCATCTTTGTTCCATTTTTCTCCACGTCGTCCACCTGCATTTAACTTTTTAATGTTTCCAGTATAATCACGGGCGGTGGTGTTCAATATGAAACACCACCGCCGCAAATGCCGCTGCTGCAAAGAGTGGTTTGCCACCGATCCCCGCAACCGTCATCACCAACGGTTCTGTCTGAAAATTAAATGCCGGAAGGCCAGCAAGGCAGCGAGCCAAAAGCGTTGGCAATCCAAACCAACAAACCGTCGCCACTGGTGCGGCCCGGATGAAGTGGAGCGGGTTCGGGCGTGGCGCAAGTTGCATCCGTTCTATTGGAAGCGAGTCGGGCGTGGGAAATAGATTGCGCTACAAGATTTCATCGCTGCGGCTCACGACCATCTGCCATCATGGAATAATGCCTGCCAGCTTCGGGCGGGAGGCATTAAAAAATGAAACAACACCAAATCAAATGACATGAGCCGGGCCGACAAAGAACGCTGGGCGAATTGTGCAGCGGTATATGTGCGCATGTCCACAGAGCATCAGCAGTATTCGACCAGCAACCAGATGGACATCATCCGCGAATACGCCAAACGGCGCGGATTCACCATCGTCAAGGAGTATTCAGATGAGGGCAAAAGCGGGCTGAACATCCAGGGGCGCGATTCCCTCGCGCAAATGCTTCAGGATGTGCAGGACGGGCTGGCGGAATTTGCCCATATCCTCGTGTATGACGTGAGCCGGTGGGGACGGTTCCAAGATGCCGACGAAAGCGCCTACTACGAATACATCTGCCGTCGGGCGGGTGTGTCGGTCCATTACTGCGCGGAGCAATTCGAGAATGACGGCAGTCCGATGTCCTCGGTCATGAAAACCATGAAGCGGACGATGGCGGGCGAATACAGCCGGGAGCTTTCAACAAAGGTTTTTCAAGGCGCTTGCCGGCTGATTCAGTTGGGATACAAGCAAGGCGGGACGGCGGGGTTCGGCCTGCGGCGAATGCTGATTGATCAAAGCGGCCAGCGCAAGGCGATGCTGAAAATGGGTGAGCAAAAAAGCATCCAAACCGACCGCGTGGTGCTAGTGCGTGGCCCGGAAGATGAGATTAAAATCGTCCGCTGGATTTTCCAGGCATTCATCGGCGAAGGGAAAATTGAATCCGAGATTGCTACCATCCTGAACGCGCAAGGCGTGAAGACGGATTTTGGGAGGGAATGGAACCGGGCGACCGTGCATCAAATCCTCACCAACGAAAAATACATCGGCAACAATGTGTATCACCGGACTTCGTGCAAGCTGAAGAAGAAACACGTTAACAATCCGCCGGATAAATGGATTCGGGCCGACGGCGTGTTTGAAGGCATCGTAGAACCGGAACTGTTCTGTCAGGCGCGGGCAATCATCCTGGCGCGAAGCCAGAAATTGACGGATGAGGAAATGCTGGAAAAACTCCGCACCCTGCTAAAAATGCACGGGCGCATTTCTGGCATACTGATTGACGAAACCGAAGGACTGCCATCGAGCACGGCGTTCAGCCATCGTTTTGGGACACTGGTGAACGCCTACCGGCTGATTGGTTATGATCCCGGCATTGATTACAGCTTCATCGAGGAAAACCGGCGGCTGCGGAAACGTCACCCGGAAATCGTCGCCGAAGTCGTCCAAAAAATTTCCGACCTCGGCGCGGCGGCGGTCTGGAATCGTGAAACGGAACTGCTGGACGTGAACGGTGAAATGCGCGTGTCCATCGTATTATGTCGGCACACGGAAACCGGCGCGGGTTCGTCGCGCTGGCTGATCCGACTGGACGCGAGCGCGCGACCGGACATCACCATCGCCGTGCGGATGGACACCACGAATGATGGCATCCGTGACTATTATATTTTGCCGGCGCTGGACATGACTTGGGAAAACCTGCGGGTGGCGGAAGCCAACGGCATTCATTTGGACACCTACCGATTCGATACGCTGGAGGCATTTTTCGACATGACTGAGCGGGTGAAGCTGGAGGAACTCACATGAGCGACGAGGTGCAACTGATACCGATTGAGCAGATTTTCGTCGTGAATCCCCGTCATCGGGACCCGAAAAAATTTGCCATCATTGTCCAAAACATTAAGAACGTCGGCCTGAAAGTGCCGATCCAAGTGAGCCGTCGGCCAGCGAGCGAGACGGACACCTTTAAGTATGACCTGATTTGCGGACAGGGGCGCATGGAAGCCTTCAAGGCGCTGGGACATAAAGAAATTCCCGCCGAGGTGAAGGAGCTATCCAGACAGGAACTGCTAATTTGCAGCCTCGTGGAAAACATTGCACGGCGTTATCCAAAGCCGATGGATTTAATTCGCGAAATTGAACGGCTGAAAACGCTGGGCAACAACGTCCATCAAATCAGCAAAAAGCTGGATGTGAGTGACGCCCTGGTGCGCGGATATTTGAGCCTGAAAAACTCTGGCGAAGAGCGGTTGCTGGAAGCCGCCGTGATGGGAAAGATTCCGCTCTGGGTGGCGGTGGACATCGCGAAGACGGACACGGTGGAAACGCAACGTGAACTGCTGAAAGCTTACGAGGAAAAGCAAATTGATTACAAATCCCTCAAGTATGTCAAAGGACTGATGGAGAGCCGGCGTCGCATCGGCAAGCAACGGGGCGGCAGGACATCGGGGATAAACCCCAGAAGCAGCATCGAAAGCATGGTCAACTCCTATCGCAAGGAGAGCCAGCGACAAAAACTGATGATAAAAAAGGCGAAGGTGTGCGACGCGAGGCTGGGTTTCATCGTGACGGCCTTCAACAAACTGCTGGCCGACGAGAATTTTTACACGCTGCTGCGGGCGGAAGCCCTGCCGACGATGCCAAAATATCTTTCGGCCAAACTCTCACCACAAACGAAAAACGGAATATGAGCGAAATGAAACTTGGATTTGAGCTGCGAAAAATCCGGCTACCACTGGAAAACATTTTACCGATGCGTCTAGTCAAAGCCGAGGAGAAGGCTACCTACCGGTTCAAGGCGATTATCGGCTCCATCCCGGAAGTCGGGCTGGTGGAACCGTTGGTGGTGTATCCGCAAAAAAATTCGCCGGGAAAATATATGCTGAAAAACGGACACCTCCGTTATTTCGCATTGAAAGATTTGGGCAAACCGGAAGCCGACTGCCTCATCGCCACGGATGACGAGTGCTACACCTACAACGCCCGAATCAGCCGGCTTCCGCCGATTCAGGAACACAAGATGATCGTCAAGGCGGTGAACAACGGTGTCAGCCCGGAGAGGTTGGCGGTGGTGCTGAACATGCCGCTGCGGGTGGTGCAAGCATCCATGAACCTCCTGAAAGGCATACATCCCGACGCGGCGGAATTATTGAAGGACAAAAACATCTGCCCGAAGGCTCTCCGGTTGTTCAGGCGCGTGAACGGAAACCGGCAGATTGAAATGGCGGAAATGATGGTGACGATGAACAACTATGTGGCCGGCTACGCCGAAGCGATGGTCATGGGAACACCGCAACACCAACTGGTGAACCCGGACGATCCGAAGAAAAAGAAGGGCATGTCGGTGGAAGACATCGAGCGGATGGAAAGCGAAATGGAATCGCTTGAACGCGACTTAAAAGCGGTCACGGACAATTACACGGAAAACATGTTCACCCTGCAAACTGCGCAAACCTACATCAAAAACCTACTGAAGAACGCGAAAGTCGTCCGGTATCTGAACGCGAACCATTCCGAAATATATTCTGAATTTGAAACCATCGCGGCAACGGAATCAGTGTGAGGATTATCATGTGGACAGCCTGCTGGTTAGCAGTCCCAAGACTGTTGATCCGCACTGCATCGAGCGGGTGCGGTTTAACCGCGATATGTTTGAACGGCAATGGTGGGGAGGCGGATGAGGTTGGCGAAAGATTTCAGCGACCCGGAATCCTACGGGATATCATTCCTTTGCTTGTCGGTGGCGCGGGTTTCCATTAACGTCCCGTCTGGCCCTCAAATTCCATGTCGCTGGAACTTAACGAATCACAAACACGAGCGTTGCTGATCAATCCGCAACTCGTGGCGGCGAATTGGAAACTGGATGACCGGTCCCTCGTCCGATTTGAAATCCCCGTGGACGGTTACGACGCCGAGCCGTGGAACGGTGTCACGGATTACTGTCTCTACGATTACGCCGGCAATGTGCTGGCGGTGAATGAAGCCAAGCGTTGCTGCCGCAGTCCTCGGAATGCGGACGAGCAGCTTCGTCATTACGTTACCGAGATTGCCAAACGCCAGTCTTATGCTCCGTTCGGTTTCATGTCCAACGGGCGGGAAATCTGGTTTTGGGAGGTGGGCCAGGCCAATCCCCGGCAGATTGCCGGTTTTTTCACGCCGGAAGATTTGCAGCGGCTGCTTTTTCTCCGGCAACACCAGCATCCGCTCGAATCGGTCAGCATCAACACCGCGATTGTGGACCGGCCCTACCAACATGAGGCGATCCGGCGGGTGTGCGAGGCGTTTTCCGCCAAGCGGCGCCGCGCGCTGCTGGTCATGGCTACCGGCACTGGCAAAACGCGGGTAACGATGGCGCTGATTGATGTGTTTCTCCGCGCGCATCAGGCGCAAACGATTTTGTTTCTGGCCGACCGCGATGCGCTGGTGGATCAAGCCCTGACGGATGGCTTCAAGGCGCACCTGCCGAACGAACCGCGCGACCGCATCTACACTTGGAACCTGGACAAAACCAAACGCCTGTTCGTTGCCACGGAGCAGACGTTGAGCCTGTGCTACGAAAAATTCAGCCCCGGATTTTTTGACCTGATTGTGTTCGACGAGGCGCACCGGTCCATCTTCAAACGCTTTGCCGAAGTTATCGAATACTTCGACGCCCGGATGATCGGCCTGACGGCGACGCCGGCCAACTTCATTGACCGCGACACTTTCCGCGTTTTCGGCTGCGATACCAAGGCCCCGACGTTTCTTTACGAATATCCGCTGGCGGTGAAGGAAAAATTTCTCGTTGATTTCAGTTTGTATCAGGCGCAGACAGGTTTTCAACGCAAGGGCATCAAAGGCGCTGACCTGACGGAAGAAGACCGCAACGCCCTCATCGAGCAGGGCATTGATCCTGACGCCCTGGATTATTCCGGCTCCGAGATAGAAGTGGAAGTCAGCAACAAGGACACGCTACGGAAGCAGTGGGAGGAAATCATGGAGGCGTGCATTAAAGACCAATCCGGCCAGTTCCCCAGCAAGACCATCGTGTTTGCGATGACGAAAAACCACGCCGAACGCATCCGTGAAGTGTTTGAGGAAATGTATCCGCAGCACGTCGGCATGGCGCAAGTCATCACGTCCTCAACCGAGCGTGTGCGGGATGGCAGTTATGGCGATGGCCTCATCACGAAATTCAAAAAGAACGATCTGCCGCGTTTTGCCATTTCGGTGGACATGTTGGACACGGGCATTGACGTGCCAGAAGTGGTGAACCTGATTTTCATGAAGCCGGTGCAGTCCCGTATCAAGCTTTGGCAAATGATCGGACGCGGCACACGCAATCAGGAAGCCTGCAAATTTTTCGACCGGCTGCCCGATGGTAAGAAAACCGAGTTCAAAATTATTGATTTCTGGCAGAACGATTTTAATAAAAAGGCCGATGACAAAATTCCGGTGGAAATTCCCGTGCTGGTTTCCATCTTCAACACCCGGCTCAAGCTGCTGGAAAACCAGTTGGCAACACCCACCACGGAAGTTTATAGCCAGACCGTTTTAGATTTGCGGCAGATGATGAATCGCATCCCGCAGGATTCGTTCCCCGTCCGCAAGGTGTGGGATGACATTGAGCAGGCTTGGCAGGATGGTTTCTGGAAACTCATCACGCCGGCTAAAATTGAATTTCTGCGGATCAAGGTCGGACCGCTGCTGCGGTTCGCCGCCGGTGTGGATGTGGCGGCGGAAACTTTCACGCACAAAGTTGAACGCTTGAAGCTGCAAATCCTCGAGCGCAGCCCGTCGCCGCAACTCCTGCAATCCATCGCCGAAGATGTCAGTCTGCTGCCGGACATTCACGAGCGGATGGAATCCAGTGCCAAGCTGGCTTTATCCCAAGACCTGGCCACGGCGACGCCCGCCCAACTGACGCTACTAATTAAAGAACTAGCACCGGAGATGAGAAACCGGCGCAACCGGCCCAGCGCGTTCTTGAACATTGACCTGCCCGACTTCGTGGAAACACGAGGTTATATCTCGCTGGGCGAAGGCGGTCAGCAAATCTACGTGGAGGAGTATAAAAAGCTCGTGGAAAGCCGGATTATGGCCATTGTGGAAAAGCATCCGACACTGGAAGCTATCCGCCAGGGAAAGGAAGTAACGGACGAACAGCTCGTGGAACTGGAACGCACGCTGCACCGGGAATTGAGCGGCGGCAATCTCTTCCTGAACAGCGGGAACATCCGCAAAGCCTACGGCTTGAAGGTGGACAATTTTCTGGCGTTCATCCGCCATCTGCTGACGCTGGACGCGCTGCCGGATTATCATCAGGTGGTGGAGCGCTCGTTTGCCCGGCATATCACGGCCCACCATTACAATGCCGACCAGATCCGGTTTCTGCGCTCGGTGCAGGATGTGTTTCTGAAAAAACGCCAACTGGCCGAGGCCGACCTTTACGATCCGCCGCTGACGATTTTCGGCCGCAACGCGGTGGAGAAATATTTTACGCCGGAGGAAATCAAGGAACTGCTGAAAATGACCGAGGCGATTGCGGCATAAAATTATGGCATCAGCGAGCAAATATAATGGCGTTCACAAACAGCAATTGTTCCATTGGCTAGCCGCTAGGGCTGATCGCGCTGTCGAGATGAAAGGACGGCTAACGCCACTGGCACGCAGGGGATATATTGAGTGTCTGGCCGGCAGTCTTGAAAAAGGAATCTGGGTAAAGCCACCACGCAAGCCAGAGGAAATTAGACTCAGAAAACATCAAATATCCCTTGGCAATGCGATGGCATGTTTTACTGAATGGTCGTTGAACGACAGCCTAAAACACACCCGCGAGTATGGACGGATGGCGTTTGGCTTTTCCAAATCTTGGCTAATCAAGCACGGAGGCCAGCCAGTAACGTATTACGACCATTCTGCCAACAGTCCGTTTTTGAAGTCGCTGATTGCCCTGTTAAAGAATCCACCAAAAGACAAAATGCAGCTTGAAGCTTTGCTTTATCTGGTGCATTTCACCAAACGAATTCACAAGCCCAGCAAGCTAGCAGGAACACCACCAGCACCAAAGCCACCCGCTGCCAAACCAGTTGCTCCGGTTGTGTCCAAGCACAAATTACCGCCGGATAAATTTGCAAGGTTTTGGAGCAAAACTATGCCCTTCTTGGAAGAGCGCGAGTGGCGCATTGTTGAACACTCAAGACTAGAAGCGACAGAAACTCTCGTTCCAAATTCCAAGTATCGCCCTAACTCCAACAGGCCGTCCGAAATGCCAAAATTTTATCTGCCTTACAAACCCGGTGAAGATTTGTTCACACTCGTCTTGCCAGACAACCAAACCGTCAGCGCAGTGTTGCAAAATACTTGGTTCACAAATCGCCTGTTCCCAAAAAACGGCCCACACGTCACGGTGTTATCACTCCAAGACATCGGCACCTTTTAATTCATGCTTACCGACTCAAATCTCCGGTCTAAAATTGACGGCCTCTGGGACAAGCTCTGGTCTGGCGGACTCGCCAACCCGCTCGATGCCATCGAGCAGCTTTCCTTTTTACTGTTCCTGAAACGCCTCGACGAGCGCGAGCAGGACAGTGAGCGCGCCGCAAAGTTGCGCGGCAAAAAGTTCACGCCGGTTTTCACCGACCCGGAACTCCGCTGGTCTTATTGGTCGCAACTCCCCGGCGGCGAGGCGTTGAAGCAGATCAAAGAAAAAGTTTTCCCATTTCTCAAAACGCTCGGCGGGGCGGGCGGCTCATTCGCCGCGCAGATGGAAAACGCGGAGTTCAAGATCAACAAACCGGCGCTGCTCATTGAAGCCTGCAAGGCGATTGATGAGATGCAGATTTCCGCCCAGAACCAGGATGTGCAGGGCGACCTTTACGAATACCTGTTGAGCAAGCTCAACACCGCCGGCACCAACGGCCAGTTCCGCACGCCGCGCCATATCATCCGCATGATGGTGCAAATGCTCGACCCGCATCCCGGCGAGCGCGTCTGCGATCCCGCCGCCGGCACCTGCGGTTTCATCGTCAATGCGTGGCAGTATATCCTGGAAAAACACACCGATCCGAAATATCTGACCTATGATGACGACGGTTATCCGCATGGCATTACCGGTAGCAAACTGACGAAGGAGCAATGGGATTTCTGCCAGGAAAAAGCCTTCCACGCTTTCGATTCCGATTCCGGCATGACGATGCTCCGCATTGGCAGCATGAACCTGATGCTCCACGGCATCAGCACGCCAAACTTCCGCTACACCGACACACTCTCCAAAGCCTATACCGAAGAACGCGCCTACGACATTGTGCTGGCCAATCCGCCGTTCAAGGGCGCGATTGATGCCAGCGACGTGAATCCCACGCTGCCGGTGAAGTGCAAGAAAACTGAAATTCTCTTCCTGCACCTGTTCCTGCGCCAGTTGGAAAATGGCGGACGCGCCGCCGTCATCGTGCCCGACGGCGTGCTGTTCGGCTCGTCCAACGCCCATGTGGAAATCCGCAAGAAACTCATCGAGGAAAACCGGCTCGACGGCGTGATCTCCATGCCCAGCGGCGTGTTCCGGCCCTACGCCGGCGTGTCCACCGCCGTGCTGCTGTTCACCAAGGGCGGCACGACGGAGAAAATCTGGTTCTACGATATGGAACACGATGGCCTCTCGCTCGACGACAAACGCCAGCGCGTTCCTGACAACGACATTCCCGACGTGCTGGCCTGCTGGCAAAACCGGCGCGATGCGAAGTTCCTGCAAAAACGCGCGCAACGGCTGGCCGAATTGCAAAAGCAAATCGCCCCGCTCAAAAAGGACCGATTGGAACATCATGCCATCATCCACAAATTGAAGTTTGAAGAAGTGATTGCCCTCGGAGGGACGAGTTCCACGAGTCCCAAACTGACAAGTTCAAAATCAAAAAATAGAACGGGTGAAGATGGGGACTCGCAGAGCTCGTCCCTCCGAAATGCCGACGCCGCGCGCGCCGCGCGCGAGCGCGCGGAAGCCGAACTGGCCGGACTGCAAGCCCGCATTGCGCCGCTACAAACGGAAATCAACCAGCTCACGCGGCAGTTCTGGGTGGGCAAGGATCAGGTGAAGGCCAACAAATACGACCTCTCCGCCAGCCGCTACCGGCAGGTGGAACAGGATGAGGAATTTTATGAAGCGCCACGCGTGACGCTGGAACGGCTGGCCAAATTGGAAACCACCACTGCCGGCGAAGTCGCGGCGTTGAAAGAAATGCTCGGCAAATCGTGAAGACGCGCACCGTCCAACTTGCTGAAGCGTGTGAGGTCTTGATGGGGCAAAGTCCACCTTCATCAAGTTACAATTCAAACGCTGATGGCTTGCCGTTCTTTCAAGGCAAAGTGGATTTCGGTGAGGTTTATCCGAATGTCAGAGTTTATTGCAATCAGCCGACTCGTGTCGCCGAAGCTGGTGATATTTTGATGTCGGTTCGCGCGCCCGTTGGTCCGACAAATTTGGCACGAGAAAGGTGCTGCATTGGTCGCGGCCTTGGCGCATTGCGTCCGCGCAATGAACTAGACACAAAATTTCTGCTCTATTTTCTTCGCTTCCGTGAACCACGCATCGCAGCTTTGGGAAAAGGCTCAACCTTTGAAGCGATTAACCGTGACGACCTGGAAGAGTTGGAAATTCCCTTGCCCGAGTTGAGCGAGCAGCGGCGGATAGCGGAGCGATTGGAGCAGGCGGATGGTTTGCGCCGCACGCGCCGCTACGCCCTCGAATTGAGCGCCACCTTCCTCCCCGCCGCCTTCCTCCAACTCTTCGGCGACCCGGTGCGAAACACCAAAGGCTGGCCAACCGAAACAACCGGCGAGCTTGGTAAAGTCGTCACCGGCGGAACACCATCCAGTGAAAAAACTGGAATGTTCGGCGGAGACATTCCTTTCATCACACCCGGCGATTTGGAAGTGAACACTCTCCAGTCGCAACGATTCTTGACCGAAGCCGGTGCAAATGAAACTGGCACAGTCAGGTCTGGCGCAACTTTGGTTTGTTGCATCGGCGCGACGATTGGAAAAACGGACAAAGCTCGCACCGTTTCAGCATTCAACCAGCAAATCAACGCGGTCGAATGGGACGAGCGCATTGACGACGATTACGGCCTACAACTTTTGCGATTTTTTTCGCCGGTCGTTGCGGAGCGTGGCCGTTCGACCACTTTGCCTATTTTGAAAAAATCGGCATTTGAAGAAATTATTGTTCCCGTGCCCCCGCTTGCGCTCCAGCAACAGTTTGCGGGATTGGTGGCGCGGGTGGAGCGGTTGCGCGCGGTGCAGCGCGAGTCCCTCCGCCAAGCCGAGCATCTTTTCCAATCGCTGCTGCATCGAGCCTTCACGCTATGAATATGAACGAACGATTCGAGTGGAAAACTTTTGATACATTATACGCGCTGGAATCCTTTGCCGATTACTGGGCGGAAAATGAAAAGCTGATCAAGATCGCCGCCGATGAGCAGGAGAAAAAACATGCGCCGACGTGGACGCCAACCGATGACGATGAACGTGGGGAATATGACATGGAAGTGCGGAACATCCGCCACCTGCATGACGAAATCATGATCCCCATGTTCCGGCAATCCTGCATCGTCATGCTGTTCTCGATGGTGGAACGTGAATTGCAGCGGCTGGTGGATAACTTGAACAAGGAGCATGGCAAACAAAAGCTCGGACCAAAGGATTTGAGGGGTTCGTTTTTGCAGCAGACCAACAAATTTACCGAGGCGTTCTACAGTTTATCACTGACAAAGTGCCCCGAATACAATGCTGTTTGCGATCTGCAAAAAATCCGCGATTGCATTGTCCATTGCCGGGGCGAGGTGAGTCTGGTGAGTGAAAGCGACCGGAAATATCTGCTCGCACTCAAAAAAACCCGGCCCGGATTTTTGGCGCTGGAACACACCGAACTGGATATTGAGGCTGAATGTATCGAGCAATTTATCCGGGAAGTCTGGCGTTTCTTTGTTTGGATTTTCAACGAGTTGAAATGGAAATTAAACGATTTGTGGGAACAGAAAAAATGGGCGCAGTTTGTGGATGGTATCATGGCGCACGCCATCAGAATCAACACATGAACTCACGCGCTCAATTCCATTTGAGTCCAGCCCAGCGGCACAAACGGCTACGGGTGGTGCAACGGGAATCCTTTCGGGAGACGGAGCATCTATTTCAAAACTTACTTCAAAAATCTTTTTCTTAAACCAAACTTCATACTATGACTGCGCCACTACTTTGTTTTGTGATCATGCCGTTCAAGCCGGAGCTGGGAGCGGTGCATGAAATGATTTGTGCCGCCGTGCGCCAGACCACCGGCACTGATCCAATCCGCGCGGACGATATTTCGCAGCCCGGCACAATTATTGAGCAGGTGAAACGCCACATCGAGGATGCGGATTTTTGCATTGGCGACCTTTCGGGAAATAATCCAAACGTAATGTGGGAACTGGGCTTTGCCCACGCGCTCGGCAAACCGGTGATCGTGCTGCGTCAGGGAACAAGCGACCTGCCGTTTGACGTGCGGGCGGATCGGCTGTTCACCTACGAATTAAATGCGCTGGATTCCGCCAAGAGTTCACTGCAAGAAGCGATTTCCGCCGTGCTAACAGGTCTGCGAGGACGTCCTCGCCTGCGGGGAGCGCGGTATGATGAACTTTCAATTCTGGCAGAGGAATTGAATCATTGTTTTCCGGTAAAAAATTCACCCCGCAGATTGCTGGACGTGGTCATTGCCGCCCAGGAATTTGCCGGGAAAAATAACTTGAGGCTGACGAATGCCCGTGAATTGATACAAATCATAGCCGAGGTATGCGAGACACAGTCCATGCGGCAAAATTCATTTTGGTGGCTGATTGTTCACGGCGTCCTCATCTACAACCAGATCGGTGTTTTCCAATACGATGGCAGCAATGGTGTGGAGACGAATCTGGAACTTGTGGAGCTGTCATCACGCGGTCGCGCCTTGCTGGAACGCTTGGCCGGCAGGCACGATAAATAACTATTCAACAAATGAAGCCCCTAACGAAGTATCGGTATCTGGTCGGTCTGATGCAAATTGACCTTCAGGAACCGTTGGGCAAAGGCGATCAAATCGCGAATGAGTTCCGAATTACCAATGATAAAGCGGTGGTTCAAAAATTCCTGTCCCGCAATTTAATGGAAGCCTTGGGCGGACTCGAAACGATGGCGCTGTTGAATGCCGACGCGCTGGTTTATGAAGAGGCCACAACGGAGGAAAATCTGGATGCGACGACCGCTCTGGCCGAGTTGACGGGGATGCTGGAACGGACGGGCGTTTTTACGACCGCCCTATGGATGGTGAAAGATAATGCGGCCAATTTTGAGTTGGGCTTTTTGGAGATTTGGCCCCCGGATGGCCAGTATCGAGCGCACAGCAATTTTCTGGCAATGACCGTCCGAAAAGCCGACGGCTCGAAAGACAAGTCGCGATTCAGCCGCAGTGAACTGCGGGAGGCGCGGCAACTGTTCACCGGGCTATTGCAACTTATGGCCCAAGATACGCCCGAAGAAATCAAGACGCAGGTGAAACTTCCCGCCGGGCAGCAACCGATAATGACCAGTCACGCCAAGGTGCCACGGGTGCGGCGGGCATTATATTTTCTGGAGTCGGCACGGTCTTTCCGGGATATGGGCCTGAAAATCGCCATGTATTGCAGCCTGTTCGAGACGCTATTCTCGACGGATGCCTCGGAAATTACGCACAAAATCGCCCACCGTATCGCCGTTTTCCTAGAGCAGGAAACCGACAAGCGGTGCGAACTTTACACCCGGATTAAAAAAGCCTACGGAATCCGGTCAAAGGTCGTCCACGGCGATGAAGTCAAACAAGATGCCAAGACGATTCAATCCATCTCGGTGGATGTTGACGAAATCGCCCGGCGGATATTTCTGAAGCTGGGCAGTTCGGAAGAATTATTCAATCAGTTTCAGGCCAACAAGAGCGAGCTGGACGATTATTTTCTGAAGGAATCGTTTGGCGGTGCGCCAGCACCCAATATTAAAACGAACTAAAACATCATGCCACGTCCGCCGCATCATCACTGTGAATTCACTTATGACTTCCGGCCCGTCGGGCAGGGTTTATTTTGCCGGGGTGAGTTGGTATTTATGGAGCGCAACCATCCCCGAAAAGTCTTCCAATGGGTTTATGATTGCGGTTCGGAAAATCGCGACATTGTAAATGGGGAGGTTGATTTATACCGCCGGCATCTGCCCGATCCCAAACGGCTGGACTTGCTGGTGTTGTCGCACTTTGACCAAGACCATGTTGAAGGCGTCGGACGATTGCTCCAAGGACTGCCGGTTGACCACCTGGTTTTACCGTATCTGACCCCGGCGCAACGGATGTTGCTGGCGGCCGGGGCGGGACCGGCCAACCCGGATTACATCCGTTTTCTCGTCAGCCCGGCGGATTATTTGCTGACGTTGCCGGGTGCGGAGATCGGAACCATCACCTTCATTCTGCCTGGGCAAGACCCGTTGTCTCCCGAGGGTGGCGGCACGCAAGGAACAGCGCCGCCCGGCGACCAGCCGACAAAAATATTGCTGGAGGGAAAGGCTCCCACCAAGGATGAGTTCTGGACTGATCCGGGGATGGTGCGGCACGTTGGGTCTGGGCGCACGCAAGTGCAGGTCTCGCGGGTGGCCCGACCGATGGACGTTTTTGGATTGTGGGAATTTGCCTTTTACAACCTGCCGCAACCCGAGTTGCAAGCAACATTGCGAACGCAGGTGCAACCGATTTTTGACGCCTTTTACTGGGCATCCGAAGCAGACCGGAAATACGGAGATCTCATCGAACAATTACGGGCCATTTACCGTGGACTTTTTGGCAGCGACGAAGAGGGGCGGAATGACATATCGCTGGTCACTTATACCGGGCCTGTGATGCAACATTTTGTGTCCGCGCATTATCGCTGCATCAATCACTGCCATTATCCGGCCACCCGCGAGGGCCGTGGGCCGCATGGCGGGCGCGAACAAGACTGCCCCGACGGGAAGATTTCCGCGCTTTATACGGGCGATCTTAATTTCAAAAAAAGCGTCACCGCCGCAGTGAAGACGTTTCTGGGGGATGACCGCTGGCGGCGAATCCGTTTTCTGCAAGTGCCTCATCATGGGTCCAAAAAATCGTGGGAACCCGGTCAATCAACAATGTGGAATCATGAATGGAGTGTTTTTTCAGCCGGCCTTAATAACCGTTACAAGCATCCGAACCATGAAGTGCTGGACGATCTCAAGTTGCAAAATCCGGTTTTGGTGAACCAGTGGCAAGGGGTGGCTTGGGGCGGAATGGCCGGCTGGAAAAATAGTCAATCGCCATGAACTGCATCTTTGGAATTTTTGATGTGCTGGGATTTACAAGTTTCTGCGAAAACTGCAAGCCGCAAGCCGCCGAAATAATTCTAAAAATCATTGATGATTTTGAAACCGAAATTCCCCGTTTAGTGTGGCAGCATTTGGATTCCGCCAACCAAGCGCCCCAGGATAAAAAAGACATGGTCACGAGCCGCCTGCGGTGGCTGACTTTTTCTGACACGGTTTTCATGGCCATGCCGCTGGAGGCGGATGACAAACCCGACACGGTGAAGTTTAATCTGATTTTTTTCACCATGCTGGCGGCCTATATCAACCGGCGCATGTTTGAAATCGGCCTGCCAATGCGGGGTGCAATTCATGTGGGCGAAGTGACGGTCAGCCGACGCTGTTTCGCTGGGAAGGCGATTGTGGAGGCACACCGGCTGAGCGAAAAGGTCCAGG
>JANXWY010000158.1 GCA_025350905.1 Verrucomicrobiota bacterium
CAGAACTGCGACGCCGAACCAAGCCGTCAGGCGAGTTTCGCGGGTCGCTTGACCATCATGCGCCGTCAGCAATCCGGGAAAATTGAAAACATCGCTTTATTCAGCGTCTCCCTAGCGCTTGCTTGGTGTTTTTACCCCCAAGCGATGGTTCCCGGACCGGTCAATTCGTTATCGGTGGACCGAGGAGCAAGAGGCTGGAGTTCATCCAAGCCAACTGCAAAAAAGCAGCCGGGAGTTTCTTCCCGGCCGCTTTTGGCAAACGGAGTAATTTAAGAGCTACCCGCTATCACTGGTCGATCGGGTTGCTGTCAATCGTGATCGGGGCTTGAGCCGGGCGTATGTAACGGAAGAACTTTTGTGTTGGCACATCGTTCGTATACGGCGAAGTAGCTCCCGGCACATCGAGGTACGTCCCGGCCACCGCGGTGGCTGACTGCAGGGTGGCAAGGTCGTTAGTCCAGCTGACGACGATGTCGCTCGAGAATAGGCCGATGGAAATCTGATCCACCGCCACCGTTGAAACCTTGCTGATTGCGGCGCCGTAAAGATTGGTAACCACCACGTCGTAATTGGCGCTGCTTTTAATGCCGGTGATGCTGTAGCTCGAACTCGTCGCCCCGGGGATTGGCGATCCATTTTTGCGCCATTGATAGGAAAGTGGCGGCACGCCAGCCGCAATCACTCTTAGGTTCACATTGTCATCAACTGAGGCCGCCACTGGCTGCGGTGACATGGTAACTACAGGTTTGTCGGTAATGATGAAACCAGCAATGGTGCTGGCAATCGCGATACCCGTGCCAGAATCATGAGTCGTTCCCGGGTCACCCCAAATCCGGATCGAATCGCTGTTCAGCGACCCACTGACCGTACTCAATCCACCAAAGACGCCGTAAGGATCGTGCGTCGCGCTGTAGGTCACTTGCTGAGTGTTCACTAGTGTTCCAATATTCGCGTTTGCGAAAGAACTTCCTGTGTCGGTCGCGGCGATCAATTGAATCACATAGGGCGTGTTGGTCCAGACGCTTTTCAATCCCGTAATCGTTACGTTATATGGAATAGGCCCGCCTACGGGAGCGGTGTAGGTGTTCGCCTCGTCACGCAGGAATGAGTAGTAAACTTGTTGCTCCCCAGGGTTCGGGTTCGGTGCCCCGTATTTAGGTCCATACCCAGCAAAACCAGTTACATTTGCCGCAGTGGCCGACCAATTTACGTTGAGTGAACCTTGCGGCAGCGGGTGCAAGCCGTCGGAACTGGTGCTCGCGCTGATCACCTGATTAGTATAGAAAGGCCCATTACACGCATCGGTGGTGTTGGTGCAATAATAACCGGTACGCAGTGGCGCGAGGTTTTCCCATCCGTTGGTAGGAATGCCGAAAGCAGCCGCGGTAACAATTTTGCCCGTGTACGCAGGAGCACCTCCGCCGGTCGGATCACCATCCCACTGAGACTGAAAATTAAAGCCAACGGTTGTCGCATGGCTGACGCCAAGCATGAGGGCCGCGGCCGATATGGTGCACGCCACTTTGCGCAGGTGGGTGTTGGAAATAGGTCGAAGTCTTTTCATAAAGTTGTTTTGTTTGTATTTTTGAATTTTGAACAGCACGCAGAAGCAGACGCTAAAAGGTAAAAATCCTTTTCGTAATGCTACTCTTGGCGGCGAGAGTGAATCGCTCTAAATAAATTTGCAAGATGTTTTTTTTTGGTTGTTGTTGCAACTCTCGCTTGCAGGCATGTTTTCTCGATGGGTGTGAATGCGCCCGCAATGCTCTCAATTAATGACCTCGGCTGAACTCCAGAAAAAACACCATGAAGCGCGCGAGTTTTTGCTCACGCAAAATTTTGCGCAAGCGCTCCCTCGCTACGAGAAGCTGACACGGCTGTGTCCGGGGGTGGCGGTGCTATGGGCTGAATACGGCAACACGGCTTCACATTTGAGGGACGTGAGGCTGGCTGACCGCGCGTGGCGGACGGCACTCGAACTGGCTCCTCATAACGCCGAACTGGTCGGCATGATCGGCCATCAGTATCTTGCCTCCCGCCAGCCGGAAAAAGCCCGTGACTGCTTTGCCCAAGCCGCCGCCGCCGATCGGCATGGCATCAACCCGCGGATCAGTCTAGCCGTGTTACTGGAACAGCAGCACCAGCTCGAACACGCCCGGGCGGCGGTCGAGGAGTGTCTGTTCATTGATCCGCGCGACGATCAAGCGCGTTACTTTTCCGCAGTCCTCGACCGGCGAGAGGACAAGCTCGAAGTGGCCGAACGCCGGCTGCGTGAGCTGATTTCATCCGAACCGAAACATCCGTTCGTCCGCTACGCTTGCCGCTACGAACTGGCCCAAGTCCTCGACCGCACCGACCGTTTTGACGAAGCGATGCGCCTGCTAGCAGAGGCCAAGCAAATGGTGCGGTCGTTGACAGACACCGCCTTGTTCATAAAGGAATATGACCAAGGGGCGGAAAGCGCCCGCCGGTTCACCCAGGGCTTGCCCAAAAATACGCTTCAAACGTGGGATAAATTCTTTCCCGAAAGGAAACGCGCCGCGATCCCGCGCCTGGCTTTCCTCGGCGGCCATCCCCGCAGTGGCACCACGTTGTTGGAGCAAATCCTCGACGCCCATCCGGCCATGGCCGCGCTAGACGAGCCAACCGCGTTTTTGGATGTCCTCCAGCCAGAGTTTCACAAATCGCGGGAGCATTCCAGCGCACGCCTCAATGTTCTACGACGACTGTATACCCAAGCCCTTCAACAAGAACTCGGGGTGGAAGGCCAAGGCAAACTCCTCGTGGACAAAAACCCCTCCCCCACCGCCCGGCTTCCGATCTGGCTGCGCGTGTTTCCCGAATTGCGTGTGCTTATCGCGTTGCGCGATCCACGCGACGTGGTGCTCAGTTGTTATTTCCAAAATATTCCACTGAATATGGTCAACGTAAATTTCCTGAGCTTGGAGCGAGTTGCCAAACATTACGCCGACCTGATGGATATCTGGCTCACGGTACGGGAGTGGGAAGGATTTGCCTGGCTCGAGACGCGCTACGAGGATACCGTCGCCAACCTGGAAATGGAAGGCCGCCGAATCACCGGGTTCCTCGGCCTGGCGTGGCACGAGGATCAATCAAGATTCTATGAGAAGAGCCGCCGTAAACAGCTTTACTCCCCCACGTACCAAGACGTCACGCGCCCCATCTACAATCGGTCGGTGGCACGTTGGCGGGCTTATGAAAAACACTTGGCCCCGATTTTGCCCGCATTGGCGCCGTACTGCCGCGCATTTGGGTATGACTAACCTGAACTGAGAGCGCTGAAAAGCATCTGGTCGCTGAGGCAAGGTCCCGCGGGCGCGGCTCGTCATTTTATCCTAGAAGTTCAATCGAGTGCTAGCCGCAGCGCCACTACCGCAGCGCAATCGGTCGCGGTGAATTCATCCTCCGGTGGCTTGAGCGCACCACCGAAAGTCACTTGTGGACGGGCGGCGACCGAGGCGTCTTTGCGGGCGGCGCTTAACGAAGCATGCACCTGGTCACAGCCCGTTCGTTGGACCACGTCGGCGACCGTGAACCGGTTGATCCCGCCGGCCGGCAGGATTTCAATGCGCCCCGCGGCCTGGCGCAGGTAATCAGCAATGCGTGCGGCGCCATTGTAGGCACTAGATTCCTGACCGGAGGTCATCACCCGCTTGACGCCCAAATCAATCAACTGTTCCAGCGCCGTCTGCGGTTCGGGCACCACGTCGAAGGCGCGATGGAATACCGCCTGCCGACCCGTGACTAAATTCAGGACTTGCCGACTGCGATCCAAATCAATCGTGCCATTCGGATTCAAAATGCCAAAAGCGATTCCGTCCGCGCCCTCCGCCAGTGCGCTTTCCACGTCACGCTGCATGACTTTGAATTCACTGGCGCTGTAGCAGAATCCGCCCGCGCGCGGCCGGACCATCGTAATCAGCGGAATGCGGATCGCCGCCCGCGCCTCGCGCAACGCACCGAGCGAGGGCGTCAGCCCACCCAGCATCAGGGCGCAGTTGAGTTCGACGCGATCCGCACCGCTCTGTTCCGCCACGGCACAGTCTTCGGCTGAGGCCGTGCAGATTTCCAACTGGATTCGCGAGTCGCTCATCGATCGCTTGGACCGAGGCCGGGATTGGGCAGCACTAGGCTGCTGGTGGGAGTGGTCACCGAGTATTGAAATCCCTCATCCGTCCCCGCCGCGCCGTAACGACCGCGTTTGTCCAAGGCAACGAAATTGATGCTCAGCTTGGCGCCTTTGGGTTCGGAGCGCATGATACGCCGGATGACTTGCGAACAGGCTTCGTGCGGCAACATGCCCTGGCGCATGAATTCGACGATGAGAAACGAAGCACAGTAGCGCATGACGTTCTCGCCCAACCCGGTGGCGCCGGCCGCTCCCACTTCGTTATCCACGTACAGGCCGCTGCCGATGATGGGTGAATCGCCGACGCGCCCGGGCAGTTTGCCGCCCAGCCCACTCGTGGAGCAACCGCCTGCGAGGTTGCCGTCGGCCCCCAATACCAACAGGGCAATCGTATCATGGTTGGCCGGCTTTTTTTCGGCGGGCTTCGCGCGTTGCGCCGCCCTTTGCTTCTGCCATTGGTCGTAACGCTCCCGGGAGTTGAGTTCGACGGACTCCAACCCTTCCTCGAGGGCAAACATGCGCGCGCCTTCGCCGACCAGCAGGACGTGCCGGGTTTTTTCCATGACGCGCCGGGCGGCGGAAATGGGATGCCGGATGCCTTCGAGCCCTGCCACACTCCCGGCTTTGTGATCGGAGCCGTTCATAATGCAGGCATCCAGCTGCACCACCCCGGCGGCGTTGGGACTGCCGGACAAACCGACCGAGGCGTCGCCCGCCGATTCCGTCACCCAGATCCCTTGTTCCACGGCGTCCAAAAGCGCGCCGCCCTGGAGCAATATTTTAAGCGCGGCCTCGTTTGCGGCCTTGCCGAAGGGCCAGGTGGAAACGATCAAAGGCATCTCACCCTTTTCTCCGTTGGCCTCCGCACTGCGGCCGGCAGTCAGAGCGGAGGCGGTGAGGGCGCCGAGAGCCGCGTGATTCAGGAATTTGCGTCGCGTCATACTGGTTGAAAGCGGTCGGTGTTTTCTAGCCGTGCCGTGCTGGTGAATTCATTTTAGTCAGCGATTCTGGCGGCAGTGTTGAATCCAAATTCGACGCCGTCAATCCCTCTTTTCCCGGAATCCTGGGAGCGTGCGGGAGGCGCGCGCTAAAGGTATTCCCCGACCGGCCTACTGGATCCGCAGCTCGAGCCCAACGGCTCCTCCGGGGTTCGCGGCCAAAAGGCGAACCTGACTGTTGCCACCCAGCCCGCAGCCAAACCCATCGCGATTCCCCAGGGGATCGGGAATTATAAAAATGCACCAATCTGTTTTGAACAATGTACGTTGACTCCGCGTTGCCTGTGTGTATAAAAGCGCGAAGACAATTTAGTCACTCAACGAATAATCCAAATCCCATGAAAAAGCTCTCACCTTTGATCCACCTATTCTTCCTGCTCCTGTTCACGGGCGCGACTTTGTCCGCGTCTGCCACCATCATCACCTCGCTTCCCGCGAGTTTAGCAGCTCCATTGAATTCTTCCACCAACCGGGGACTCCTGGTGCGCACGGCGCAGGCTTGGTCGACCAACGGCCCGGTGCTGAACAGTTACCTGCGAGCGTACAAGCAAATTAACGGCACGTTGGTGGATACAAACAATCAAGTGATCGTCAATGCGGCGAATCCAGGAACGAACGCAGACGGCAGCTTTACCGTGGACACGGTCAATTTCGAAAAGGACAGCGCGCCGGTGGATGTGGCGGATTTCGACGGGACTGTTATTGCCAGCTTTTCCCCAAGCTACTTTCCGGGCGTTCCGGGACCGGAAGGCCTGACCGACAATTTCGCGGTTGAAGTGGTGACCTATCTTACCCTCAAGGCGGGCAGCAATACATTTGGGATTTCTTCCGGCGCCGACCGCACGGACGTGAACGACGACGATGGCTATTATGCTTTTGCCGCCGCCAGTCCGTACGATTTTTTTGGAACCCAAATCAGTGCGGCCGAAAAAAATACCAGCGCGGCATTCGCCGGCAATCAACATTTGGAAACTAAAATGATTTTGGTAGCGCCCGTCGCCGGGATTTATCCCGTTCGAATCCTTTATTGGCAGACCGGTCTCGGCGCCAATCTGCAGTTTTACTCGATTGACGAGGTTGGGAATCGCGTTCTAGTCAATGATCCCAGTGATGCTACCGCCGTGGTCTCCTACATTGATAGTGATCGCGCCCCGGCCAACGCGCCCTACGTGGCTGAAGTCAGTCCGCTTCCGGGTTCGGCCGGAAATCCTCCCAGTGCACCCGTTACCGCCTTGCTGATCGACCGCGAAAAAGCGGTAACGCTGAGCTCAGTTTCGCTTTCTTTGAATGGAACTGCAGCGACCGTCGCCAAAAGCAAAATCGGCACTCGTACGAGCATCAGCTACCTCCCCCCCCCACAGCGGATTAATCCTAATAATTCCATTTCGCTGACCTATGCCGACTCCACGCCGACCTCACACACGAACAATTGGTCCTTTACCATCAGCGTCACCGGCGGCAATGCAGCGAGCATCGCGGGCCAGTGGGATTTTAACCATGGCGACCTTCGGGCAACCATCGGACAAGATTTGCAATATCTCGATCCAACTTTTGACGGACCCACTGGCACGGCGGGTGCCAAGACGGAATTTGGCACGACCACTTCCTTCGGGATCCCGGACATCCAAGGCCAAATCGCCCGCGTCATGCACGTTCCGGGCGGATTGGATGCGCGCTACGGGTACGCCATGCATCATGGCATCGCTCCGAATGGTGGCGGCACCCGAGTGAATCAGTACACGCTGATCATGGATGTTATGGTGAAAGGTACCGGCGCTGGGGCCGCGTCACTCTGGCGCGTGCAGCCGAACGGGGCTTCGGATGGCGATCTTTTCTGGCAAGGGAATAACTTCGGCCAGGGCGGTGGGGGCTACAACGGCAAGGGCACGTTCATCCCCGACGTCTGGCATCGCGTCGTCGCTGCTTATGACGAAGCGGCTGCCACTCCCGTAGTGACCAAGTACGTTGATGGGATCAAACAGGACGATTGGACAGCCAATCAAGGTTTGGATAACGCGCGCCGCGCATTGCTGCCCGTTGCCTATTTGTTCGCCGATGGTAACCCCACCGACGAGCGGCGTGAGATGTGGGTTAAGAGCGTTCAGATTCGCGGGGGGAAGTTGACGGATGCCCAAATTGCGCTGCTCGGTGGACCGGATGCCGCGGGCATTCCAGCGATCATCCCGAGCAGCAGCGTTGCCGGCCAGTGGGACTTTGAACGCGGGGATTTGAGTGCCACGATTGGCGCCGATCTGGCGTATCTTGACCCGACCTTCGATGGTCCAACGGCAGGTACTCCACTGACCCAATTTGGAAGCTGCAGTACGCTGGGCGTTTCCCTCATCAACGGCGTAGATGCCAAAGTCATGCAAGTGCCGGGCGACCTGGATGCGCGATTGGGTTATGCCATGAGTCACCGCATCGCCCCCAATGGCGGCGGCACGCGGGTCAACCAGTACACGTTGATCATGGACGTGATGGTGGACAGCACCGGTGCCGGGGCGGCGTCGCTCTGGCGCGTGCAGCCGAACGGAGCCTCCGACGGAGATCTGTTCTGGCAAGGGAACAACTTCGGCCAGGGCGGGGGCGGCTACAATGGCGTCGGCAGCTTTACGCCGACGAACTGGCATCGCGTCGTGGCGGCGTATGACGAAGCGGCGGCGACGCCGGTGGTGACCAAATACGTAGATGGGATCAAACAGGACGATTGGACGGCCAACCAAGGTTTGGACAATGCGCGGCGCGCCCTGTTGCCAACCGCCTACTTGTTCGCCGATGGCAATCCAACGGATGAGCGCCGCCAGATGTGGGTGAAAAGCGTCCAAATTCGTGAGGGCAAGCTTTCGGACGCGCAAATTGTCGCCCTGGGCATTGCCGACGGACACCCTATCCCCGTGGCCACACCCGCCACATCTGTTGCTGGGCAATGGGACTTTGAAAATGGCAATCTCGCGGCGACTATTGGCAAGGCGTTGCAATATGCCGATCCGACGTTCGACGGTCCGACGGCTGGCGCCCTGACCCAATTTGGGAGCTGCAGCGCGCTGGGGGTTTCGCTGATTAACGGCGTGGATGCCAAGGTCATGCAAGTACCGGGCGACTTGGATCCACGGGTGGGTTATGCGATGGATCATGGGATCGCTCCCAATGGCGGCGGCACCCGGGTCAACCAATATACTTTGTTGATGGATGTAATAATGGCCAGTTCCGGCCCGGGCGCAGCCGCGCTGTGGCGGGTGGAAGCACCGGGGGCCAGCGATGGCGACTTGTTCTGGCAAGGCAACAATTTCGGCCAGGGCGGTGGTGGCTACAATGGCACCGGAGCCTTTACTCCGGGGGTTTGGCATCGCGTGATCGCCGCTTATGATGAGGCTGCAGCCACACCGGTGGTCACGAAGTTCGTCGATGCCATTTTCCAAGATGACTGGACCGCGAATCAAGGGCTCGACCGCGCCCGCCGGGCCATGCTTCCCATCGCTTATCTCTTCGCGGATGGCACACCCACCGATGAACGTCGGGAGATGTGGGTCAAGAGCGTGCAGATCCGCTCCGGCAAAATGTCGAACTCAGAAATCATCGCCTTGGGTGCACCTTCCGGATCCGGATTGCCGCTGTTAGCGCCGCCTTCGGCCCCGGCCATCAACCAGCTGCCGAACGTGGGGGGCAAGCTCATCCTCCTCTGGCCAGTCAGCGTCACTGGTTTCGTCCTGGAGAGTACCCCTAACTTGGGGAGCAGCTGGACCGTCGTTCCGGGTGTGGTAAGCAATGCGGTCGAGGTCACGATCGGCCCCGGCCAAAAGTTTTTCCGTCTAAAAAAGTAGACCCGTTGTTTTGCACAGCGCGGAGTCGTGATCCACGACTCCGCGCTTTTTTTCCAACATCCGCAAACCGCTGGCCTATTTTCCGGAGGCCAATCTTCAAAAGCTCGGACTGGTAGAAGGCTGGAAAATAGATCGCGCCGAGGTTTGGTTGACTGCTTCGGGATGGGCCAAAACTTTTTCTTCCCGTCAACGTATCTCCGCTGCGTATAATTGGCGCATGATGCGTGGGAAACCTATCTGGCTGGTGCCGCTGGCCCTCGCCCTATTGGTCGGCGGCGTGGGCTGGTGGGCGGAGCTCGAGTTGCGCCGGACCGTGCACCAGGAGTTGCGCGACGACCTGCAAGCCACCCTCGCGGCCAACGTCACCGCGCTGGAAATCTGGATGGAAAATCAGAAACGTCTGGCCACGTCGTTGACGGAAGAGCCGCGCCTGAATGCCGCGGCGCTCAAATTGTTGGCGCAATCGGTGGACTCGTCCACCAACCGGGCGCTGGTGGTGGAGTTATCGCGCGAGCTGATCACCGGCGGACGTTTGCAAGAACGGGTCCACGCGCTTGGCTACGGCATGGTGCAACTGGTCAACAGCAATCTGATGATCGTCTCGGACGTGGGGCGGCGCCGGAGCCGGCTGGGCAACGAGGTGCTGGCAGAATTGCAACCGAAGTATACCGAACTGTTCGCCAAACGCGAACCGATCATCATCACGCCCTTTAAACTCAAACCGCCGGACAATTTCCGCCGGCCCGGGAATCGCCCCGGCAACGAGCAGCGGCCCCCACCGGATTTCTTCGGCCCCGTGCGCACGAACAATCCCCCACCCTCGCGTGGCGAACCCGGACCGCGGCGCGACTTCGCGGTGATGCAGGTCGCCGCTCCAATCAACGATGCGGACGGGCAGACGCGCGGTGCGCTGGCCCTGGGCATCAATCCCGATGCCGAATTTACACGCATTCTCTCAGTGGCGCGTTCGGGCGAATCCGGGGAGACCTTCGCCTTTGATACGGAGGGCGTCATGATCTCCAAAAGCCGATTCGACGAAGAACTCAAACGGCTCAAGCTGCTGAAAGATGAGCCGGACGCGGCTTCGGCGTTGTCCTTGGCCTTGCGGGATCCGGGTGGCGATTTGACGCACGGCTTCACCGCCAACACCAACCTTTCCTGGCCCTTGATCGCCATGGTCGAGCGGGCCATCGACGGCGGCTCCGGCGTGGAGATTGAGCCCTTTCGGGATTATCGCGGTGTGCCCGTGGTGGGGGCGTGGCGCTGGTTGCCGAAATACGGATTCGGCGTGGGCACGAAGATTGACGCGCGGGAGGCCTTTCAGCCGTTGCGTGTGGTGCGCCGCGTGTTTCTCATTTTGTTTCTGCTGCTCGTGCTGGCGTCCATGGTGATCCTGCTGTTCTCCGTAATGCAAGTGATCTGGCAACGGCGGTTGACCGAGGCGGAGTTGAAGGCGCGCCAACTGGGGCAGTACAAGCTCGCGGAAAAAATCGGCGCCGGTGGCATGGGCGTGGTTTACAAGGCCCATCACGCATTGCTCCGCCGCGAAACCGCGATCAAGCTCCTGCTGCCGGACAAAGCCGACGCCGCCGCCATCGCACGTTTTGAGCAAGAAGTCCGTTTGACCTGCCGGCTCACGCACCCGAACACGATCCAGGTCTATGATTACGGCCACACTCCCGACGGAATATTTTATTATGCCATGGAATATCTCGACGGATTGAATTTGCACGAACTGGTTCAACACTACGGCGCACAACCCGAGGCGCGGGTGGTCCACATCCTCGGGCAAATCTGCGCCTCCCTGAGTGAAGCGCATGGCGTGGGGTTGATTCATCGGGACATCAAGCCGGCCAACATTTTTCTCTGTGATCGCGGCGGCATTCCGGACAGCGTGAAAGTGCTCGACTTCGGACTCGTGAAACAGCTGAACCACCCATCGGAGCCGCCCGGCACAATCGAGCGCCCCGGCGCCGAGGGCATCGTGGGCACCCCGAACTTCATCGCCCCGGAAGCCATCCAGGATTCCAACCAGGCGGACGTCCGCAGTGATTTATATTCATTGGGTGCGCTGGGATATTTTCTATTGACCGGCCGGGAAGTCTTCACGGGCGAGTCGATTGCGGAATTGTGCCGGCAGCACCTCGCGGAAATCCCCGTGGCGCCCGGCGCACGCGTGGGGAGAATTTTTGATCGGCAATTGGAAGCGCTCCTGATGCGTTGCCTGGAGAAGGACCCCGCCGCCCGCCCGCAATCCGCCCGGGAACTCGCGCGATTGCTGTCCGCCTGCCCGCTGGCGGAGCCATGGGCATTGGACCAACGCTCCGATTGGTGGGCCACGCACCGGAGGTTTATGGGTGGCCGACCCAAATCCGGGCCGCCCGACACTTCACCGATGGCGCCGACGGTGAAGATCGAATTTGCCGACCGGACCCCGTGAGGCCGTTTTTTTCGGGCGGGAAAAATCCGTGTTCATTTGCGGTTCTCCTTGGTTAAATCTCCGCGCGCAATGAAACGAACCATCCTGATTTACCTGGCGCTCCTCGCATTTTTTGGCGCCGGGATTTTTTTGGCGATTCAGCAGGGTCAACACCTGCCCGCGCCCATAGCAGAGAATGCGCCCGCGGTCGGCGCGGTGGTTCCGCTGCGGCCGGGCGATTCAACATCACTGTGGTCGGCGTTGGGCGCGAACCTCCAAGAGCCGCTCAGCCGGCTGCTGCTGCAAGTCATCGTGATCGTGCTGGCCACCCGGCTGGTGGGTACCCTGTTTAGCCGCTGGGGCCAGCCCTCGGTGGTGGGTGAAGTCCTCGCGGGAATCCTGCTCGGGCCGTCGTTGCTTGGCTGGTTGTGGCCGGGCGCGGCCAGTTTTATTTTTCCGGTCGAATCTTTGGGGGAGTTGAAACTGCTGAGCCAGATCGGTGTGTGCCTGTTCATGTTCGTGGTGGGACTGGAATTGGAGGTCAGCCACCTGCGGCAAAAGGCGCACACCGCCGTCCTCGTGAGCCACGTCGGCATCCTGTTCCCGTATTTCCTCGGCGTGCTTACGGCGCTGTGGCTTTATTCGAAACTGGGCGCACCCGGAACTTCCTTCGCTCCCTTCGCCTTGTTCATGGGCATCGCCATGAGCATCACGGCCTTCCCGGTGCTGGCGCACATTCTGAAAGAACGCGGCCTGGCGCGAACGTTTCTGGGTAGCACCGCCCTCACTTGTGCGGCCGTGAACGACGCCACAGCGTGGGCCATCCTCGCCTTCGTCGTCGCCATCGCGCGGGCCACCAGTCTGGCGTCCACGGCTTTCGGGCTGGGACTGGTCGTGGTGTTTGTGGCGGTGATGCTCCTGGTGGTGCGCCCGCAATTGCCGCGCTGGCTGGCCGTCGGGCGGATGGAAGCGGCTGGCCCGAGCCGTGGCGTCATGGCGGCGGTGCTCCTGCTGATTCTCACTTCTGCGCTCGCGACGGAACTGATCGGCATCCACGCCTTGTTTGGCGCGTTTGTTGCCGGCGTCGTCATGCCGCAGAAAACGGAGTTTCGCGAGTACCTCATCGTGCGGTTGGAGAATTTCAGTTCCCAGTTCCTACTACCGCTGTTCTTCGCCTACAGCGGACTCCGGACACACGTCGGCTTGCTGAACGACCCTACGAGTTGGCTGATTTGCCTGGCGATCATCGGGGTCGCCACGCTCGGGAAATTAGGGGGCACGATGGTCACTGCGCGATTGACGGGCATGAACTGGAACGACGCGTTCGCGCTCGGCGCGTTGATGAACACGCGCGGCCTGGTGGAACTCGTCGCGTTGAACATAGGCTACGATCTGGGCATCCTACCGCCGCGCATCTTCGCCATGATGGTCGTGATGGCACTGGTCACCACGTTTCTAACCGGCCCACTGTTGAACCTGGCGGACCGCGCGAAGCGGGGCACGAGGATCGCGGGACCTGGCGCCTGACGCCGTCGACCAAAAATCCGTGTTCATCCGCAGTCATCTGTGGTTAAACTTCACCTGCCATTATGGAATACGAAGCCGTCATCGGACTGGAAACCCACGTCCAGCTCAAAACGAAGTCGAAGATGTGGTGCGGTTGCGCCAATCAATATGGCGCGGAGCCGAACACCAACGTCTGCCCCGTGTGCCTCGGCCTTCCCGGCGTTTTGCCGGTACCCAACGAGGAAGCGCTGCGCCTGACCGTGCTCACGGGTTTGCTCCTCAATTGCGAGCTTCCGCGCTTCGCCAAGTTCGACCGGAAGAGTTATTTCTATCCGGACATGCCGAAGAATTACCAGATCACTCAGTACGACCGGCCCTCCACGGCCAACGGCTTTGTGGAATTCGAACTCAACAACGGCCTGTCGCGCGTGCGCATCACCCGTGCGCATCTCGAAGAGGACGTGGGCAAGAGCACGCACTTTGAACGGCACAGCGGCCTGGATTTCAATCGCGCCGGCGTGCCGCTCATGGAAATTGTTTCCGAACCCGACATCACCGACTCGGACATGGCGTACGAGTATTTGAATGCGCTCAAGGAGATTCTCATCTACGGCGGCGTGAGCGATTGTGACATGGAAAAAGGCATGGTGCGCTGCGACGTGAACGTGAGCGTGCGGCCGGTCGGCACCACGGAACTCGGCGCGAAAATCGAGATCAAAAACATGAACAGCTTTTCCGGCGTGCGGCGGGCGCTGGACTACGAAATCCCACGCCAGATCGACGTGGTGAAACGTGGCGGCCAGCTCATCCAGTCCACCCGGCGCTGGGACGACCTGGCCGGCATCACCGAAGAAATGCGCACCAAGGAGCACGCGCATGACTACCGCTATTTTCCCGACCCCGATCTCATGCCGCTGGCGCCCACGGACGAGTGGCTCGCTGCGGTAAAGGCGCGCGTCGTCGAGTTGCCGCTCGCCCGCAAGCAGCGCTTCATGCGCGAATACCAATTACCCGCCCCGGACGCCGAAACCTTCAAGCACGACGTGCCGCTGGGGAATTACTTTGAAGGCCTCGCCCGGCAGGCGAAGAACCCCAAAGCCGTGGCGAATTGGGTCATCAACAATCTCCGCGCAAAACTTTCGGAAAGTAGCAACCGACGTGAGGAGGCTCTAACCTCTTCCGATGATGCTCACCATGAAAGTCAGAGCCTCCTTGCATCGGCGTTTACGAACCTCACGCTGGCGGACTTGAAGTTCAAGCCCGAAGGCTTGCTCGAACTCGTCAGCCTCGTCGAAGCCGGCACCATCAGCAGCGCCGCCGCGCAACAGGTGTTTGCGGAAATGTTCGCCACCGGGAAGTCCCCGTCCACCATCGTTCAAGAAAAGGGGATGGCCCAGGTCAGCGACACCGCGGCGATTGAAAAATTCTGTGACGAAGCCATCGCGGCAAATCCTGGGCCCGCCCACGACTTTAAATCCGGTAAAGCCGCCGCACTGAATTTCCTCAAGGGCCAGGTAATGAAACTGAGCAAAGGCAAGGCAAACCCAGCGCTCATCGGTGAAACTTTAGAACGAAAGCTGAAAGCCTGAGCCCGCACCTGCCGGTCGCTTACCCACCTAAGGAAACGCTGATTTAATCCGCATGGATTTCTTTTGAACGAGGAGGCTGATTTTCTCGTCTGTGTTGCATGACCCACCAGACCAGTTTCACGCACGCCGAGTTTGCCGCCAAAAAGAAGACCACACGCCGCGAGAAG
>JANXWY010000431.1 GCA_025350905.1 Verrucomicrobiota bacterium
ACACGAAGTCGGTCCCACTCGGACCTTTGCGTTTGTAATCGAGATCGTCCACGCGAGCTTGATCAGAGGTTTCGGCCCAGACGTAATAATTGGTGTCCGCGGGTTTTGGCGTTTGCGCCGGCTCGGGCTTGGGCAGCCCGAAGAAAAGATTGGGAATAGTTTCATCCACGACCGCGCGCTGGTGTTTACCGGTGGCCTTTTGACGCGCGAGAAACAACGGGGCGATGACACTCAAAGACAGTTCCAAATCCGTGGCATCGTGGGCTGACACGCTGGGCGACGGCGCGGGCCGGAGCCACGACCGCATGGTTTTCCAAGGAAACACCACCCGACCCCGCTTGAGTGAAGCCTCGATCACGTCAACAGGCAGCGCCACGCGGGCATCTGCCAGGTTCAATTGCACGATTTCCTCCCGCAACGCTTCGGGCCAGGCATCAGCCAGTGCCGCCAACGGTACGGGGATCGACGGCATGCCGGCATCGGCTGGTGGCGGCGCGGTTTGGTCGGAGGGCGCGGGCTGCATTGCCCGTGCTACGGGCGGATCGGCAAAGTAATCTTTCGGTCGCGGCGGCAATCCCGCGACGTTGGGTGTTGGTGCAATGGGTAGCAGCCCGGGTTTGCGTTGGAAAATCTCCGTGTCTGGTTTGGTCGCTGCCGCTGCGCCAGTGGCCACTGACGGAATCGGAGGCGTCGGCGTCGCGGGACGAGCGGGCACGCGTTGGGACACAGGCGCTTCGGCGGATGCGGTGGAGACCGCACCGGGGCCGACCGCCCGGGCCGGCATACGCTGGAAGATGGAGGTATCTTCGGTCTTTGCGGACGGCGTTGCGGTGGGCGCAAACGCCGCGCGTGCGCGCGACACCGAGGTGACGGGCACAGGCGCGACGAATGGAGGCGCAGCGGGCGCCTGCGTTTGCGGTTTCCCCACCGAAAAAGCGAGCCCGTCGCCCCGGCCCGAAAAGGGACTGGCGATTTCTTCGGGCACGGCCACCTGTTTTTGCTCCGGCCGCCGGGTGAGCAGGGCCGGATTGAGGCGCGACAAAATTTCATTCAGCGGCAGAGCCACCGCCATCGCGTCCGATTCCACACCGGGTGCGAACAACTGCGGCGCCGAGCGTCGGATGTCACCGTACGTCACCTTGACCATGCCGGAGGCGAGTTGCGAAAGGACTCTGTCAAACCCGATGGTGAACGTGCGGTCACCTGCATCGGTCTGACGGATTCTGCCCCGCAGCTCCAGCGGCAGGGTCGCGAGCACGACATTCAACGGGAGAGTGATGCCTTCGATCTTGCGGTGGTTGTTGGTGCTGCCATTCCCTTCGCCATTCCCATTGCTGGCAGGTTCGGCGGGTGCTGGGGAAGCCACTGAATGACTTGCAGCAGTTGCAGCGACGTTGCCGCCTTCGACCGGTTTGCGAAACATGTTTCGCAGAAAACCGAATAACCTGAATTTGTCACCGTGAGAGATGGCACTCATTTTATGATACAGTTGTGAGGTCGGGACGAAACCGGCGCGCACGTCCAACCACTCAGGCCCCCGGGTCTCCGGTCCAGTCCGGCTTGGGCGACAAAGAAATGACGGCTCATTCGGTTTTGTCTCACGTAAACGACTTCAACGCGGGTGAGGGCAGAATTCGTGCCACCAACGCTCCGCCGACGGAGTCATTTGACAAATCAACCGGAGCTTGGTCAGTTCCAGTCTGACACGGCTGGGCCGGAGTAGGTCTCTTGTCCCAACGGTGGACTAGTTGTCCTGAGCGTTGCCCCGCGGCGAGTCGCTGGCAACAAAACGGCAAGCCCGCGCCGTGCGGCGCGTCAATTGCCTCGCACAATCCATGAAAACCTGCGCTTGATTTGGTGCGCGGAATACCGCTTGCTCTCAAACATGCGGACCAAGGCCTTTTTGAGGCTTGAGTTTGCCGGATGCCCGGGTTAGCCGTTGGAAATATTTACATGGATACGCATCACAAAATCCTGCTTCTGGACGACGATCCGGACCTGTTGGAGATGTACCGCGATATCCTCTCGGAACTTTCCAGCCGCCCGGAAATCCACACCGCCACCTCCGGGGCCCGTGCCATGGCGCTGCTCGAGTCACATCCCTTCCGAATGTTGATCAGCGACTTGAAGATGCCCAAGATGGACGGCCTCCAGGTGTTGTCCATTGTCCGCCGCAAATACCCCGAACTCCGCACCGTCGTGCTCACGTCGGTTGTCGACGAACAGTTTCGTTCGCGCGTCTATGCCCTAGGCGTGGATTTATTCTGGCAGAAGCCCGGCACTGAGCAGGAAATCAAATCCTTCCGCGAGTGCATCGAGTCGTTGCTCGATCGCAACACCGAATCCGGCTTCCGCGGCGTGCAGAGCAAGAGCCTCGTGGACATCATCCAGTTGGAATGCATCTCGCACAGTTCATCCGTGCTGCGCATCACCAACGGCCCGCTCACCGGCAAGATCTGGATCAACGGTGGCGAACTTGTGGACGCCGAGACCGACGGCGCCCGCGGCGAGGAAGCATTTCAAAAGATCCTCGCCTGGCGCACCGGCAATTTTGAAACCCTGCCTGCCGAATCAGCGCGCGCCCGCACGATTTTCAAATCTTACAACGCCCTGCTGCTCGAGACCGCGCAGGCGCTCGACGAAGCCATTCACGCCGTGGATACGCACGCGCCCCGCGCCGCCGCCTCCGGCCTCACCGCGGCGACCCAAGTGGACGGAGTGGAGTTTGTGCTCACGGCCGGATCCGGCGAGACAACTGAACTGGAAGCCCGCGGGCTGGAAAACCCGGAACGCCTCGCCGCCTGGGCCCGACAAACTATCGAGCGTTTCCGCGCACTGGGCGATCGAATGCAAACCGGCCCGCTCGAACAAATTGAAGCCCTCGGTCCCCACCGGCATGTCACTCTGGCGCAACCGGCCGCAACTGCCCTCTGCGTCGGCTGGCGGCCCACGATGACGGCGGACGAAATCCGCGGCCAGATGAAGAAAGTTGTCACGCTATGGGCCTCCTGAGTTTTTTTTCCAAAGCCGCGCCGCCGCTTCAGCGGCTGCCCTCGGGCAGCTTTACGCTCGACCGCACGGGCCGCCTCGTCGTCGGCACGGTCACCTCGAGCATTCCGATCGCGACGGTCGAGGACATCGGCCGGCAGGTGCTGGCCACCTTCCGCGAGGCCCAGGCGGCGCAATTGCCGCTTTCCGAACTCATCGTCCATTTCGGCAGCCTCAAAATCGTCGCGCGCGAAATGCGCGGCGGCGCCATCGTATTTCTGACGCTCCAAAACCCCATCGGTCGAAACTAAATAATAAACCCCAACCCCGCGTTCCCATGAGCAACAAGAAAATGGACTCCCTCATCCAGCAAATGGAGAACTACATCGAGTGCTGGAAGCAATTCAACCACTTCGTCAACCTCGCGCGTTCAAAAAAATTTAGCAACGAAGACGAACACCAGTTTCTCGAAGTCAAAAGCGTCATCATCCAGGAGCTGGAATTGATTTTCTCCTCCATCGAAGTCAATTCCCCCAGCAAGGAGGAGGTGCATACACTGGTTGGCAACGCCCCGTCGTTGCGCTTCCTCAGCGAGCAAAACGAAGGGCAATTGCGCAACACCGAGAACCAGTGGCACAAAATCTACATCGGCTGGCACGCCATCCTTGGCCAGCTCAAGGTCCGGCAGCATTCCGAATCCGACAAATCCGCCTTTTCCGGGCTCTTCGGCCAGAAGAAAGAAAAGGGCAAGTAACGCCAGCTTGAGCGAGCAGGCTATTCGTCCGTTGGAAACTTTCAACGGTTCTTCCTTGTCATTGCCTCACCTTTCGCGTTTATCCCCGCCATGCCTGACTGGTTGGCCGTAATTCTATTGGGAATCATCGAGGGGATCACCGAATTCCTGCCTGTCTCCTCAACCGGACATCTGCTGCTCACCGAGCATCTGCTGAAGCTCCGGGAAAGCGATCTGTTCAACATCGTCATCCAGTGCGGCGCCGTCATTGCCGTGCTGCCGTTGTTTCCCGAACGCCTTTACAAATTCGTTTTTGAATGGCGCGAAAAGGAAACGCGCGATTACCTCCTGAAGATTGCCGTCGCCTTCGCCATCACCGGTGCGATTGGTCTCGTCCTCGACAAGAAAGGTTTCAAGCTCCCGGAGAATCCCGTGCCCATCGGCCTTGCGCTACTGATAGGTGGCATTGCCTTCGTCGCCATCGAATTCTTCCTGCGCGGCAAACGCACGGGCTCGGATATCACCTGGACCATCGCCCTCGCCGTCGCGATGGGTCAGTTGATCGCCGGATCTTTTCCCGGCACCTCGCGTTCCGGAGCGACGATCCTCCTCGCGCTGGCGTTGGGACTCAACCGGCCGGCCGCCACGGAATTCTCCTTTCTCGTTGGTATTCCCACGATGCTTGCCGCGGGCGGACTCAAAATTTTCAAGGCCCTTCACCATCCCCCCGTTGGCGCGCCCGCCGAACATTGGGGACAAATCATCCTCGCCACAGTTGTTGCCGCTGTCGTGTCATTCGTCGTCGTGAAGTGGCTGTTGAGTTACGTGCGAACGCACACGTTTGTCGCCTTTGGCTGGTACCGCATCGCGCTTGCCGTCGTGTACTTCCTTGTCTTTCTTCGCTGACCTTCGCAGCGCGCGTGCGTTCGACGGCGACGCCGTCGAGGCGCTTGCTGCCCGTTGGCAATTGCCCGCCGTCGTGGCGTTCGAGGCCGTGGGATCGACGCTCGATGTCGCGCACCGGCTCGCACCAGATGCTCCCTCGGGCACGCTCATCCTGGCGGACGAGCAGACGGCTGGTCGCGGCCGCCATGGTCGCCGGTGGGCATCCGCGCCCGGAGCCGGCATCTGGCTCACCCTCATCGAACGCCCGGCCGACGCCCGCGCGCTTGACGTGCTCGCACTGCGATGTGGCCTCCATGCCGCCGAAGCGCTCGATGGTCTCGCGGAGGCGCCAGTGCGGCTGAAATGGCCGAACGATCTCTATGTGGGTGAATGCAAGCTCGCCGGCACGCTGATCGAGACGCGCTGGCGCGGTACGAGGCCAGAGTGGGTGGCGATTGGCTTCGGTCTGAATGTCACCACGCCGGACGTTGACACCGCGGTGGGGTTGAGAGCAGAGGTCACCCGACTCGCAGCGCTCGACCGCATCGTGCCTGCGCTGCGCCGCGCCGCTACAGCGAGCAAGCATCTTTCGGACGACGAACTCGAACGCTGGCGTACCAGGGATCTGTCTGTCGGCCGCATGGTGTTTGAGCCAGCCGTCGGCATCGTGGCCGGAATCAGCGCGGCGGGC
>JANXWY010000471.1 GCA_025350905.1 Verrucomicrobiota bacterium
ACCGACCGCCACCGACAACAGTGGCAGCAACCTAACACTTACGGTCGTGAGCACCGTCACGAACACCGCTGGCCATTGCGGTTCCACCTTTGACGCGACCCGCACCTGGCAGGCCGCCGATGCTTGCGGCAACACCAACACCTGCAGTCAAACGGTCACCGTAATTGATACGACCGCGCCGGTGATCAACTGTGCGGCCAGTCCCAACAAGACGATCCAACTCGGCAGTACCTGGACCTTTGATTTGCCAACGGCCAGTGACAACAGCGGCAGCAACGTCACGCTCACCGTGTTGAACACCGTCACGAACACCACTGGTCATTGTGGCTCGACCTTCGACGCCACCCGGACCTGGCAGGCCGCCGATGCCTGCGGCAACACCAACACGTGCAGTCAGACGGTTTCGGGGATCGATACGACGGCGCCAGTGATCAACTGCGCGGCCAGTCCCAACAAGACGATCCAACTGGGCACTGCCTGGACCTTTGACCTACCGACCGCCACCGACAACAGCGGCAGCAACGTCACCCTCACCGTATTAACCACGGTAACCAACACTGCCGGTCATTGCGGTTCCACCTTCGATGCGACCCGCACCTGGCAGGCCACCGACGGCTGTGGCAATACCAACACCTGCAGTCAAACGGTTTCGGTGATGGACGCAACGACGCTCGTCATCAACTGCGCCGAAAACTTCACCAAAACCGTTCAATCTGGAAGCGCCTGGATCTTCGACTCGCCGACGGCCACCGATAACCATGGCAGTAACATCACACTTACAGTCGTGAGCACGGTGACGAACCTGGTCGGCCATTGCGGTTCGACCTTTGATGCGACGCGAACCTGGCAGGCCGCCGATGCCTGTGGCAACGCACGCACGTGCAGTCAGACCGTCACGGTCATCGACACAGCCCCCCCAACCGTTAGCATCATCAGTCCGACCAACGGCGCCGTGTTCATCGCGCCCGCAAACTTTACGGTGCTTGCCGATGCGCGCGATTCGGATGGCACAATCGCCAAAATCGATTACTTCAGCAGCACCAATCTACTGGGGGCGGCCGACAATGGGGAACCCTACTTTATTGTTTTGACCAACGTGCCGACGGGCAAATATTCGATCGTTGCCGTCGCCACGGATAACTGTGGTTTGATGGGCACTTCGGCGCCGGTGAACATCACCGTGATTGCGCGTCCCCAGTTAACCGTAATCACCGCGATGCACTACAATCCGCAGACAGATTTCTTTGAAGAAAGAGTACGCATCACGAACCCGACTTATTCCAGCTTTGACGCGGTCCGGGTTTATGTCCTGAACTTGACCAATACCCCAGCGATTGCGGTTCACAATCTCTCGGGGCTCACGAATAATGTGTCTTACGTCCAAACCCATACGGCCGTGCCTCCGGGGAGCTATGTTGACATGACGATCGAGTTTTATTCACCCCTGCGCATTACACCCAATCCGGTCTTGCAGCCAGAATTGGTCAAGCCTGCCGACAGCCTGACGGCCCCGACCGGCGTGGCGCAACACATCAACCGGGCCTGGTTGCTGGGCAACAGGACATTTGTGGTTGAGTTTCCCACCCTGTCAAACCGGGTTTACTCCATTCAGTACGGTCCGGACCTGGCAAATTGGAAAGCCGCGTTCCCGGCGGTCACCGGCACCGGCAACTGGGTGCAATGGATTGATAATGGCGAACCAAAAACCGAAAGCGCGCCGGCCGCACAGCCTGCACGCTTTTATCGCGTGCTCCTCCTTCCCTAAACCGACGCCTTAAGCCTTATGACACTCGCTCGCTGCCTCAGTCTATCCATGTTGCCAGCCACCCTGCTTGCCAGCTGTTCGGTTGCCTCCGCCCAACTGGTGTCGCCGCTGAAGGAATCACCGAATCATTTTGGTGCCAGTTTTCGCATGGCGTTCAATGTTTCGGTGGATTTCGAAAATGTCGGAGCGTTTCGCTCGCCGGCCGGCTTGCGTTTGACCCCGGATGGCGCGCCATTTAATTACGACGATGGTTATGTGCTGACGGATTCGTCGGGCAATTTGTTGGGCTACACCCGCTACTGGGGGTACGACAGTGCCAGCCAAGTGCCGGGCGATGGCACCCTGGTCATGCACACGACTTCGTCGGCGGGCACTTCCGTCACGGGGCCGAAAGAGAATCCCAATTTGGGCATTGAGTTAACTTACAACCGCGAACTGGGCCGGAACCATAGCCTGCGCTGGGGGTGGGAGACGGCTTTCAACTATATGAACGTGGCCGTTCATGATTCCCGTCCGCTTGCGATCAACGCCAGCCGCGTCAGCACACCGTACCAGCTTCCGGCGCTGGAGGGCGAAGGTTTTGTGGCTCCGCCGCCGGCACCGTATTACCATGGCGCGGATTTGTCTCCGGAAGGCAACCCGGTGATCCACGCCACGCCCTTGCCATCGAGCACGGCCACCACGCTGGTCGCCATGACCGGCACTCGTGATTTTGACGCGGACATCTACGGATTCCGGCTGGGGCCGTATCTGGAATTGTCCCTCGGCGAAAAAGCGACGCTTTCGTTTGGCGGCGGGTTGGCCCTCGCGTTCGTAACCAGTGAGTTCAGTTTCCATGAAACCATCGCGCAGCCGAACGTCCCTTCGGCTTCCGGGGCGGGCTCCCAGCAAGACGTCATGGTTGGAGGTTATGTGGCCGGGAATATTTCCTACCAGCTTTCCAAAACTTGGGGGCTGTTTGGTGGGGTGCAGTTTCAGAAAGTCGGCCAGTATGCCCAAACGGAAAACGGCGAGACGGCCGTATTGAATCTGAATCACAGCATCTTTGTGGTCGTCGGCGCCGCGTACTCCTTCTGAACTCCGCGCTCAATCCTCCGGGCCCCTGAAATTGCCTTACCGGGAAATGGTTAGCCCCTTGGCCGCGATGTCACGGCGAAACTGCGCGCCTTCGAAATGGATTTTCTCCACCGCGTCGTATGCGGCAGCTTGCGCCGCTTTCAAATCCGGGCCCAGTGCCGTCACGCCCAGCACCCGACCACCGTTGGTGACCACGTGCTCCCCTACCCTCGCGGTGCCGGCGTGAAAGACGGACACGTTCGGCAAGGCGTTGGCTGCGGCGAGACCCGTGATGGCGTTGCCCTTTACGTACTGGCCGGGATACCCGCCGCTCGCCATCACCACGCATACGCTGGCCAGTGGACGCCATTTCAATTCCACGCTGGCTAACGCACCACTCACGCTCGCGTCGAGCAGTTCCACCAGATCATTTTCCAGTCGCGTCAGGTAAACCTGTGTCTCCGGGTCGCCGAAGCGCGCGTTGAATTCCAAAACCTTCGGGCCGTCCGGTGTCAGCATCACGCCGGGATAAAGGATGCCGCGATAATCGATTCCCTCCGCCACACAGCCGCGCATGAACGGCTCGAGAATTTTGCTGGCCGTCTCGGCGAGTTGCGTTTCGGTCAGAAACGGCGTCGGTGAGTAAGCGCCCATGCCGCCGGTGTTGAGACCGAGATCACCGTCAAGCGCCCGCTTGTGATCTTGCGCGGTGGGGAAAAGCTTTGCCGTTTTTCCATCGCAGAGGGCGTGCAGAGAAACCTCGGGGCCTTCAAGAAATTCCTGGATGACCACCCGTGCCCCGGCGGCGCCGAAGGCCTGACTCACCATGATTTCGTCCACGGCCCGCTTGGCTTCGACTTGGTTCGCGCAGATCAGTACCCCTTTACCCAACGCCAACCCGTCCGCTTTCACCACGCAGCGTCCGCCGAGCGACGCCGCAAACGCCTTCGCCGGCTTGGGGTTGGAAAAAGTCCCCGCCCGGGCGGTCGGGATACCGTATTTCGCCATGAACCGGTGCGCGAACACCTTGGAAGCTTCGAACTGAGCCGCCTGTTGGTTCGGCCCCCAAATCCGCAGCTCATGCTTCTGGAATAAATCCACGATGCCGAGCGGCAGCGGATTGTCCGGCCCGACGACCGTGAGCTCCGCCTTCTTCTCCTGTGCGAACGCCAGCAGCTTGGGCAAATCCTCGGCGCCGAGGTTCACACACTCAACGCGCGCGCCATTGCGGGCGAGCCGCTCCAGTCCGATGCCGGCGTTGCCCGGCGCGCACCAGAGCTGGGTGACATGCGGTGATTGCGCCAGTTTCCAAACCAGCGCGTGCTCGCGGCCGCCCGAACCGATGACAAGAAGTTTCATTTAAATCTACTGGTAGATTACGAGACTCGAAGCGACATAGAAAGTGCGGAAGCCAAGGGAGTCAGCCAGCCGCCCGGTTCCAGAGCAACCACGGTGGGCGAATCCATTGAATTCCACTTGAGCATCGCTGCGAATTGACGAAACATGACGCCGGACATGCAGGACCGGCTTCAAGAACAGCGCTACGAGTTGAAATACTGGCTCGATGAAGCCAAAGCGCTACGGGTCCGTCAATTTGTTCAAGGCTATCTGGGGCTTGATGAATACGGCGCTGGCCAGCCCGATTTGTCCTATCCCACCCTGAGTTTGTATCTGGATTCGGCTGGTCTGGACACCTATTGGCGAACCATCAACGGCGATCGGAACCGCTACAAACTGCGTCTCCGGTATTACGATGACCGGCCGGATTCGCCAGTCTTCTTTGAACTCAAACGGCGGGAGGATAATGTGATTCTCAAACAACGCGCCGGGGTGAGAAAGAGCTCCGTCCGCACCTTGCTGGCCGGGCAACTGCCCGCCCCGGATCATTTGCTCAATCCGAACGATCATAAAGCCTTGGTCGCTCTGCAATCCTTCTGTCATCATCTGCATCAAATTCAGGCCCGGCCGAAGATGCACATTGCCTACTTGCGGGAAGCGTACGAAAATCCAGGCACCAACGACGTCCGCGTCACCTTTGATCGCCGCGTGGAAAGCGCCCCCCACCATCATGACGCGCTCGTCGCACGCAGCCCGGGGCCCCATCTGGTATTCGGCCGCACGGTCATGCTGGAGCTAAAATTCACCGGCCGTTATCCGGACTGGTTTCGCGATCTGGTGCAGACCTTCGATTGTGTTCAGGAAGGCGCCGCCAAATACGCCACCGGCATCCTCGACAAAGGCGAAGACTGGGCCCTTGATCCGCATTCACCGGAACGCGTCCTGGAAGAATTCTTGAGCGCGGACTCGTTCCCTGGCTTATTCAGCAGTTCGCAGCCCCCGTCACCGTGAATGCCCACCGGCATTTGCCCGTTTTTTTCTAGGGCAGCTTGATTCAGGACACCTCCTGAAAACACATATCCAAATTTATCGGAGCCGAAATGTTGCTTTAGGTATGCTCTGATTCTCTGGCTGAAAACGAACCCATCGACCAGCAACGCGGTCCCAGACGATGGCTCAATAAACTTATCGTAGTTAGTTATGTCCTCATCGGGACATAGCAAATCTTTACTCCAAGATTCAGGGCGAGGCTCAAAATCCGTTGTCGGCGACCACCACACCCTGGAAATATTCCAACCGAGGCTTGGGTCATCAACAATCACTATGCCTAGCTTCAATTTGATTCTCTCCTTCGCCTCATCCAACGATCGAACGCGATGCTGAGCGCGAAGCCGACGCCCCAGGCGAAGGTTGTCGAGCAAAAGCCAACCGTACGCGTAGAGCTGAACGCCAACGAACAAAACAACCAGCAACGCAACCAAGCAACCGACTGCTATTGCGATCGTGTTCATCGCAGGGATTGTTGGCTACGTCACCCGCGCCGCGCCTCTGCCCTTCACCACTTCGCCGATGAGCCAGGCTTGGTGCTGTTGGGCGCGGATGAATTTCAGCACGGAGTCCGCCTGGTCCGCCGCCACGATGAAATAGGTTTTCATCAATAGACCTCGTCGTGCGTCCCCACACCTTCAAGCAAGATGGCATCGCTGCCCTTGTGCTTCACGAATTGCAGGATGACACGCAAATCATAGCCACCGCTGCACGCCCACGAGCCAGCCAGTTTGCCTTTGAGCTTGTGAGTCTTGAGTTGCGGATGAAACGCATCTTCCGCCAGCAATTCGAGCGTCAACTGAAGTTCGGGAGCGAGTTGAGGATGCTTGCGGGTGAAGCGGCGAGCGGAACGAACAAAAGCAGTGGATGGCAGGAGCAGCCGTTTCATGCGAGAACTTTTCGCATGATGTCCGCCGGGCTGGCCGGGCGCAGTTTGCCAGACTTGAATTCTTTCCGCGCTTCTTGAACTGACTTGATCAATGCGGCACGGCGACGTTCAGCAAGTCGTTTTTGAATCAAATCCAGCAACGACTCTTGTTGTTCATCGGGCAGAGCTTCAATCGAATCAATCACTTGACCGTATGATTTCATGCGGAGATGGTAGCTCAATCCACGTTTTCAAACAAGCATGGGATTACTCCACCCTTGCCTCGCCCTTGCCCTTCACCACCTCGCCAATGAGCCAGGCTTTGTGTTTTTGTGCGCGGATGAATTTCAGCACGCCGTCGGCTTGGTCCGCCGCCACGATGGCCACCATGCCGATGCCCATGTTGAAGACTTGATACAATTCCTCGTCCGGCACACCGCTCTTCTGCTCGATGATCTGGAAGATAGGCAGCATGTCCCATGAACCTTTGCGGATGACGACGTCGAGCGACTTCGGCAGCACGCGCGGGATGTTGTCCACGAATCCCCCACCGGTGATATGGGCGAAGGCTTTGATCGGGCATTTTGAATTTTGAATTTTGAATTTTGAATTGAAGCGCTTCAACAACGCTTGCACGAGCGGGCCGTAGCTGAGGTGTTCTTTTAACAACTCCTGGCCAATCGTGCCTTTGAGCCCCGGCACGCGACTGGTGGGTTTCAGTTTAAGTTGCTCGAAGAAAATTTTACGGCCGAGCGAGTAGCCATTCGTGTGCAGGCCGCTGGAGGCAATGCCGATGACCACATCGCCGCGCTTCACGGTTTTCTGGCCGTTGAGCATTTTGGATTTCTCCACCACGCCGACGATGGTGCCGCTCAAATCGTATTCGCCCTTCTGGTAGAAGCCGGCCATCTGCGCGGTCTCGCCACCGATCAGGGCGCAGTTGTTTTCCGCGCAGGCCCGGGCGAAACCTTTGATGATCTCGGTGAAGACGTGAGGTTCCAGTTTGCCGGTACCGAGGTAGTCGAGGAAGAAGAGCGGCTCCGCGCCGAGCACGGCAATGTCGTTGACGCAGTGGTTCACCAGGTCAGCCCCAATGGTGTCGTGCTGGTCCATCGCGAAAGCGATTTTGAGCTTCGTCCCGACGCCGTCCACGCTGCTCACGAGGATCGGCTCGCGGTATTTCTTCACATCGAGTGCGAACAGGCCCCCGAAGCCGCCGACTTTGCCGAGGACTTCGCGGCGGTGCGTGCGGGCCAGCAGTTGCGGGAGAGTGGCTTTAACTTTGTTCCCGAGCTCAATGTCAACGCCGGCGGCGGCGTAGGCTTTCTGTTTCATGCGGAAGAAAGTAAAGCGGGAAGACCGGCGGGGGGCGAGTCAAAATGCTGACGCAACTTTTCCCCGGGTTGATTTTTCAATTCCCTTTGGCCATCATTTCGTCATTAATACCCCATGCGCTGGCGCCTGCTCTTCGGTCTGTCGCTCGTCGGGAACTTGATTCTCGCTGCGGGCTGGCTCTGGCTCACGTCCCGCGACCCATCGCCATCCTCGCGCTCGGAGATGCTGGCCGGCACGACCAACGGCGTGCAGATCAAGACGGCGGTCGTTGTCCGCCGCCAATTCTTCTCCTGGCAGGAAGTCGAATCCGCCGACTATCCCACGTACATCAAAAACCTGCGCGAGATCAACTGCCCCGAGCAGACCATCCGGGACATTATCATCGCCGACGTGAACTCGCTCTTCGCCCGCCGGCGCGCCTTGGAAATCTTCACGCCCGAACAGCAATGGTGGCGCGCTGAACCGGATCCGGTCGTCGCGCAAGCGGCGGCGGCCAAGGATCGCGAACTGGACACCGAACGCCGCGAATTGCTCAGCGCCCTGCTCGGTCCCAACTGGGAGGGCGGCGATCTCGTGAGCCTGCCGCGCCCTTCGCGCGTGCCCATTCCGCTCGACGGCCCGGTGCTCGGGGCGTTGCCCGCCGAGACCAAACAGTTGGTGGAGCAAATCAGTTTGCACGCCGCCGATCGCGTCACGGAATATCTCGCCGCCCAGCGCCAGGCCGGCAAAGCCTCCGACCCCGCCGAACTTGCCCGCCTGCGCCAACTGACGCGCAAGGAACTCTCCGCGGTCCTGACGCCGGTCCAACTGGAAGAATTTCTCCTGCGCTACTCTGACAACGCCCGCGGCCTGCGCACGGATTTCGCGCAACTCAAATTCTTCAACGCCTCGCCCGAGGAGTTTCGCAGCGTGTTTCGCACTCTGGATCCGCTCAATGACGAACTGGATCAACTCGATGTTTCGACTCCCCAGGGCGCTCAGCGACGAAGCGCCTTGCTGGCAGAGGCAGAAAGCGCCTTGAAGCTCACCCTCGGCGATAAGCGTTATGAGCAGTATCGCCTGCTGCACGACGAGCGCTATCGCGAGGCCTACGCCGAGGCCCAAAATGCCGGGGCGCCGGAAACCGCGGGGGCGCTGTTTGCGATCAAGGTCGCCGCCGCCGAGGAACAGGCCCGCATCAAGGAAAAAGCCGGCCTCACCGACGAACAACGCGCCATCGAACTCAAGCAGGTCGAACTCGATCAGCTTAAAGCCAACGCCCAGGCACTGGGGCAGGACGACCCAACCGAGCCCGCCAAACCCGCCCCCAAACCCGTACCGGCCAAGACGCACGTCGTCGCCACCGGTGAAGGCTTGGATCGGATCGCGCGCCTTTACGCCGTGCAACCGAATGATCTCCGCGCCGCCAATCCTGGCCTCAACTTCGACAAACTCAAAGCCGGCGATCACGTGAGTGTCCCCTATAATTTAATTTATCCGGCGCCGACCCCACCGCCGATACCCGGACAATGACGCCATGCGCACGGTCATCCAGCGAGTTGCCTCCGCCAGCGTGGCCATCGGCGGCCAGACCCGAGCCGTGATTGGTCGCGGGTTGCTTATCTTGCTGGCGGTTGAAGCCGCCGACACGAATGACGACATCGAATGGCTTTCCGGAAAAATCATCCGGCTGAGAATTTTCAACGACGCGAACAGCGTGATGAATTGTTCCATCCTGGAAAGCGGTGGCGACATTCTACTCATCAGCCAGTTCACGCTCTTCGCCAGCACGAAGAAAGGCAACCGGCCCTCCTACAGCCGTTCCGCTCGCCCGGAATTCGCCATTCCGCGCTACGAACAATTCATCGCCCGCCTCGCGCAAGACCTTGGGCGACCGATCCAGACCGGCGAGTTTGGCGCGGACATGCAAGTGAGCCTGATCAATGACGGCCCGGTGACAATCGTGATGGATTCCAAGGTTCGGGAATAACGGGCATCGCTTCAGAAATGTGCCAATCTCGAAAGCATGGGTTTGCCAGGCGGTGACGGACAGATTTGATTTGGCCTTAATCCTAATCTTCAACTTAATCTTAATCTTTTCGGTAAAGCCAAAAGCTTGGAACCAGGCGGGGAGATTATGATTAGGCTGAAGAGTCAGAGTCAGCACCGGAGTCCACCCGCTACTGGCAATCGAACCACACACGCATCTTTCCCTTTACACCGTCGCGCCGACTCTGTTTTCTTCCGTCATGGCTCTAAGTCTACTCGCCGGAAAACCTGCCCCTGCCAATCTGCTGATTGATGTGGTGCAACTAGAACGGGATTACGCCCACCGCGCTCCTGACCTCGCGGACCCGAATCAACTCGTCAGTTTCGGGACGAGCGGTCATCGCGGGACGCCCTTTAACGGCACGTTCAATGAGGCGCACATTCTGGCCACGACCCAGGCCATCTGCGAATTCCGCCGAAGCAAAGGCCACCGCGGACCGTTATTCCTGGGCAAGGATTCGCACGCCATTTCTGCCGCCGCCCAACGGACGGCGCTGGAAGTCCTCGCCGCCAACGGCGTGGAAACCTTTCTCCAGCGCGCCGACGGCCTCACCCCCACGCCAGCCATTTCGCACGCGATCCTGACCCACAATCGCGAACGCCCGGCCGGGCTCGCCGACGGCATCGTCATCACGCCTTCGCACAATCCGCCGGAGGATGGCGGGTTCAAATACAATCCACCAAATGGCGGCCCGGCGGATACGGACATCACCGGCTGGGTGCAGAACCGGGCAAATGAACTCCTGCGCAGTGGCAATAAAGCGGTGCAACGCCAGCCTTACGAATCCGCACTCAAGGCCAGCCACACCCACCACCATGATTTCATCGCACCCTACGTGGATGCGCTCGGCGAGGTGATTGACATGGACGCCATCCGCGCGGCGGGCGTTCGCGTCGGCATCGACCCACTCGGGGGAGCGTCGTTGCCCTATTGGCAGCCGGTGAAGGAGCGTTACGGTCTCGACCTCACGGTGGTGAATGCGAAGTTGGATCCGCAATTCGGTTTCATGACCGTAGATCACGACGGCAAGATCCGCATGGACTGTTCAAGTCCGTATGCGATGGCCGGACTGGTACAACTCAAGGACAAATTTAACGTCGCCTTCGGCACCGACCCCGACGCCGACCGGCACGGCATCGTCACCCCGTCGGCGGGATTGCTGAGCCCGAATCATTACCTTGCCGTGGCGATCCGTTATCTCCTCACGCATCGGCCGAGATGGGAACGAACCGCCGCCGTCGGCAAGACGCTCGTGAGCAGCAGCAGCATTGACCGCGTGGTGGCGTCGCTGGGACGTCAGCTCATGGAAGTACCGGTGGGCTTCAAATGGTTTGCGCCGGGCTTGGCTGATGGCACGGTGTGCTTTGGCGGCGAGGAGAGTGCGGGCGCCAGTTTCCTTCGCCGCGACGGCCGGGTGTGGACCACGGACAAGGACGGCTTGATCCTCGGCCTGCTGGCGGCGGAGATTTGCGCCACGACCGGCAAGGACCCCGGCCAGCAGTACGCGGAACTCACGGCGCAATTTGGCGCACCGAGCTACAAACGGATTGATGCGCCCGCCACGCCGGAGCAGAAGAAGGCGTTCAAGAAACTCACCCCCGCGGCCGTAACCGCGAGTACGCTGGCCGGAGAACCCATTACCGCCAAACTCACCCGTGCGCCCGGCAACAACGCGGAGATCGGCGGATTGAAAGTAGTGACACAGAACGGCTGGTTCGCCGCACGCCCGTCCGGAACGGAAAATATTTACAAAGTCTACGCCGAGAGCTTCAAAGGAACGGCGCACCTCGACCACATCATCCAGGAAGCGCAGCTGATCGTGACCGCCGCCTTGGGGTAAAGCCGAGTTACTTCAACAACGCCGCCGCGTGTTTCCGTGCCACCTCGCTTTGTCCGCCCAGCATTCGCGCCAGTTCCGTGACCCGCGCTTTTGCGTCCAGCAATTCAATCACCGAAATCGTCCGACCATCCTGGACCTGCTTGGTGACGACGTAATGCGCCGTCGCCGTCGCCGCGACTTGCGGCAGGTGGGTGATGCACAGGACCTGGCGCTGGGCCGCAATCTGTTTCATCTTCTCGCCCACGGCGTTCGCCGTTTCCCCGCCCACGTTGGCGTCCACTTCATCGAAAATCAGGACGGGAATTTCGTCCTCGGCCGCGAGCACCGTCTTGAGCGCCAACATCACCCGGGCCATTTCGCCTGACGAGGCGATGATGCGCAATGGCTTGGCCGGCTCGCCGACGTTCGGCGAGAATAGGAATTCAATATTATCCAGGCCGGTGGCAGAAACTGAAACGCCCCTCACCCCGTCCCTCTCTCCATCCGACGGGGAGAAGGTGGTCGAGGTCCGGGTGAGGGGGTCGTTGTTGGCACGTTCAGGTCCGCTGGCAAGCGCCACCTCAAACTTGCTCTGCTTGAAACCCAGGTCGGCAAGCTGCCGCCCCACGGCTTGGGTGAGCTGCGGAATCACTTTGCGACGTTTGGCGGAAAGTTGCTTTCCCGCACGCAACAAATCCCCATCCAGCCTTGCGAGCGCGGCGTTGAGGCGGCCGAGTTCGGCATCGCGGGATTCGAGGCATTGCAACTGGCGTTTAGCCTCCTCGCCAAAGGCAATGACCTCTGCCAGCGACGCACCGTATTTGCGTTTTAGCGCGTGGATGAGATTGAGCCGCTCCTCCAATTCCTGCCAGCGCGCCGGGTCCACGTCCACCTTGTCCGCGTACCGGGAAAGCTCACTCTGCAAATCGCGCAGGGTGGCGACGGCCTGGGCGTGCAGCTCCGTCAGTGCCGCCGCGCCGGCGTCCACCCGCAACAGGTCCTGCAACGTACGGCCAACGCTGCCCGCCTGAGTGAGCAAAGAGCTCTCGTTCTCGCCCAACGTCTCCAGCGCCGCCTGGCTCAGCTGCAAAAGCTTGGCGGCATTGCTGGCGCGATGATGTTCCAGCTCAATCTGAGTTTCTTCGTCCGGCTGAAAGCGGGCGGCGGCGATCTCCTGAACTTGAAACCGCAAAAGATCGAGCTGCTGCGCGTACGTCTTCTCGTCCACGATCAGGGCAGACTTTCCCGCTTCCAGGGCGGTCCGACGGCGCACCAATTCCCCCACCGCCTCGCAGTCCGCTTCCAATCCGCCAAATGCGTCCAGGATGGCGAGTTGCTTCGCAGGCTGCAGGAGCGATTGATGGTCGTGGGGGCCGTGCAGGTCCACGAGCCAATCGCCGAGGCGGGCCAGGACCGCGAGCGTGGTGGCTGATCCGTTGACGAATTGACGATTCGTGCCGGCGTTGGTAAACGAACGTTTGAGGACGAGGTGGTTGTCATCGCAGGGTTCAAGGCCGTTTTCCTCCAGGAAAATTTTAATCGGCGCCCGGACTCGCGCCACGTCGAAGCCGGCTTCCACGGAGCAAGTATCGCTACCGCTGCGAATCAGCGCCCGATCGGCGCGTTGCCCCAGCACCAGGTTGAGCGCGCCCATGACGATGGACTTGCCCGCGCCGGTCTCCCCGGTGATGGCGTTGTAGCCGGGCGCGAGCTCCAGCAGGAGGTCGCTCACGAGGGCAAGGTTTTTAATGCGCAACGAGGTCAACATCGGTAATGTTCGCGCGTCATTAGAGCGATGCGACGAACATTCGGCAAAAGAAAAAACACGAGCGACCGCCGCCGCCGCGCCGGGCGACCTTTATCCGCCGTCGCTTAATCATGCCCTTCACCTTCACTTTTCTGGGCAGCGGCACGTCGCAAGGCGTGCCGATCATCGGCCGGGATTATCCACCGGAATTCCTGGCCAATCCGAAGAACCATCGCACGCGGCCTTCGATTTTTGTTACGACCGGCGAGACTAGTTTTCTCGTGGACACCACGCCCGACCTCCGTACGCAATGCCTCCGCGAGAACATCCGCGCTTGTGAAGCCGTCATCTTCACCCACTCGCACGCGGATCATATCATGGGGCTGGATGACTGCCGGCGGTTTTGTGACTTGCGCGGCGGCACCCCGTTGCCGATCTATGCCAACCCGGAAACGATGGCGGATTTGCGGCGCGTGTTCCAATACGCCTTCCACGATGGTCCGTGGCCCAAGGGCTATTTCATGCCGGAGCCTCGGATCATCACCGGCCCATTCGCGCTCGCCGATTTGGAAATCACTCCCCTGCCCTTACCGCACGGCCGGTTCACCACGAACGGATATTTGTTTGCCCAGAACGGTAAGCCACGGCTCGCCTATCTGAACGATTGCAAAGAAGTCCCCATGACGGTCATCGAACAGGTGCGGGGCGTCGAGATCGTGGTGCTGGACGCCCTGCGGTATACGCCGCACCCAACACACATGTGCCTGGATGAAGCACTCACCGCCGCGCGGCGCATCGGAGCAAAGCGGACGTACCTCACGCATTTGACTCATGATTACGACCACGATCGGGCCCAAGCGGAATTACCACCGGACGTATGGTTCGCGTGGGATGGACTAACGGTGGGGAGTGACGCCTGAAATGAAAACCCGCAAAGGTCTTTCCCGGTCGCCCGGCCTATGAACCTCGTTGCCGGAGCGTGGGTGGATAGTCTGCGGCATCGCCGACTGGTTGTCGGCAGGCCGCTGAAACACCGCCCTCTCAAGGATTGCCAATTCGCGACCCAGCCAGCCGCCAGTCGGCACGGTGTCGGCAGGATGCTCAACGCGCACATCATTTTTGGATTTCTCTCCCTATACCTTCCGGTCCCCGTATCAATCCTGGCCGGCAGTGAAGAAGTCGTGGTCGTTTACAACGCGCGCGTGCCTGAATCGAAAGCCGTGGCAGAATATTATGCCCGGCGGCGCGAGGTACCGCAGGAACAAGTCTTTGGATTCAAGCTGGCCACGAGCGAGACCATCTCGCGCGCCGAGTTTCGCGACAACTTGCAACGCCCGCTCGCCAAAAAACTCGAAGAGCAAAAACTTTGGCGCCTCGGCAGCGGCGAGTTGCCCGGCCCCAACGGCCAGCCCGTCCGCGTCAAACGCAAAGTCATCGCCTCAAAAATTCGGTACGTGGTCCTGTGCTACGGCGTCCCGTTGAAAATCCTCCGGGACCCGACACTGCACGAAGCCACCGAAGAATCCCCGCGCCCGGAGTTCCGCCGGAATGAGGCCGCCGTGGACAGTGAACTGGCCTGTCTGCCTCAGAGCTACCAAAGCCCCACGCTCGCGGGGCCGAGCGTCAACCACCTCTTCGGCGCCACGAATGCCGCCTGGCTCCAGCCGACGAATGGCATCCTGATCGTAACGCGGCTGGATGGCGCCACGCCCGAAATTGCCCGCGGGCTCGTGGACAAGGCGCTGCAGGCTGAAACCGATGGCTTGTGGGGGCGGGCGTATTTCGACGTGCGGAACATCACCGATCCGGCGTACAAGCCGGGCGACGACTGGATTCGCAGCGCGGCGCAAGTGGCGCGACAATTCGGCTTCGATACGATCATGGACGAAAATTCCACCGTCTGGGCGGCGGGTTTCCCCATGGATCATATTGCAATTTATATGGGCTGGTACACCGAGACGGTCGCCGGCCCGTTTACCCGGCCGCAGGTGGAATTCATGCCCGGTGCCTTTGCGTATCATCTGCATTCCTACAGCGCGGCCTCCTTGCGCACCACCACCAATAACTGGGTCGGTCCCCTGCTGGCCAAAGGGGCGACGTGTACCATGGGTAGCGTGGACGAGCCATACCTGGGCGGCACGCCTGAAGTCGGCGTGTTCGCCGGGCGCTGGCTCTACCTAGGGTTTACGTTCGGCGAGGCTGCCTACTCTGCGCAGCCGGTCTTGTCGTGGCAAACGACCGTAATCGGCGATCCATTATATCGTCCGTTTGGCAGACCTCCGCAGAGAATTCACGAGGAGCTCGAACATCGGAACAGCCAACTGATCGAATGGTCCATCCTCCGCCTCGTCAACCTGGGGGCACGAACCCGGCACGGCTTCCTCCGT
>JANXWY010000014.1 GCA_025350905.1 Verrucomicrobiota bacterium
TCACGAAACCCAAATCCTGTCGCCCCGACCAGCGCCGCACATGCGCGACCGACCAGGCCCGGCCACCTCCCGTCAGCCCACCCAAGGTGAACAGGCTGATTAGCGTCAGGATGACAAAGCTATTCTTTCGCATGCGGCGGAGATTTCTGCGTCACGGTCAAGGGTTTCTCCGAGAGCAGGACCGGCGGAAACAAAGCCGCCATGGGACGTAGGTTGCGAGCTGAGCGGTTGTAAGGTTCATGACAGCCGAGACAGCTTCGGTTCTCGCCCGGCCGCACCCAGAATGCTGGTTCGAGCCGGTGCATCACGCTCCCGTCGGCATCCAGCGACTCGAACCCGAGCGGTGTGTCGGCGGGCACTTCGGCCATGAACGACCCGTCGGCCTGCAGCGGTACTTCGCCCAAGGCGCGGACCGGCCCCAGGCCGCCACCCGCCAGTACCCGCACACGCGTGGCCGGTCGGATCCGCGCTCCGTTGGTCCCGTGGTAGCGCGTGAAATTAGCATTGAGGCAGAGGATGGTGCCGGTCTGCTTCGCCGGCGCCAGAGCGGAGATATGCCCCATGGGAGCGGCCCGGGCCGCGATGCGGATCGCCTCAATGTTGTTCCAAATCGGATCGTTGAAAAACGGCAGACCGAGCATGGTGGCATTCGTCCCGATCTGATAGATGGCGAACGAACCCTCCAAGGTGTTATCCGCCGCGCGGCGGGTTTCGAAGCTGGCCAACAGGTTGCCGGCTTCCCCGGGTTCCACCGAGCGGCATCGGGGCACAGGGAAATTGAAAAGTTTCGTCCGGCTGGCAAAGGGCCGGGCCGAGCGCACAGTTTCCGCCCAAACTTCGCCTTCGGGCGTAGTGTGGTCCATTGCCAGGAAGCCGATCCGACCATCCCGCAACTCGCGTGGTCGCAGCACGAGCGACACGCCGTCATGGTCAAGAGCAAACGCGGTCACTTCGCTGCCGTCGTTGTTCACCGTGAATAACGCGAGGTTCGGCGTTGCGGCTGGTGTCGCTGAAGACCGGGCGGAGACGAACAAGATCCGACCATCTTCAAGGACCGTTGGCGCAACGGCGGCGGCGCTGCCAAAGGTCAGCCGCCGGGGCACTCCGCCGGGCGCTTGGGTGTGAAGGGCGGGAAGTTTTGCAGCTTTTCGCGTCGGGTCCACGTCCGGCACCGGCGAGCTGAAAACCAAGTCGCCGTTTGCGAGGATTGCCGGATCCATCGCTCCGCCTTCCATCGCGGTGATGGCTTTGGGCCGGCTCCCGCCCGGCTCGGTTTCGTAAATCTGCCACGCATCGCCAACACGGGTTTTTCCGACGAAGAAAATGCGTTTGCCATCGGGACAAACCACCGGGCCGCCGGCCGCCACCAGGCCACTAGAAAGCACCCGCACGGCGCCGGGCCGAAACGGTGGAAGCGTGACCACGACGCGGCTGCCGGCGGGATAACGCTGGTCGAGCATATCTTGCGGGGAACCGGCGGCCATGGAACCCGCTGGCGTCTGAGTCAATACCAAAGCGCCGTCGGTAACTCTCCCGCCGCATCCGGCCACGAGCAGGACCACGGCCGTGGCGCGAAGGATCGGGAGTGCAGAACCCCGGCTCGCTCGCCGTTTCACGGCCGACGCGTTTTTCACCGCGGTTGAAACAAACCAATTCACGCGTGGCTACGACTCCTTCAGCTTCAGGATCTGGTCGGCGGGCACGTGGTTCAGGATTTGCATCGTGCCGCTAGGCCATTTGATTTCAATCTTGTCCGCCATCGGGGAGAGCCCCAGGCCGAAATGGACCCGGCGGTCGGACGTGCCGAGGAACGCCGCCTGGCAGCGAGCTTCGGTGTATTGGCGCTTGCCACCGGCCGTGACCGTGATGCGCGCGCCGAAGCCGTCGCGATTGCTCTTGGTGCCTTGGAGGTCAAGGGTCAGCCAGTGGTTGCCGGACGGATCGCGGTTGCGCAGGAGGAAAACCCGGTCGCCCATCGCCGTTACCAGCACATCCATGCGTCCGTCATTGTCGAAATCCAACACGAAGCTGCCGCGCGCGCGCAGCTTGTTTCTGAAATAAACGCCGCCCTTGTCCGCGGCGTCGGCGAAGGTGCCGTCCCCCCGGTTCTCCAGCAGTAAACTCTCCCAGCCCACCATCTGATGGGCATCGCCGTTCGCGATGAATGCGTCGAGCTTGGCGTCGTTGTCGTAATCCAGGAAGACGCTACCCCAGCCTACATATTGGGCGGTGAGTGCGCCCAGACCTGAAGCCAACATCCGATCTTGGAAGATTCCGTCCGGCTGTGCCGTGTAGAGCGAGCCGTAGCCCAAACGCGACACGAGCAAATCGAGGCGGCCATCCCCGTTGTAATCTCCTACTGCGGCCGTCATGGAGCCGGCCGCTTCGCCGTTCGCATTGAACGCCACCATGGCCGGGAGGGCCTCATCCCGGAAGTGGCCGTGGCCGTCATTCACGAGGAGCATATTCGGCGTCGCATCGTTGCAGATGTATAGGTCCGTGGCCCCGTCGCCATTGTAATCGAATGCACAAACGGACATTGCACGGTGACCGGGCAAGCGCACACCGGACTGCTCGCTGATGTCCTCGAACGTGCCGTCGCCTCGGTTGTGGAAAAGACAATTGAACTCCGGTGGGTAGGAGAGCGGGCCGGGATAAGCGTCGGGGTTGAAATACAGATTGTTCTTCGGGTCGTAGGTGAGGTAGTTGGCCACCAGGAGGTCGAGTTTGCCGTCGTTGTCGGCATCAAAGAACACGGCGCCGGTCCCGGTCCCTTTGTCGCCCACGCCCGCCTTGTCCGTCACGTCTTCGAACGTGCCGTTGCCGCGGTTGTGGTAGAGGATGTTTTTGCCGGCATTGACTAGGTAGAGGTCGGTGAAACCATCGTTGTCGTAGTCCGCGGCGGCGGCGGCCAGAGAGTAGCCGCTGCCGGCGAGTCCGGCAGTGGCCGTCACGTCGGCGAATGTGCCATTGCCCTGGTTCCGATAGAGCCGGTTAGGTTCGCGCCGTGTGCCTGCCTGGTGATGGGTGACGCCGTCCAGTGGGCCGGGGTTGACCAGGTAAATGTCCATCCACCCGTCGTTGTCGTAGTCGAGGATCGCGGCGCCGGAGCCGTTGGATTCGAGGATGTTCGCAATTCGTTCGTCGCAAAACTGCTGGATGAACGTGATGCCGGCCTTCGTCGTCACGTCTTCGAAGACATCTTTCGGACCGGCCAGAATTGGCGGCGTGACGGAGAAGGTGGTGTGTTTCGCCGGTTTGGCCGCTTGGGAAGCGGGTTCGCGCTTACCGCAAGCGGAGATACCCAGCGTCAATACGCAGCCTGCCAACCGAAGGAGACGAGCGACGTGCATGGTTCGATTTTTATTATTAGATGCCGCGCTCAGCCGTCTGGCCACCGGTCCGTGTAAGCCCCAGCTCCATCAGAGGTCTCGGCGTCAAGGGTGAGATTAGAATCATCGGGGCGGTAAGCTCACCGTCTTTTGCTGTCCATCGCTCAGTAATTGTCCAACCCGCGCTGGCCGGATTTGCTGCTGGCGATTCGAGAGGATCGGCGCAGCGGTGGCGGCAACGTTGAGTGTTCAAGCCTCGCCGGTGTTCGCCGCTTCCAGTGCGACTGGCCGGCCGATTTGGCATCGATCACGCCAAGAACTGGGGAGGAAAAGTCAAATTCCGCGTAGTCCCAGTCGCCGGCTTCACGACATGTTCAATGCGTCCACGATTGTCAGGATCACGCCGAAAGTTGTCGGGATGGGAAACGATGCAACGAAATCTTCCACAGCGCAGAGCGCATCAAGGTTGGAGGCAAACCGCAGTAGGGCAGAGGGCACGAGAGTTCAACCTCCGCCCGGCGCCGGCCGCTTCAAATAAACTGCATCAAGGGTGCGGCGGATGGTGCGGCGACCGAAACGATAAACGCCTGCGGCTGTGGCGAACTAGTTTTGCTCCCGTACTTTTCGCCGCGACCTTCGGGTTATGGATGGCCAACGCCGGTGAACCGGTGAACCGGATGCGGCCCACCTCGGTGAAGCCAGACGCCTTCCTCGCTCCATCCGCGCTCGCCGCCTCAGCGGATGGCGGAAAGCTTTACGTGGCGTGTGAAGCCACGGCCGAACTGCTGATCTTTGACACGGCGGCAAAGAAAGTGACTGCCCGCATCGCGGTGGCGTCGGCCCCGTCGGGGGTGGCGCTCTCGGCGGATGGGGCGCGGATTTACGTCACCTGCGCTGGGCCTGCGAGCACCGTGTGCGTCGTGGATTTGCTGAAGCAAAAGGCGATTAACCAGATCCCGGCAGGCTACCAGGCGCAATCGCCGGTGCTGAGTCCCGATGGCCGCACCCTCTACGTCTGCAACCGCTTCAATGACGACGTAAGTGTGATTGACCTGGCCCGGTCGAAAGAAGTCCGCCGCATTGCGGTGCCGCGAGAGCCGTTTTCGGCCGCGATCACGCCAGACGGCCGACGCCTTGTGGTCGCGCATCACCTCCCGGCTTCCCGGGCGGATGTCGAGGTCGTCGCAGCAAGCGTGAGTGTCATCGATCTCGCGGCGGGACAGGTACTCAAGGAAATTCCATTACCGAACGGGAGCACTTTGTTGCATGACGTGCGGATTTCACCCGACGGTCGCTCTGCCTTTGTGGTGCACACACTGGGACGTTTTCACCTCCCCACCACTCAAGTCGAACGCGGCTGGATCAACAGCAACGCCGGTAGTCTCATCGATCTCGGGGAATTGAAACTCGTCAACACTGTCCTGCTCGACAACATCGATGCTGGCGCCGCGATTCCGTGGGCCGTGGCCTGGAGCAACGATGGCAACCGCCTCTTCGTCACGCATGCTGGGACGCACGAGTTGAGCGTGATTAATTTTCCGGCACTGCTCGCCAAACTGGCGAAGGTCCCCGCCCCGCTCGACCCCGGCCGGCCGGTGGACTACTTCAGCGCATCGCGGACGGCCGACGAGGTGCCGAACGATTTGTCGTTCCTCGTGGGCGTGCGGCAGCGAGTCAAGCTGTCGGGCAACGGTCCCCGAGCGCTGACGGTTGCCGGGCACCACGCGTGGGTGGCCAACTATTTTTCCGACACGCTGGACGAGGTAAACTTCACCGCCAGCCCGGTATCGGTTGACTCCATTCCGCTCGGCGCGGCCCCGCACCTGACCGCCGCCCGGCTGGGCGAACGTTATTTCAACGACGCGACGCTTTGTTTCCAAGGTTGGCAGGCGTGTTCGAGCTGTCACTCGCACGATGCGCGCGTGGACGGATTCAACTGGGACAATCTCAACGACGGCATCGGCAATCCCAAGAACAGCAAGAGCCTCCTGCTGGCGCATCAGACGCCGCCCGCGATGTGGCTGGGCGTGCGCACCGATGCCACCGTGGCCGTGCGCGCCGGCATTCGCAACAGCCTCTTCACGGTGCAACCGCCGGAAGTCGCGGACGCGTTGGATGCCTACCTGAAGTCGCTCACGCCGATGCCCAGCCCGCATCTGGTCCACGGCCGGCTGTCAGCCGCAGCCCAGCGCGGACGAAAACTCTTCGATGACGAAACGGTTGGCTGCGCCGCTTGCCACAGCGGACCGCTCCTCACGGACCGGAAGTTGCACGACGTCGGTACGGCGGGGAAATTCGACCACGCGAACGACCGGTTCGATACGCCGTCCTTGATCGAGGTCTGGCGCACCGCGCCGTACCTGCACGATGGCCGCGCCCGAACGCTTCGTGAGGTCATCACGATATTTCAGCACGACGACCAGCACGGCGAGACGTCGCAATTGACCGCCAATCAAATCGACGACCTGGCCGAGTTCGTATTGTCGCAATGAGGCTCACCCGGACCGTTATGCCGAACCTATGAATGAGCGCAGACTTGATTTAATTGACGGCGTGGCAGCGTTTGGGCAGCGACCTCACCTCGGGTTGCGTCAGAGGATCATCCCGCGGGCGGGGCTGGTCGAACTTCACATCACACTCCTCCCCCGGCCGGGAGAATCGGCGGCCAAAATGCTGGAGCGCTTGGCGGCAGTGTTGAAGACCCACCACGCCAGCGTGCTTCGGCATGAAGTCTTCGGCGCTCTGGCAGACCAGCCGGATTTCGCCGCCGCCCTGCACGCATTGTTTGGTGACCAAGCCTGGCCCGTGATTTTTGTCGAGGGGGTTTCGTGTGACGGCGAAGCGGTGGCCGGCATGCATGTGTTGGCCATCGCGGGTACCCGGGTTGAGTCGCTCACCTTCGGCGGCCGGGTGGTGGGGCGGAGCTTTGCTGACGGTCATGCGCGCCACTGTGTGCTCGGGGACATTCGGCCGACGAATCCTGCCGCGCCGCGCGAACTGCAAGCGATGCAGGTTTTTGAAAACATGGAGGCGGCCTTGCGCGGCGTCGGCCTGAGGATGGTGAACGTTGCGCGCACCTGGCTGTTCCTCGACGACCTTCTGGCTTGGTATGGCCCTCTGAACCAGGTGCGGCGAGAGTTTTTCGAGCGTTGCGGTCTGTTTGATCGGACCGTGCCGGCCAGCACCGGGGTGGGGGTGAAGAACCCCGGTGGCTCAGCGCTCGTGGCCGGGGCGTGGGCCGTCGAGCCGAACAACGGCGCTGTGTATGTGGGCGAAGTCGGTTCGCCCCTCCAATGCCCGGCGCCGGCGTACGGGAGCTGTTTCAGTCGCGCGGTGGAAATCGTAACGCCGGGCTGGCGGCGAATGTTCGTTTCCGGCACGGCGAGCATCGCGCCCAAAGGCGAGAGCGTCTGCGCCGGTGATGTGGAGGCCCAGATTGATTTATCGATGCAGGTCGTGCGCGCCATCCTCGTTTCGCGCGAGCTGGATTATTCCGATGTCACCCGCGCCACCGCCTATCTGCGAAACCCGGCGGACGCACCGCAGTTTCGGCGATGGTGTGGCAAACTCGGCCTGGAGAACTGGCCGCTGGTCACCACGCAGGCCGTGGTCTGTCGCGACGAACTGTTGTTTGAAATCGAAGTGGATGCGCTGGCGCCCATTCGCCAGCGCGCCACGTAAACCTGGGAGACTTATTTTATGCAAACACGGATGCTCCAAGCGGTGGCTGGGCTTATGGGTTGGACCCTGTTCGCTTCGGCCGAGCCCGCGGCTTCGCCAACCTGGTCGCGGCTGCTCGAAAAGGAGTGGTTGATCGAGGCCCAACTCCATGCCGAAGCGCAACTCGCGCCCCACCTTGCCACTCGCGATGATGCCGCCGGGGGCTGCGATGGCGTCACCAATGGCAAATGGGGTTTTCACACTGCGCTGGAGCCGAATCCATGGTGGCAAGTCGACCTCGGACAAGTCTTGGCAGTTTCCCAAGTGCGCTTGTGGAACCGCGCGGACAGTGATGACATGGCGGCGCGGGCGGCGAATTTCATGGTACTACTGTCGAGCAACGGCTCCGATTGGCGTGAAGCGTATCACCACAATGGTCAGACCTTCTATGGCTACCGAATGCCGGATCGTTCGCCACTCGTGGTAAAGCTGACGAACGCCGTAGCGCGGTTCGTTCGGATTCAACTTCCCGGGGAGAGCTTTCTCCATCTCGACGAAGTTGAAGTCATGGGTCAAGCGGGCGGAAATCTCGCGCTCCGCAAACGCGCTGACCAAAGCAGTCTCAGCCAATGGTCGACGGCGCATGGGGGGAACGACCGCGCGGTCGATTGGGCCGCGGCCACGCGGCGGGCGCTGGCGAATTGCGAGCGGCTGCTGAGTGAGTTGGGCGGCGGCGAGACCCTCGCCGACAGGGATGCCGGCGCTCCCAAGGCCAGGCTTTCGTGGACCCAACGATTCGCAAAACTCAAGCAAGCGTCCGCGTCCGCACCATCCGCGTCACCAGCTTCGAGTGAATCCGGCCCGCCCCTTTACCTTGAAGCCCGCTCCCTCCAACGCCAGCTTGCCCTCGCCACTCCGTTGCTCGACTTTGACGCGCTCCTGTTCACCAAGCGCGTCCCGGGCAGCTACAACCACATGTCCGATCAAAATTACGGCTGGTGGTCGCGGCCCGGCGGCGGCATTTACATATTGCGCGGACTGACGGGCCCCACCCCCACCACCGAGTGCCTGACCGGCGCCGCTTTCAAAGCACCGGGAAGTTTCATGCGCCCCGCATTGTCGTTCGATGCAAAAAAGGTTTTGTTCGCCTGGTGCAAACACTATCCCGAGCTGGCGAAAGAGCAGGACAAGTTGAACAAGGCGAACGTGCCCGAGGACGCCTTCTACCACGTCTTTGAAATGAATCTCGACGGCTCCGGGGTGCGCCAGCTCACGCATGGCAAGTACGATGACTTCGACGGTCGGTACTTGCCGGACGGCCGGCTGGTGTTCCTTTCGACCCGGCGCGGGCAGGCCATCCAGGTCGGCAAGCAAAGCGCGCAGGCGACCCTGGCCCGGAACGATTTGCCGGACTGTTACGTGCGCTGTGGTGGCGATGCGAGCCGGCCCGTGGCGGTTTACACGCTGCACACGATGAATGCTGAGGGCCGCGACCTCACGCCCATTTCGCCGTTTGAAATGTTCGAGTGGGAACCCAGTGTGGCGCACGACGGTCGCATTCTGTATTCGCGCTGGGATTACGTGGATCGCGACAACATGCCCTACATGAGCCTGTGGTCGATCAATCCCGATGGCGTCAATGCCCGGCTCATCTACGGCAATTACACCAAAGCGCCGCACTGCACCTTTGAGCCCCGCGCGATTCCCGGTTCGGACAAAATCATTTTCACCGCTTCGGGCCACCACTCGCAGACCATGGGGAGTTTGGTCCTCCTCGATCCGTCAGTCGGCACGGAGGGCGAAGCGCCCGTGACCCGCCTGACCCCGGAGACGCCGTTTCCGGAAATCGAAAGCTGGCCGCGCGCGTTCTATGCGAACCCCTGGCCGTTGTCCGAGCGCACGCACCTCGTCGCGTGGGGCGTGGAGGACAATATCGGCGAGGGCCGGCAACGGCCGATGAACGGCATGGGGCTCTATCTCTTCAATGCCGACACCGGACGGGAATTGCTTTACCGCGACCCGGAAATTTCCTCGATGTATCCCATCCCGCTCAAGGCGCAACCCCGTCCGCCAGTGTTGGCCAGCCAAGTAAAGTGGGAGGGGCCGCAAGAGGGCTGCTTCCTGGTGGCAGACGTGACGTGCGGATTGCAGACCGTGCGCCGCGGCGACATCAAGGCGCTCCGGATTGTTGCCCTGCCGGCAAAAACGCAGCCGTGGATGAACCAGCCGGTGCTGGGCCTGACGCGCGACGATCCCGGCAAAGCCGTGCTCGGAACGGTCCCGGTGGAGGCGGACGGGTCGGCGTACTTCCGCGTGCCGTCTGGCGTGGCCTTGTTTTTCCAGGCGCTAGATGCCCAGGGACGAGCTGTGCAAACCATGCGCAGCGCGACGCATGTGCAGCCGGGCCAGACCTTGAGTTGCACCGGCTGCCATGAATCGCGCAACCACGCCCCGCCGCCGTCCCCCGCCTCGCTTGCTTCCCGGCGTGAGCCGTCGAAAATCACCCCGGGCCCGGAAGGCTCGTGGCCCTTGCGCTTCGATCGCCTGATTCAACCCGTGCTCGATGCGCAGTGCGTTGGTTGCCACAACCCGATGAGCGCGGACGCCCTCGCGGCGAAGTTCGACCTCACGCCCCACCATGCCTATGACGCGCTTACCCGCTACGGCTGCCCGAGTCTGCAGGATCAAGTGCTCGCCGCTTACCGCGAGGGATTTTCGACCGAGGGGAAGAATCCCGCCCAATGCAGCCCGCTGCTCGCCAAGTTGAACGCGCCGGCCGGCCACGCGGGAGTGAAACTCGACCGCGACAGCTTGGATCGCTTCGTGACCTGGCTCGACACCTATGGTCAACGCCAGGGCTCCTTCAGCGAGGACCAGGAGCACCGGTTGGTGGCTTTGCGCGACCAACTTTCCGCCACCGTCTGGCAAGGTCCGACCGCAAAATAAATCGAAGGCTGCCATGCCCATCAATGTTCAACCTCCGCGCCCGGCAACAGAATTGCGCGCGCCCGGGTTGTTCCTGCTGCTGGGCGCGCTCGTTCCGCTGGCGGTCCAGGCTGCGGCCGATGATTCCGGGAACGATCTGTTGACCGGATTTCGCGCCGGCCCAATGCACGGCGTGGAGCATATCATTTTTGCCGCCCGCGGGCTGAACCCCACCGATGGACATTGGTATGCGAACTTTGGCTATTATGCCCACGATCCCAACCGCAAAGCCTACGCGGAGGGTGCGAAGCTCTATTGCCTCAATCTGCAAACCCGCGAATTGACCACGCTGCTGGCCGATCCCCAGGGCGGCCTGCGCGATCCGCAAGTCAGCTACGACGGGAACCGGATTCTGTTCAGTTACCGCCCCGGTGGTACCGAGCAGTATCATCTTTACGAAATCAAGGCCGACGGCACCGCGCTCAAGCAGCTCACCTCCGGACCGTTCGACGATTTCGAGCCCGCCTACCTGCCCGATGGTGGGATCGTTTTCGTGAGCAGCCGCTGCAAACGTTGGGTCAACTGCTGGCTCACCCAGGTCGCCGTCCTGCATCGTTGCGAGGCCGACGGTTCGAACCTCCGTGCGCTCTCCAGCAACAACGAACAGGACAACACGCCGTGGCCGCTGCCGGACGGTCGGATCCTTTACACGCGTTGGGAATATGTGGACCGCAGCCAAGTGCATTTCCATCACCTCTGGGCGGCGAACCCCGACGGCACGGCGCAGATGACTTGGTTTGGGAACCTGCATCCCGGCATTACGATGATCGACGCCAAGCCGATCCCCGGAACGGACAAGATTGTCGCCAGCTTCAGCCCCGGCCACGGCCAGCGGGAACATGATGGTATCATCACGGTAGTGGACCCCCAGGCCGGCCCCGACGCGAAGGCGTTTGCCCGCAGCATCAGCAAGAGCGCTAACTACCGGGACCCGTGGGCGTTCAGCGAGGACTGTTTCCTCGCCGCCAGCCGCGACAAGCTCGTCCTCATGGACGCTACGGGCCGCACCGAGGAACTCTTCAAACTGCCCGCCGCGGATCGCACCGCCAAACTTGAATGCCACGAGCCGCGTCCCCTCACGGCGCATCCGCGCGAACCCGTCCTCCAACCGCGGACCCGACCGGAGGTTGCCACTGGACGTTTCCTGCTCGCGGACGTGAACCATGGCCGCAACATGGTGGGAGTGAAGCCGGGCGAAATCAAAAAGCTCCTCGTGCTCGAAACGTTGCCCATGCCGGTCCACTTCACCGGCGGGATGGAGCCCATCAGCTACGGCGGCACCTTTACGCTGGAGCGCATCCTCGGCACGGTGCCGGTCGAGGCCGACGGTTCGGCTTACCTTGAAGTGCCGGCCCTGCGCAGTGTTTTCTTTGTCGCTCTGGACGAACAGGACCTGGCGGTGAAACGGATGCAGAGTTTCACCAGCGTGCAACCGGGAGAGCTCCTGAGTTGTGTTGGCTGCCACGAACATCGTTCGCAGACGCCGCGCGCGGAATTTCACGAAATCCTGGCCGTGCGAAAACCGGCGGCTCGCATTGAACCCATCTCCGACGTGCCCGACATTTTCGACTTTCCGCGCGACATCCAGCCCATCCTGAACGTCCTCTGCACTGATTGCCACGGTTACGAGCCGACTGCCCGCGGCGGTCCGCGCGCCGGACGCCTGATTCTCACCGGCGACCGCGGCCCGCTCTTCAGCCATAGCTATTACATGCTGACCATCGCGCGCCTGTTTGCGGACGGTCGCAACGAGCCCAAGAGCAACTACGACCCGCGAGCGCTCGGCAGTTCCGCCAGCCGACTGCTCACGCTGCTCGACGGCTCGCATTACGGGGTGCAGGCCACGCCGCTCCAGAAGAAAATGTTGCGTCTGTGGATCGATTCCGCGGCCGCTTATCCTGGCACCTACGCCGCGCTCGGCTGCGGCATGATTGGCAACTACGCCGAGAACAACCAAATCAACACCGGGACCGAGTGGCCCGCCACGATCGCCGCCGCCGAAGTCATCCAGCGCCGCTGTGTCGGGTGTCATGAGGATCCCCGTCGCCGCCTCCCGCTCAGCCTGGCCGACGAGCGCGGCGTGAGTTTCTGGCAACCCAGCCTCGACGACCCACGGCTCTTGACCAGCCGCCACCTTGTCTTCAACCTTTCTCGGCCCGAGAAATCCCTGCTCCTGCTGGCGCCGCTCGCCAAGGCAACCGGCGGTTGGGAACTTTGCCGCGACCCGAACCGTAGCGCGGACACGAAGGTATTCGCCAATCGCAGCGATCCGGACTACGCGGCGCTACTGGCCATGGTCACGGCCGGAAGCGATTTTCTGGCGGAGCACAAGCGGTTTGACATGCCCGGCTTCCGACCGCGCTCCGACTGGATGCGCGAGATGAAACGTTACGGCGTGCTGGCCGACGGATTGAAAGCCAATGAGGTTGCTGACGTTTATGCCGTCGAGGCCAGGTATTGGGAGTCGCTCTGGTATGCACCGAAGCTCCCGCCGCCGGCCAGCCCGTAGGATTTTTAGTAACCGGTCCAACATCGAGCAACCAAACGCAACGTATGAATAACGAACCAACCCTCCGGGAATCAACGCCGCTTAATCGCCGACGGTTTTTGGTTAACGCCAGCGCGTCGGCCTTGGGGCTGGCCATCGTCCCACCCGGCCAAGTGTTCGGCGCGAATGCGGGTCCCAAAGTTAACCTCGGTCTGATTGGGTGCGGTGGACGTGGCCAATGGATCGCCGAATTGTTCCGCAAACACGGCGGCTATAATTTGGTGGCCCTGGCCGATTACTTTCCGGACAAGGTGGCAGCCGCGGGCGACAAGTTGCAGGTTCCGGCGGCGGGCCGCTTCACCGGGCTTTCCGGTTACCGCCGGCTGCTGGAACAAAAGCTGGAAGCCGTCGTCATTGAAAGCCCTCCCTATTTTCACCCGGAGCAGGCGGCCGCGGCGGTGGCGTCCGGGAAGCACGTGTACCTGGCCAAGCCGGTCGCCGTGGATGTTCCGGGTTGCCTGAACATCGAAGCCAGCGGGCACGCGGCCACCGCGAAGCAGCTCTGTTTCCTGGTGGATTTTCAAGCCCGCACGCTGCCGATTTTTCACGACGCCCGCCAGCAAATCCAGAACGGGGAACTCGGCCAGGTTGTTTCGGTCGAGGCGGCCTATCAGACCGGCCCGGTCGGGACGGAAGTGGACCAGGCCCGGCGCGCGGATCCGCGGAACGCCGAATTGCGATTGCGCGGGTGGACGACCGACCGGACGCTCTCCGGCGACATCATCACCGAGCAGAATATCCACGCCCTGGACATGGCGTGTGGTCTCCTCGACGCCGCGCCGGTGCGAGCCTATGGCGCCGGGGGCAAGGCCCGGGATTTTATCGGAGATTGCTGGGATCATTTCTCGGTCATCTTTGATTTTCCCAACCAGGTGTTGGCCACTTTCAATTCGGTCCAAGTGGGCTTTGGTTTTGACGACATTGTCTGCCGCGTTTATGGCACGAAGGGCACCGTGGATCTGCACTACTTCAGCAAATCGGTGATCAAGTGCAAGGAATACAGCGCGACGGCGGTCCCGGGCAATTTGTACACGACCGGCGTGGAGGCCAACATCGCCACCTTCCACGCCGCCATCGCCCAACGAGACTGGTCGAATCCCACGGTCGCCGCGAGCGTGCGCAGCAACCTGACCACGATTCTCGGCCGCACCGCGGCGTATCAGAACCGCGTCGTGACCTGGGAAGAAATGCTGCGGACCGCAGAACCATTCGTCGCCGACCTGCGCGGGCTTAAAACCTGAAACGATCCGGTGGGACCGTGCCGCTCCTGATCCGCGCAACGCCAGCGGGCACTGGTTTCCAAAGCGATTCACCCCTTAAGCTGGCGAACTAGCCATGACGAACTTTGGTTGCACATGCGACAAAAGCTCGCACCACCCTGGCGCAGCGGCTCAGGGGAGGGAAAACCTCCATAACTTGGAGGCGAGTTGGAACCATGGACCTGGCGGTGGGCGCTTGGTCGCCGATGCCGCGCTGCTGGTTGGCGATTCCCAGTCCGCCGGGCTGGAAGCCACGGCTCTACGGCCGGCAGGATGCCCGCCGCTACCGGGAGACTCGCGGATCGCGCGAGGGTTCAGTCGGGAAACAAGTTCCGCAGGAATTTCAAGTTGGCCATGTAGCTGGCCGTTAGGTCGGCCTTCGGCGGTAGAGCGCCTTCGATCTGAATCCAGCCCGTGAAGCCGATGTCATTGATGGCGTCGCGCACTTTCTCGAAGTTCACCGGCCCTTGGCCGAGCAGGCAGCCATTTTCCTTGAAGTGAAACTCGCAGATGCGCTCCTGGCCGAGTTGTCGGATCTCTCGGTAAATGTCGTAGCCGCGGTCGGTCGAATTGCACACGTCGTAATACATCTTCACGGCCGACGAGCCGACGCGGTCCATGATGCGCAAAGTGTCTTCAGCGCTGAGCCACGATTCGAGGCCCAGAATCACTTCGGTTTTCTCTGCTCGAGGGGCAACTTTTTTCAAGCGGCGAACCGTCTCATCCGTGCCCGCTGAGTCGCCGACCAGGTCGCCATTACCGAAGAAGGCCAGCAACACCACCTTGACGCCGAGCGCCTGCATCACCGGCACCGCGTCGCTTGCCCAGGCCTCGGCGCGCGGGTCGCTTTTGTACGGCACATTGTTCAATTCCCCCAGGGCGAGGCTGGCGATTTGGACGCCGGCTTGTCTGGCCGCGGCCTGGAATTGCTGCTGAACCTTTGGCTGGCGGAGCTTCATGTCATCGGTCGCGGTGCCGAGGCTGACTTGGACGCCATCGAGTCCGATCTGGCGGGCGACTTCAAAACTCGCGGGGTCCGCGAGCTTGCCCAGAGACCAGTCGCAAGCACCGATCTTGAAATGGCGCTTGTCCGGCGCGGCCAGCAACGGGGCGAAATGCGAACCAAGGGCCAGCGTCGAGGCGATTTGCGCGGTGCGCTGGAGCATTTGGCGTCGAGTCAGCATAGCTAGTTGTCGATTATGGCACTGGATGCTCGAGGTGCGCTGCCCAATACTTTTGTCGGACGGTCACCCGGACCACCTCGCGCGACGGTGGTCGTGAGTCATTAGCAAAGACACCGTCACTCAAGCAAGGTCGAAACGGAGCAGGCCAAGAAGCAGGCAGTTTTCTGCAAGGATTGATGAGACTAGGATTCCGGTCCAAAGCAAAATTATTTGAGAACAACGAATCCGCCATGCAAAACCTTCGGCAACTCTACGACGCGATTCTCACCGGCGACGCCAAGACCGCCCGGTCGGTCACGGAACAGGCTCTGGCGGCGGGTGTGGCGCCGCTCCAGTTGGTGCAGGAACACATGGTGCCCGCCATGGGCGAGGTGGGCCGGCGTTTTGAATGTAACGACTATTTCGTGCCCGAATTGCTGCTGGCGGCGCGGGCGATGAAGGGCTCGCTCGAGCTCATCCGTCCTTTGCTCACCGCCAGCGGCGTTCAACCCGTCGGCCGAGTCGCCGTCGGCACCGTGAAGGGCGATCTGCACGACATCGGCAAGAACCTGGTGGCGGCGATGCTGGAAGGCGGCGGTTACGAAGTGTTGGATCTCGGCGTTAATGTCGCGCCTGAGCAGTTCGTCGCGGCGGTGAAGGAAAAGCACGTCCACATCATCGCGTTGTCCGCATTGCTGACAACTACGATGCCATCGATGAAGACCACCATAGAAGCGCTCAAACAGGCCGGCGTGCGCGATCAGGTAAAGGTGATCATTGGCGGCGCGCCGATCACCCAGCGCTACGCCGAGGAGATTGGGGCGGACGGTTGCGGCGACAGTGCCGCCGGCGCTGTGGCGCTGGCGAAGCAGGTCATCGGTTGACTTGTGGAGAACCCTGCATGGTTTTTCGTTGTATAGAATGGAATGAAGGCGTGCGCGATGGCGGCTCTTCCTCCCTCTCCCCCGCCGAGGGGGAGAGGGCTGGGGTGGGCAACAGCACGCCTTGCATCCGGGGTGCGTTGACAGATTGGATCCGCACCCCTCACCTCGATCCTCTCCCCTCCGAGGAGAGGAGGAAGGCCACAAGCGCTGAGGATCGCGCACCGACCCGCGAGCACACCCGACCCGCCGTTTCCCTCTCCCCCGCGGAGGGGGAAAGAGTCAGGGTGAGGGGGGCACGCCGTGGTTTGGATCCTGACGCAACGGCCACGTCGTCCCAGCACCCCTCATCTCAATCCTCTACCCTTCGAGGGGAGGGGAGGGGAGGAGAAGCCGCGTCATAGGCGATTGGCTTAAGCGCAACTAGGGAACATCGCTCCGCATGAACACCAACCAACTTTATCAGGAGCGGCTCACGCGTTACCTCACCGCGATGCGGAACGAAAAGCCGGATATGATTCCTATCCGGCCGTTCGTCGCCGAGTTCACCGCGAAGTACGCCGGCATGACCTGCCAGCAGGTGGCGCACGATTACAACCTCGCCTTCGAGGCGGCGGTAAAGTGCGCAAAGGAATTTGACTGGGATGCGACCGTGCCCAACATGGTTTATGTCTGGACCGGCCTGGCCCAGGCAGCGGGATTGCGTTACTACGGCATCCCGGGGATCGGTATCCCGCACACGACCGGATTCAATTTTATCGAGCCGCCCGAGGATCAAGCATTCATGCGCGAGGATGAGTATGACGCGTTGATCGATGACCCCACGGGCTTTCTCTACAACGTCTGGCTGCCGCGCATCTCCACGGAGGTTGCCCGCATCGGAGCGCCGGCGACTTATCGCAACAACCTCGCGCTCGTGAAAAGTTCAATGGCGATGATGGTATATTTCAGCGCGTTCGGCCCGCAAATCCAGCGGCTGCGCGAGAAATGCGGGACGGTCTCCGCCATCGCCGGCATTTTCAAGGCGCCGTTCGACATCCTCGGCGACAAACTGCGCGGCTACATCGGCCTCACGATGGACATGGCCACCCAGCCGGAGAAGGTGCTCCAGGCCTGCGAGGCGCTCATGCCGCATCTGACCCACGTAGGCCTGACGACCGCCGATCCCGCGAAGCAAGTGCCCATCGGTTTCTGGATGCATCGCGGCTGCGTGCCGTTCATCACACCGAAACAATTTCAATCGCACTACTGGCCCACCCTCAAACCGTGCATCGAGGAGTTCTGGAAGCACGGCCACCAGACGCTGTTTTACGCCGAGGGCAAATGGGATCATCACCTCGATGACTTCGCCACGCTGCCGGAGCGGAGCATCGTTTTCCACGTGGACCAGGGCGACATTTTTCTCGCGCACAAAAAACTGCATCACAAGTTCGCGCTCAGCGGCGGCATCCCGAACGTGCTGCTTAGCTACGGCAAACCCGATGAAGTGCGCGCGCACTGCCGGAAGGTGATTGACGGCGTGGCCAAGGACGGCGGCTACATCATGGACGCCAGCGCGATCATGCAGGACGACACGAGCATCGAAAACCTGCGCGCGCTGACGGATTTTACACGTGAATACGGCGTCTATTCGGCAGGCAGGACAGGCGTTGCGCCTGGCTCCAACCTGGGAAATGACCCGGCGTTGAAGTCAGAGACAGGCGCTACGCCTGTCCTACGCCCGTGCGACGGGGCGGATGTTTCAACTCTCACCGGCCGTGCCGGCCGTGCCGCGCCCCGGATCAAACCCGGCATCTGTCGCCCGTGGGAGGAAAAGGCCAAGGAACTTCCGCCGATCACCGGCGATCCGGATTTGGTCCGCCGGGTCTGGGATAATGTGGAAGCCTTGGGCAATACCTACATCTGGCAATTGCTGTTGAGCTTTTAGCCATGGTGAATATGGATCGCAAACGCTTGCTGCTGGTCGCCTGCCGGGTTTTCGAGCGCGAACTGGAAGTCCTAGCCCACTCAGCAAAAACGGAGATGCAAATCCACTACCTCGAGATCGCGTTGCACCAGCAGCCCGGGGCGCAACTGCGTGCCGCTTTGCAGGACGTGGTCAATGCGGTGCGGGTCGGAGATTTCGACGCCGTCGCGATCGGCTACGGCTTGTGCAATCAAGGGTTGGTTGGACTCCAGCCGCGCGCCGTGCCCGTGGTTATTCCGCGCGCGCACGATTGCCTTGGTATTTTGCTGGGCAGCACGAAACGGTATCTCGCCGAACTTGAGAGGGAGCCCGGCACGTATTTCCAGAGTTGCGGCTGGATCGAGCATCTGCCCGCCGACCGCACGTTGCGGCCGCTGGCGGCTGGGGCCGGACTTTCCTTAAACCAGGACGAGCTCGTGGCCCGCTACGGCGAGGAGTCCGCCCAATTCTTGATGGAGGAATACGCCAAGTTCACGCAGCATTACAAGCGACTGGCATTCATCTCCTCGCCCATCGCCAGTGCGGAAGCGCGCGCGCGCCAAGCGGCCGAGATCGCGCAGCAACAGAATTGGACTTTCGAGCGGTTGCCGGGCGACCTCGGCTGGCTGCGTCGCCTGGTGGATGGCGATTGGAACGAGCACGAGTTTCTGGTGCTGAAGCCCTACGAAAAGGTGGCGCTCAGTTACGGCGACGGACTTATTGCGGCCGAACCGGCTTCAGCGTGAGGGCGCTTCTCCCTCACCCCGGCCCTCGCGCGCTGGGACAGAGGGGGGCGCCGGCAGTCGCTTGAACCTTCGTGCGATTGAATTTGCCGGAAGGTCGCTCGCCCAGTGAGTGACGAACGATTGCTGTTCCCTCTCCCAGCGGGAGAGGGTCAGGGTGAGGGAGAATCGGTCTTACACCCTGGCACTTGGAATTTCGCTTGAGCTTTGTGCTTTGAATTTTGAGCTTTAGGTCGGAATGAATCAGATCACCTACAACCTCCGGCTTTCACCCGCCGATCTGCGACTGGAAGTTCCGGCCGGCACGCGCCTGCAAGATGTCCTGTTCGCGCAGGGCGTGGAGTTTCCTTGTGGCGGACGCGGGCGCTGCAAGGGTTGTCGCGTGAAAGTGCTCCGTGGTGCTTTGCTCGTCAGCCCGGAAGAAAACCACCTCCTCACCCGCGCGGAACTCGAAGCGGGCTGGCGTCTGGCGTGCCGCCATGCGGTCGCCGACAATCTCGAACTGGAACTGGCGCAATGGGAAATGTCGGTGTTGAGCGACGACTCCACCTTTGCCTTCCGGCCACGCGAAGGCTTGGGGGTCGCGATTGATTTGGGCACGACCACGATTGCCGCACAACTTTTGGATTTGCGGAACGGCAACGTGTTTGGCGTGCAAACCGCCTTGAACGCCCAGGCCCGCCACGGTGGCGACATCATGAGCCGGGTGGAATTCGCACTGCACGGTGGCCAGGCGGAGTTGCAGCGGCTCGTGCGCGACCAGCTGGGGAGCCTGGTGAAGCAGCTTGAATCTTGTAGGAGACGAGGTAACGAGTCTCAAACTGAGTCTGCAATTGAAGAAAAGTTAGAGCCTCCTCACGTCGGCTCCGACAAGGAAATAAAACGCGTGGTCATCGTCGGCAACACCGTCATGCATCATCTGTTCTGCGGCGTGGACGTGGCCCCGCTGGCAGCGCATCCCTTCGAGCCGAAACAGCCGAGGCGGGTCCGGCTTTCCCCGCACGACTTGGGCTGGGAAATTCCGGAGACCGCGGTGGTGGAATTTCTGCCGTGTCTCGGAGGCTTTGTGGGTTCGGACATCCTGGCGGGCATCGTAGCGACGGGCCTGCACCAGAGTCGCGAGCTGATGGCGCTGATGGATTTGGGGACGAACGGGGAAGTGGTGGTGGGCAATCGCGAGCGGATGCTCTGCACGTCCACGGCGGCCGGTCCGGCGTTCGAGGGCGCGCGGATTGCCATGGGCATGCGCGCCGCGACCGGCGCCATCAGCCAGGTCCAGGTGGAGAATAATTTTCTCGCGTGCCGGGTGATTGGCGGCGGCGTGCCGCTCGGGTTGTGCGGCAGCGGGTTGGTGGACGCCGTGGCCGCGGGTCTGGCATTGGCGTGGATTCATCCCAGCGGCCGCATGGTCAACCGGACGGCGATGCCGCTGGCGGGGCCGGTGTCGCTGCTCGCGGCGGACGTGCGCGAATTGCAACTGGCCAAAGGCGCGATCGCCGCCGGGTTGCGGCTGCTCACCGCAAAGCTGGGCGCTTCGCTCGAAGACCTCCAAGAGCTACACCTCGCCGGCGCGTTCGGGAATTACATCAGCCGCGCCAGCGCGCAACGCATCGGGCTGCTGCGCGTGCCGCTGGATCGCGTGTTGCCCGCGGGCAACACGGCCTTGCTGGGCGCCAAACGTGCCCTGTTCGAGGAGGCAACGGTGTGGGAGGCCATCGCGAAACGGGTCGAACATGTGCCGTTAAATGAGGATCCCGCGTTTCACGACATCTACGCGGAGGAGATGCGGTTTCCATCTTGAGCGAGGCCGGGGCGGATTCAACCGCGGAACAATGGCCAGGCCGAGGCGGTCATTGAGTTGCGGATCCAGCCCTTGATTCAGTCCACCAGGCGCCCCGGGGCCTTTGGATTCGCGCGCGGTTGATCCTTGCCACCCGGGCTGAACATGGGGCTGTCGGACTGGCCGCCGGAGAGCACATAGGCGAGCAGGTCCATGATTTCCTCCGCGCGCAACTGGTTCAACAGGCCGGCGGGCATGGGAGAAATCTTCGAGGGTTCGATGGATTTGATCTGCTTGCGCTCAACCTTCGTGGTTTCGCCGGGGTTGAGCATGTCGGTGCTCACCTGGACGGTGTCGGTGCCGAGATAAACGATCTGGCCCGTGAGCGTCTCGCCGTCGGTCAACGTGATCACGATGGGCGCGTAGAGGTCACTGACCGTCTTGCTCGGCTCGATGATGGACTCCAACAAATCTCGGGGACTGAAGCGGCCGCCCGCGCCGGTCAGGTCCGGGCCGACGGCGCCGCCTTCATTGGCAAACCGGTGGCAGGCGAAGCAACCCAGTGCGCCGAACAATCTGCGGCCGCGCTCGAATCCGCGATTCTGCAAGCCCTGTTCCGCAAGCGGAGCGAGATCGTTCACGGTCCATTCCTTGACGAACGAGTGTCCGGGGAGTCCTTGTTGCAGCACCTGCAAGGGTGACTGCGCCACCGGCTGCGCTGCGAGCACCGGTTTCAACTGCACCTGCTCGGCCTCGGTCAGGGTCGCGATGGCGTCGTTCTTGATCAGCTTCATGAACCCGGCAAAGCTGGCCCCGCCCCGGTAGCCGCCCGCCTTGAGGAACCACTTGAAATAGGTTTCGCGGAGTTCCGGGGTCCAGCCCACCCGGAGCACGCGCAACGCCTTGATGTATTCGATCTGCTCCTCCTGCGTCGGCGCCCGGTCCACCAGCGTGAGCGCCTTCCGAGCCAGGGCCGGTGACTGCAGATAAGCGAGCAAGGAGCAAAGCTCGGCGTTCAGCTCGCGGGTGGCCGCCGGGAACAGAGGATCGAATTTGGCGATGAGTCGCACGCGACTGGCTTCGTCGGGCCGGCCCAAGCGGGTGAAGGTGACGGAATAGACGCGCATCAGCTCGACTCGTTGTGTGTCGCTGAGTTTGCTCCATTGGATGCGATCCAACGCCGCGAGCACGCGACCTTGCAGCGTCGGGTCCGGCGTCGGGTCGGCTGGTTGACGATGAAATTGATCGCGCGCACTGACCCGCACGAGGGCGAGCAAGGCGGTCATTGCCGATGGCGCATTGGTTTGCTGCAACGCCCGGTCGCGCCATTCGTTCGGGTCCTGCCATTCCAGGGCGACGCGCGCCGCGAAGCGAAGGTAGCGATCCGTGTGACCCAGATAGGGCCAGAGGGTTTTAACGGCCGCCGGGTCCGGGTGACCGTGGAAGGCTTCGAGCTTGAGTCGAACGGCGCGGAGGGTTGCGCCGCGATCTTCCGGCTGGGCTGGGGCAGTGGATTCTTGCCCGACATAGTTGACGCGGTAGAGCCCGGTCTGGATGCGCCAGCCGCCGGTCACAAAATACATCGCGCCGTCGCGCGGATTTATCAGGATGTCCGTTGTCGGCAGGGGCGCGCCGCTCATGATGAGTTCAAACTCGCCCTTGTAGGCCGCGCCATCGGCGGACAGATGCGCCGCATACATGCGTCCGTAACTCCAGTCCGGAAGAAACAACGCTTCCTGGTAGCGCGCGGGAAATTTTGCACCGTAGCCAAAGGTCATGCCGACCGGCGAACCGGGTCCAATGTCGAGCACTGCCGGCAAACTATCGGCGTAATAGGCGGGCCATTTGCCGGCGCCGTTGCGCCAGCCGAATTCGCTGCCGCTGGTCACCAGGCAAATGCGCGTGGGCCGATACCACGGCGTGTTCATGTCCCATTCCATGTCGGCGTCGAACGTCAGCAGATCGCCGTAGCGGTTGAAGGCGGCATCGTAAGGATTGCGGAAGCCGTTCGAAATCAATTCCCAGTTTTTGCCTTCCGGGTCCACGCGATAAAAACAGCCGCCCGGAGCCAGGACATCGGTCATGAATCCCCGCGCGTCGGGAATGCGCGGTAGGAGGTGATCCTCGCTCCAGATGAGCGGCACGCGCGAGCGCTCCGGTTTTTTCACCCGCGTGGCATTGCCGGCGACGACGTAAATGGATTTTCCGTCCGGTCCGGCCAGCAAGGCGTGCCAGCCGTGATCGCCGCCGCCTTCGAGCGCGTGCAGCAATTCCACCTGGTCGAGCTGGTCGTCGCCGTTCGTGTCCCGCACGCGGTAGAGGCCGCTGTCGAACTTGCCGTTCTTGCTGACCATCACGTACAGACTGTCAAAGGCCCAGAGCAAACCTTGGGCGCCGCTCAACTCCACGTTGATCTTTTCCACCTTCGTCGCCTCGGCCGGTCCACCGATGGGCGGCGGGGTCACGCGGTACAGGCCGCCGTCGTATTGATCGCATACGATCAACCGCCCTATAGGGTCCACGCACATGCTGACCCACGAGCCTTGCGACTTGGGTGGCGAATAGAGCAGCTCAACTTTGAAATCCTTGGCGACCTTGATTTGTTCCGCCGGAGTCGCGGTGGGTTCGCGCGGCGGAGCCAGGCTTTGATTGGCCGCGGCATTGGTAAAAATCTTGAACCGGATGTCTTTGAACTGAACCTTCATCGGCGGGCCCGGGTGCATCTGAAACGCGATGATACCCTGGCTCGCAGCCTGGTTGGTCTGGCGATCGTTCGCTTGGGCCGTCATCACGCCATTGATGAACAGTGTGAGTTCACTGCCGCGCGCGACGATCCGATAGTCGTTCCACTCCTCCAACTTCCAATGCTGCCGTAGTTCCGCCGGTTCGCCGAGGGCAGTCACCTGCCGCGCGCCATCGGGAGCGATGATCACGCTCTGTCCGCGTGGCGCGATAACGCCGCGGGTGTGTTCATAGATTCCGCCGGTGTATTGGTCCTCGGCGTCCAGGTCGGCTTGGTAGCCGCTGGTGTCCCAATCGGGCAGTTCGCGGCTGCGAAACTGGATGCCGGAATTCCCGCCTTGCAGTCGGAATTTTAGCCGCAGCTCAAAATCCGCCGGCTGCCCACCGCGCCAGAGGAGGTAATTGTGTTTCGCGCAGGGTTTCTCCGGCGTGCTTTGCGCCGTGAGGGCGGCGTCCTCGACGCGCCACCAACCCGGCTTGCCTTCCCAGCCAGCGAGATCCTGACCGTTGAAAATGGAAACAAAACCTTCGTCCTCGGTGGCTGCGCTGCCGCGAGTTGAGGTGAGGCAAAACACCAGCAACAGGCAAGTTACTACCTTGGGCGTGCGATGGACTACATTTCGGCATCCGCTTCCCTCTCCCCTTCGGCTGGGGAGAGGGTCAGGGTGAGGGCTGGCGTGGGGAGGCGGAACCTGGCGCTGGTCAATGGCTGTGCCGCTTTTCCCCCTCACTCCGGCCCTCTCCCCCTCGGCGGGGGAGAGGGAAACGGCGGATCGCGTGTGTTTGCGGGTCTCCGCGCGATCCTCAGCGCCCGGGGACTTCCTCCTCTCCCCTCGGAGGGGAGAGGATTGA
>JANXWY010000180.1 GCA_025350905.1 Verrucomicrobiota bacterium
AACCGATTCACCTGTGTTTTGAACCGTCATCATCGTTTCCAAATGTTCGATTGGTAAATTCTTGGAAATTTCAGTCATCACATACGTTTCTCAACATCGCGCTGAAATACTTCACGGATCATTTCAAGTCATCCGTTAAGCATCCTATTCGTCTGCTTTTGAAGGTGGACGCCCCACCCCTACGAAAATCGTAGGGTTTTTCGGCTATGCGCCGGAGCAGCAAAACCAAATGTTGAGATGCGTTGAAGGGCGTTGATAATTTCAACGCAACTCAACAGGTTTCAACCGGCGATTCAACGCCTTTCAACACGCAAAAAGGCTATCGCCGGTAACTCTCCCACTTTCCGCGCGAATCCGCCCGCTACTCACTAACGGCATCCGCTTTGGCTGACTTAAACTGTCAGCGAATGGATTTGGAAACCGAACGTGAACGGCAGATGAAACGTGGCGGCGGACGCGCTTATCGCAGCCGCCTCGAATCGTTCGTGGACTTCATCCGCGAGCAGCGGCAGCAGCGCCGAACGTGGCAAGAAATCGCCACACGGCTTTGCACCGAGAAAAGTTGCAGCATCACGTTTCAAGGCTTGCATCAGTTCTACCGGCGGCACTTGAAACGTCAGGCGCGTTCTCATTGGGAGAACGAAAACGCCACGCCGCAGCCCGTCGTTGCGAAGCCGCAGGCATCAGCCCGTCAGCCGGTGCTGGCGGCAACACCGCAGCCCCGTTCATTCCGGCAACCGAATCCCGATAACATCAAACTAACCGATCCAACAAATGTATGAATACAACTCGACGCATCCACCTGAACCCGCAATCCAAAGGCAATCTCGGTAAAAGCTTTGAAGCCGAGTTCCGCACCGCCTGGCTCGACAAGCTAGGCGTTGCTTGGAATGGCTCTGACCTCGACGACCGGCATCACACGTTTGCCCAACGCCATCCCGAAGCTGTCCGCTCGTATCAACTCGGCAACGAACACGAAAGCAAAACGGCTTTGTTAAGTTTATTCCGGCGCGTGCTGAAAGACAGCGCACCCGTTCACGTCATTGACACACGAGCGCAGGCCGACGCATTGATCTTGGGCGCATTGGAGGAATTGCAAGTGCTGGACGTATGCGCCGAGCAAGGTGTCCGGCTGACGTTCTTTTTATTCCCCACCGACGATACGGAGAGCATGACCAACGTGGGAAAACTTTTTCTCTACGCGGGCGACCGGGTGGATTATGTCATCGTCCACAATCCGGCCAAAGCCAGAGGTGATTTGTTCAAAGGCTCGCAATTGGAAAAGCAGTTGATGGAGTTCGGCGCGAAGTCCGTGGCGCTGCCAGCAGTCACGCCGACCACGCTGCTGGCGATTGAAAAAGCCGAGGCCATCGCCAAACGGGGCTTGAGCTTCGCCGAACTGTCACACGTCGAGGCCGGTCATTTGGAACGGCTGCTGGCCGGGGAAATTCAATGGGCAATGCAGAAATTGTTCCGGCAATACGACGCGATTGCGGATTTGTTGTTGCCTACGGAGCTTGTTCCCAAAGAAAAATCCGCAACGCCGAAGGAAAAAACCAAGGCCGAGCCACAGCCGCAATTGAACTTTGGAGAATGAAGTATGGACGACACCTGTTTCGATTTATTGTGCAAAGACCTGACCGCCGACGAAGCCAAGCTATTTCGGAAGATGCTGGTGGAATGGTGCGATGGTGATGAGAATGGATTTCCGGTGCAACTTGCATTGCTGACGCGCGCGCAGTGGCGCGCGGCGGCACTGGTGCCGCAGGCGGTCAATGAGTCCAGAAAATTGATAGAATTGCATCTGGCCGAATATCGTCAGCAAACCGCCGAGCTGGTAAAAAATCTTTCTGCCGTCGGTGAAGACCAGGCCGATGAATTGAAAAACGTCGTCAAAGGACATACCGAGGCGTTGAATCAGGCTTCCGATTCATTTCGCAGCCAGTTGAAATCCATCGGAGCCTTCACTCAAGATATTAGAAAACATTTGGACGACGGGATTTCCTCATATAATCACATCAAAACCGACTTGAAAGCTGGCGGAGAAATGTTTCGTAAAACCTGCGAAGACCTAGATGGCCGAATCAATGGGGTGCAATTAGGGCGGGACTGGTTGGCTTGGCTCGGATTGATTGCCATCGGCATGGTGATTGGCATTACTATGGGTGTTGTGCTTGAAGCGAAATTTCACTGACCGGCGGCTAAAATGTGTTTGATGCTGGAATGTCCGCGAAAGGCAAAAAATAGAAGTCTGATCATTCCTTCGCTACATTTCGAGCGCATGACCTCGCAGGAACAAGGCTTCCATGACTTCGCCGCGTTCGCCGTCCCGTTAAATACTTCACCGCAGGATGCTTCACATTTTCACTCGCCGAAATCCCAACCGAAGCGTGCCGGACAATCAATCAGTGAAATTTTTTCACGCTCGCTATCGGGGCCGCATTTGATATAAATAAAAAGCCCGCCAAGAAAAATGCAGCGTGGATTTGGCCTGGGCGCAACGCCGAATTATCAAAGGCAGTCAATGACTAGGCATCTTGCATCAACACGTCAAGAAGGCGGTGAACCATGAGCCGACTTCAATTCGACGGCTTTTTTCAATCTGCCACGGGCAACGCGCCTTACGACTATCAATCCCGTTTGGCGGGGAACGATTCTGGCACGGCCTGCGGCTCTCAACTCATCAACGTCCCAACCGGTCTCGGCAAAACCGCCGCCGTCGTGCTCGCATGGCTTTGGAATCGTGTTCAACTTCAAAATCCGAAGTGGCCGCGCCGACTCGTTTATTGCCTGCCAATGCGATCGCTCGTGGAACAGACGGATGCGGAAGTCAAAGAGTGGCTCACTGCTCACGGAATGCTGTGGGATGGTAATCCCGCAAACCGAGCAGGCAAAGTTGGCGTCCACATCCTGATGGGCGGAGAGGACGCAGGCGAATGGGACATTTATCCCGAGGAAGACGCTATCCTCATCGGCACCCAAGACATGCTCCTCTCACGTGCTCTCAATCGCGGCTACGGAATGAGCCGCTACCGTTGGCCGATGCACTTCGGCTTGCTCAACAACGACTGCCTGTGGGTGATGGACGAGACGCAACTCATGGGTGTGGGTGTGGAAACGAGCGCGCAACTCGACGGCTTCCGGCACGATAAGAAAATCCTGACTTTCGGCGCGTGCCCGACGTGGTGGATGAGTGCAACCCTCGACGAAGCGCGCCTCGCCACAGTAGATCGTCCGAAACCCGTCGGTGGCTGGCCCACGGAAAAGCTGAGTGATACAGAACAAACCAGCGGTCAACCGCATAAACTTATTACCGCGCAGAAGAAGCTCTCCTCTGCTCCTCTCGCGCTCAATTCGATAACGAAGGGCAGCTATGCGAAACA
>JANXWY010000068.1 GCA_025350905.1 Verrucomicrobiota bacterium
GACGCCTACACCACCGGGTCGTCGCTTATGCCGCAGAAGAAAAATCCCGACGTGGCGGAATTGACGCGGGGCAAGACCGGGCGCGTGTATGGCAACCTCATGGCGCTGCTCACGCTGCTCAAGGGCCTGCCGATGACCTACAATCGCGATTTGCAGGAGGACAAGGAGCGGCTGTTCGACACCGCCGACACGGTGCGCGCCTGCGTGCGGCTCATGACCGCCATGCTGCTTCATACCAGTGTGAACCAAGCCGCGTGCCGAGCCGCGGCGAGCGACCCCGCGTTGCTCGCGACCGACCTGGCCGATTACCTCGTGCAAAAAGGCATGCCATTCCGCCAAGCGCATCACGTCGTGGGCGCCGTGGTGGCGCTGGCCGAAGGATCGGGCAAACCGCTGAACCAACTCACGCTCGCCGAACTACAATCCGTGGACAAAACTTTTGGCCGCGACGCGCTGGGGGTATTCGATCTCAAGCGCGCGATGGCCAGACGCAATCTCCCCGGTGCCCCCGGCACGAAGGAAGTGGCGAAGCAGTTGGGAAGGTGGAGGAAGTTGTTGGCGTGAATTGGGAGAACCACATATGAAAACAGACAAGCGGCGAGGTTTCTCGATAAGAATTTTTCTGGCAGATGGCCAACCAGATGGCTTGAAGATAGTCGAGAAGTCAAACTGGACCGGGTGCGGCGTTGTCTGTCCACGCCCACTTTTCTCCGAGGCAAAGGGCCGGCGCGAGTTTACGAGAACTGGTGTTTATGTGCTGGTTGGGCCTTCCGAAAAATCGGATCTGCCGCAAATTTATATAGGCGAGGGAGACCCCATCCGACCTCGTCTTGAACAACATGCTTCAAAGAAAGATTTTTGGACCACCGTAATTTTCTTCACAAGCAAAGACGAGAACTTGAACAAAGCTCACGTTCAGTTTCTTGAAGCACGCTTGATCGAGTTGGCAAGTGATGCGAAGCGATGTGAGCTGGAGAATTCAAATAAGCCACAATTGCCGTCTTTATCGGAAGCAGACTCCGCCGAAGTGGAGGGCTTTCTTGATGAAATGTTGCTGTGCTTTCCGGTTATCGGGTTGAGCATTTTTGAAAAGCCGACTCAACGAGCTTCGCAGGCAAAGGAATTCGTAATTACGGCGAAAGGGGTTAGGGCCACAGGCTACGAAACGGCGCAGGGGTTCGTCGTCTCAATCGGATCGGAGGCTGTGGCAGATGAAGTTCCTTCGATTAGCTCTTACCTCAGTGAGATTCGAAAGAGCCTTCTCTTGAGCGGCATACTAAAGCGCGAAAGTAATCGGTTTGTTTTCATCCAAGATTACCTTTTTAACTCACCTTCCACCGCTGCAGGTGTGGTGCTTGCCAGATCAGCCAATGGCCGCACGGAATGGCAGACAAAAGATGGTCGCTCCTTGAAAGAGGTTCAGGAGGCGGAAGCAAAGTCGCCGGTCCAATGAGAAGAAACTGGCGAAATGCGAAATGATTTCCAGACCTGTTGCGTTTCAAGGCGCCGCGCCCAACCAAGCCCCGTCAGAAGCGAAATCTGCCGCTCCTCACGGAGCTTGGTTTCGGGTTGGACGTAGTTCTACAGCTATGCCGGGCCGCTGGCGCTTTGGTCTTTGCTTGGTAGTACGCGTTTTAGAATCCCAAAGGGATTCTATCCCTTAGCCCAGCGGTTGCGAGGAACGAGCTACCCTGGGTCAACCGTCAAAAAAATATTCCCAACCCCAACGGGGTTGCATCGGTTCTCCCGTATGATTCAACCCCTTCAGGGTTGATGGGTTTATTGATGGCCTACCCAGCGTAGCCCGATTACATCGGCCAACGCTGGGCTGAATGACGCAATCCCTTCGGGATATCTTATCTTCATGTCCTCAAAAGTGTCACCACTGGTGACACAAATTTCCGCCACGCGACTTTGATTGGCGGCGGGCGGGAGCGTTGTTACTCTGGGCTTGGCCAGAACATGAAAGCCGCACCCAAGATCGGCACGACCGGCGCGACGACGTTTGTCGTCGAGCTGAAGCATTGCATCGAGTTCGCTACGGACGGGATGCCCGCCGTGTTAAGCACGCCCAACCTCATCGGCATCCTCGAACGTACCGCGCGGCAGACCATCGCGCCGTTTCTCGCCGTGGACGAAAGCAGTGTGGGCGTGGAGCTGGATCTGCGGCATCTCGCGCCGACGCCGCTCGGGGCCAAGGTCACCGCCACGGCCCGAGTCATTGGCCATTCGGGCCGGTTCGTGGATTTCCAGCTTGAAGCACGCGACCAGGACGAGCTGATCGTGCGCGGCGTTCACAAGCGCGCCTTGGTGAACGTGAATAGTTTTGCCAAGCGGGTACGGAGCAAGACGTGTTGAATCCAACCACGGGATGAACACCGAAGTCAGGCCAATGGAAAACCCACCCCGTCTCTCAGCCCCTCCGATGAGGAGCGAGTGGTTCTAAATCATGTCGCAACCCAGCCTGAACGATCTGCTGCAGCAAACGTCGCGTTCCTTTTATCTCACGCTGCGCGTGCTGCCGCATGCCGTCCGTCCGCAGATCGGTCTGGCGTATCTGCTCGCACGGACCACGGACACGATTGCAGATACCGAGATCGTCCCGCCCGCGCAGCGATTGCAGGCGCTGCAACAATTGCGGGATCGCATTCTGGGTCAGCGGAGCAACGTGCTGGATTTCACCGAGCTGGCCCACCGGCAAGGCGCGCCCGCCGAACGTTTGTTGCTGGAGCGATGCGACGTCAGCCTCACCCTCCTGCACCAACTCTCCGCCACGGACTTGCAGTGCGTCCGGCGCGTCCTCGAAACCATCATCAGCGGCCAGCGACTGGACCTGCAACGTTTCGCGGCCGCGTCGGTGGGCAACGTCCTCGCCCTGCAAACCGAGGCGGAGTTGGAGGATTACATTTATCGCGTCGCCGGCTGCGTCGGCGAGTTTTGGACGACGATTTGCCGGGCGCATCTATTTCCCCACGCGCGCCTCGACGAAGCCCAGCTGCTGGCGGACGGGATTCGTTTCGGCAAAGGGCTGCAACTCGTCAACATCCTGCGCGACCTGCCCGCGGATGTGCGGAAGGGTCGCTGCTATCTGCCCGCGGAAAAACTGGGTGCCCTTGGGTTGCAGCCGGCGGATCTCCTTGAAACCGCCAATGAAAACAAATTCCGACCACTGTATGATCAGTACCTCGATCTCGCCGAAGCCCATCTGGCGGCCGGCTGGGCGTATACGAACACCGTCCCCCGGGGTCAGGTCCGCGTACGGTTAGGCTGCGCGTGGCCGATTTTGTTTGGTCGGGAGACGATCCAGCGGCTGCGCACCGCCCGCTTGCTCGACCCGAATTGCCGCGTCAAAATCAGCCGGGCCGCCGTTCGGCGGATCATTTTGCAATCGGTGGTGCGTTATCCCTGGCCGACCGCGTGGCGGAACCTCGCGCCACCGCCCGGCTGATTTCACAGGGAAAGCTGTTGCGCGAACGGGGAAATTAACGTAGAAAGGAATTCATGCAGACCACAAAATTTCTGTTCGTCATTGGCTTGGTAGCCACGCTTGCGGCGTTCGCGCTGACTTCCGGCGCGCGGGACACGGAGGAGCAGCGACAAGCTCGCGTGGTGCTCCGTCAAAAAATGGCGGAGCTGGACGCCGCCGACGCGGCGGCCACCCGCTCCGCGACCGGCGACGCCCGACCGCCCACCGCTGCACCACGGACAGCCGCCAGCGTAACTGCGGCCGCGCCAGCGCCCGCCGTCGCACCGGCAGTAAGTACCCGGTCCCTAGTATTTGCGCCAGTCCCGGAGCCGGTCGCCGATGCCAAAGCCACCCAACTCCGGGACGCCTTGCGGCAGGCCATGACCACCTTGGAAAACAGCCCCGGGGACGGCAGGTTTGCCGCCGTCCCGGAGGCGACCCCAGACGCGAATGCCGCGCAACTCCGGGACGCCTTGCGACGGACCATGGCGAACCTGACAAAATATCCACCCTCCCGCTTCCCGACCGCGAGCGCTGCGCTTGTGATGGAAGCTCCGTTATCACCGCTGTCCGGCTCCAAGAGCGCCCGCCTGTCGGTATTGCTGGAGCGTTACACCGCGGACCAGATCACGCCCCGGGAATATCACACCCAACGCGCCGCCATCGTGGCGGAGCCGTAAGTCGGGCTTTGCGCTGCTGGCCAGGCCCGGCTCGGAACAATTCTTTTCCCGAAACTGCTTGCCCTCTGCCGGCAGATCATTACGCTTAACCCTGCCTGAACGCCGCGTGTGCGGACGTTTATTGAGGCTGAGAAACAACAGTTAACATGCAACCTAACCTCAGCGCCGAAGCAGTTCGGTGTTGGCCCCGCAAGATCGGGGTAAACCTCCGTTGCCCCGCAACGTCGGTCTGTTAGGCAATGGAGCTTCGCCTGGGGCTTTTCGCCCCGACCTAGCCCCACCGTTCCGTTCCCAGGATTATTATGCTTACGATGGAAGAAGCCCTGAAGCAAAGCACCGCCCCCATTCGCTTTGCCGCCAATGAAATTGTCAAAGGTACCGTGATTGAAGTCCGCAACAAAGAAGTGCTCGTGGACATCGGTTACAAAAGTGAAGGGGTCATCCCCGGCAACGAATTTGACGACATCAAGACCGTCAAGATCGGTGACGTCGTGGACGTCCTGATCGAGAAGCTCGAAGACAAGGAAGGCATGGTCATTCTTTCCAAGGAGAAGGCCGAGTTCCAGCAAAACTGGGACAAGATTCTCACGATTTGCAATGAAGGCGGCCGCATTTCCGGCCGGGTCAAGTCCATCGTCAAGGGCGGTCTGGTTGTCAACATCGGCGTCGAGGCCTTTTTGCCCGCGTCGCAGA
>JANXWY010000081.1 GCA_025350905.1 Verrucomicrobiota bacterium
TTGCCGAGACCGGCGGCAAGAATGCGACGATCGTGACCGCGTTGAGCGATCGCGAACTCGCCGTCAAACACGTTCTTCATTCCGCGTTCAGTCACAGCGGCCAGAAATGTTCCGCCACTTCGCTCCTGCTTTTGGAAGCGGAAATTTATGACGACGAGGAATTCAAGCGTATGCTTTGCGACGCGGTGAAGAGCCTTCCGGTGGGCAGTGCTTGGGAATTGCAGACCCGCGTCGGCCCGCTCATCCGTCCACCGGCGGGTGATCTGGAAACTGCGTTCACGCGGCTCGAGCCCGGCGAATCCTGGGCGGTGCAGCCGGCGCAAGTTGGTGACAATCCGAATCTCTGGTCGCCTGGCGTGAAGTACGGCGTGCAGCCGGACAGCTGCACGCACTGCACGGAATTTTTCGGTCCGGTGCTGGGAGTGATGCGGTTTGAAACACTGGCCGAGGCCATTGACCTGGTCAACCGCACCGGTTACGGCCTGACTAGCGGTTTGCATTCGCTCGACGAACGCGAACACGCGCAATGGAAGGCAGGTGTGCAAGCCGGAAATTTCTACCTCAACCGGAGCACCGTCGGCGCGGTGGTGTTGCGCCAGCCATTCGGTGGCGTGGGCCGGAGTGGCGTCGGCCCGGGCATGAAAGCGGGTGGGCCGAACTATCTGCCGCAATTCATGAGGTTTGAAGAAATGGCAACCAGTGCTGCAACCAACGAAGCTCTGGCGAACCCCGATTTGGAATCCCTGCGAACATTGTTGGTGAATGGAGGCATGTCCAACATTCCCGGGGAATTAGCTCCTCAGCGCCCTCGGCTGTTGAACGCGTTGGCCAGTTACGATCGTTGGTGGCGCGAGGAGTTCGCACGCGAGCACGATCATTTCCGTTTACTCGGCCAGGACAACCTCCGGCGCTACCGGCCTTTCGCGACGGTGCGCGTGCGAGTCGCGGCGGAGGATGCGTTGTTCGACATCGTCGCCCGCATTGCCGCCGCGCGCGTGACGGGTGCTCAAGTGATCCTCAGCATCTCGCCGCTAACAAAGTCCGATTTGCTGAACCTCCTGCGTCGATGCTCCGAGAAGTGGGCGAAGCAAATTGAATTCACTGAGGCGTCGGATGAGCAACTCGCCTCGCATGTCCGCGGCCTGCCGCCGCACAGTGATGAACGAATCCGTTACGCCGCGCCTGAACGCGTGCCCGCCATCGTGCGTGCTGCCGCTGATGAGACGGGCCTCTATCTCGCCGATGAACCGGTTCTGGCCGTGGGCCGGATTGAACTGCTATGGTACTTGCGCGAGCAAAGCCTCAGTCACGATTATCATCGCTACGGAAACCTTGGCGCCCGAGCCGGTGAAAAGCGCCACGAGCCGTCCTGAGCGGCAACCTTTCGAGACAGGAGCACCATTCGATGGATTCTTTGCACTTGCTCCGGGCGGCTAATCGTTGCAGAGATACGCGGGCATGAATTCATCCCGTTCCTCGATCCTCCATTACTTCTGGGTTGTCACCACGATTCTCCTTCCCAGCCTTCCCAGCCTGGCCAGCTCCTTGCATGCAAACGCCGGAGAAAACCTCGCCCTGTCCAGGGCAACGGTGGTGATCCGCTCCGGGACTCTTCCACCCGCCGAGCAAACGGCCGCGCATGTGCTCGTCGAAGAAGTCAAGCAACGCACGGGCTTGAACTGGCCGATCAGCACCGTCTGGCCGGCGGACGGCAACGTCGTTGTCATTTCATCAGGCGCTGGCGATGCCGCGTGGTCGAAAAAGCTGGCGCGACGCCAGGGGGCCGACCTCTCTGAAAATCGCGCGGAGGGTTTTCGCCTCGCTGTCAGAGCCGACGACGCACGAAAAGTCACGGTCTGGATACAGGGCGCTGATTCACGCGGCGCGCTGTTCGGCGTGGGCGAGTTATTGCGCAAGCTGGATTGGGCCAAAGGCAAGGCGAGCATCGCCTCCGGACTCGACATCGCCACCTCGCCTGCTCAACCGATTCGCGGTCACCAGCTCGGTTACCGGCATACGGCCAATTCCTACGATGGTTGGGATGCCAAACAATTCGAGCAGTACATCCGTGAACTGTCGCTGTTCGGCGCGAACAGCATCGAGGGCATTCCGTTTCAGGACGAACGAAAAAGTCCGCACATGCCGCTGCCGCGCGACGTGATGAATCGCACGTTCAGCGAAATCTGCGCGCGGTATGAAATGGATTATTGGATTTGGGCGCCGGCCGACTTCGATCTCAAGGATGCCGCGAAGCGCGCGCAGCATCTGGAGAAACATGAAGCGCTGTTTCGCGACTGCCCCCGCTTCGACGCGGTATTCTTTCCCGGCGGCGATCCGGGCGACAATCCGCCGCAACTTGTGATGCCGTACCTCGAAGATTTGTCCCGACTGCTGGTGAAGCATCACCCGCGCGCGAAAATCTGGCTCTCAATGCAGGGCTACGAGAAACCGGCGGTGGATTATGTGCACGCTTGGATTAACGAGAATATGCCGGACTGGTTGGGAGGACTGGTCGCCGGTCCGAGCAGTCCGCCGATTCCTGAAACCCGCGCCCGCCTGCCGCAACGCTACGGCTTCCGCGATTATCCGGATATCACACACACGGTACGTTGCCAGCATCCGGTCGCGTGGTGGGATCCGGCGTTTGCAATGACCCTCGGGCGCGAGTGCGCCAATCCGCGTCCGGTGGCTTACAGCTTCATTCAAAAATTTCTCGGCCCCTACACCACCGGCTCAATCTCCTACTCCGACGGCGTGCATGACGACGTGAACAAAACCGTGTGGAGCCGGTTAGGCTGGCAGCCCGACGCGGAGCCGCGCGAAATCCTGCTCGAATACACACGTTGTTTCTTTGGCTCGGCTGTTGCGGAATCGGCGGCGGATGGCATTCTCGCGCTGGAAAAAAACTGGGAAGGCCCGCTGGCGGAGAACGGCGGCGTGGATGCAACCTTGGCGCTCTGGCAGCAACTCGAAAGCAAAGCGCCGGAACTGCGCGACGACTGGCGCTGGCAGCTTTGCCTGCTCCGCGCCTACTACGACGCCTACACGAGACATCGTTTGCTCTACGAATCTGAATTGGAGCGCGAAGCGAACGCGGTTTTGGCAGAGGCTTCGATCCGTGGTGCTGACGCAACCATGGACGCCGCGCTCGCGGTTTTGCAACGCGCCGTTTCTGAGCCGCTGAAAAAGGAGTGGCGTACGCGGATCGGTGATTTGTGTGCCGATCTTTTCAAGTCCATCAAACTGCAAACCAGCGTCCCGCTTTACCATGCCAGCGGCCATGAGCGCGGCGCGGTTTTGGATTTCGTGGACCACCCGCTCAACAACCAATGGTGGCTGGAGGACGAGTTCACCCGGATTCGCAAGCTACCTGGTGAAGCCGAAAAGCTCAAAGCCCTCGACCTTACCCGCACCTGGGAAGCTCCCGGCCCCGGCAGCTCCTACGACGAAG
>JANXWY010000137.1 GCA_025350905.1 Verrucomicrobiota bacterium
CACCGGCACATTCGTCGGCGGCAAAGTGGGGCAGACGGCCGGAACCGCGCTTGATTGATTCTGGAAACCCCAGGCGGCAACGCTTGGTGCTCGCAAACGAAGAACGAAGAACACAAAACAAAAAAACATGAAAACAAAAAACATCCTGGTCCCTCTTACCACCGTCGCATTCCTCGTCTGGACTGCCGGTTGCGACAAAAAGAATGACGCGACGGTGAATGTCGCACCTGAAAAGCCCAAGGAGGTCGCTCCGCCGGTCAATGCCAAGGCGCAAAGCCTACTAGATTCAGCCAAGAGCCTGACTGGCGAAGGAAAAGCCCAGGACGCGCTGGCCAAATTAAAAGCGTTGAGTGGCGAGAAACTTTCCAGTGAACAACAGGCGCTGGCGACCAGTCTGCAAGTCCAGGTCGACAAATTGCTCGCCGCGGACGCCAAGGCTGCGACGGAAGCGGCCGCCAAAGTTGCCCCCGCCAAAGCCGCTGCGGACGCTGCTGCCGTGGCCGCGAAATCGGTCAAGGCCGGTAATCCGCTCAAGCCGGGCGAGCCGCTCAAAGTTGGTGATGCGCTGCCGGACCTGGCGACGTTTGGCCTGGAGGGGCAAATGCCAGACGAACTCAAAGGCAAGGTAATCTTGTTGGATTTTTGGGCCTCCTGGTGCGGTCCGTGCAAGGAGTCCTTCCCCGTGATGGAGGAGTTGCACCAGAAATACGGCTCCAAAGGCCTGGTGATTCTGGCCGTGAATGTGGATGAAAAAGCCGCTTCGATGAAGGATTTTCTCAAGGAACATCCCGTGCAGTTCACCATTCTTCATGATGCTACGAAGAAATTAGTGGGCGCCGCCAAAATCGGCTCCATGCCAACCTCCTTCGTGATCGGGAAAGATGGCGTGGTCGTATCGCTCCACAAAGGATTTCACGGCAAGGAAAGCAGCACGCAGTACGTGGCTGAAGTCGAAAAACTGTTGGCCAGCAATGTCGCCAGCAAGTAACACCATGAAGCGAAAAATTCTAAGCCTGGCCGCCATTGGCCTGCTCACGTTAGGCAGTGGATGCGCCCACGTGAAACCTTGGGAGCGGAGCACGCTCGCGGCGTACACCATGCGGGGTGACCGGGACGGGCTGGGGGTCGCGATGGATGAGCATATGTATTTTTCGCGCGAAGGGGGCAATGGCGGCCGGGGTGTCGGCGGTGGTGGGTGCGGTTGTAACTAAGGAACATTTATGAAAAATCGTATTATCAAGCAAACATTGGGAAGGCTATTGTGGGTTGTTCTGGCGGTTTGTGCACCGTTGGCCCGCGCCGAGAGTCCATTTACGGTGACCCCGAAGCTGGACGTACAGAATGGGCTGCGGGTTTTGAAAGTGGAGTTTGCCGTGCCCACCAACCATGTTTTGTACGCGGACAAACTGGCGTTTCGGTTGGCCGACAATGAAACGCCCGTCACCTTCCAGTTGCCGGCGCCAAAAACGATCACGGACAAGTTCACCGGTCACGAAAAGCAGGTGTTCACCCAATCGTTCGAAGCGAAGTACCTCATGACCGCGGCGGCGAAGAGTGATCTGAAATTGACGATCCACTTCCAAGGCTGTGACGAGGCGAACTGTTTCTTCCCGGAAGATCAATCCTTCTCCATCTCCGCCGCCGGCACCATCGCCCGGCTGGATGCGCCGACCGAGGAAAAGACCTCCGCGGCCCCCGCCGGATGGCAGACTGCGGCGGCAGGCTTCACGGTCGCGAATCGTGGGAACGGTTACCTGAACGAGAAAGAGTTTCTGGGTTTTCTGGATAAGTCCAAGCCCGGCGCGGCCGGTGCGGAAGTTGTCGCAACTCGAAGCGGATTCTGGGGACTGCTGCTGACAATGGGGCTGATCGTGCTGGGCGGCGTAGCGCTCAACCTGACCCCTTGCATTCTCCCTATGATTCCGATCAACCTCGCCATCATTGGCGCGGGGGCGCAGGCCGGTTCGAAGAAGCGTGGGTTTGCCTTGGGCGCGACCTACGCCGCGGGTATGGCCATCGCCTACGGGGTGTTGGGACTCGTGGTGGTGCTGACGGGTTCAAAGTTCGGCACCTTGAATTCCTCACCTTGGTTCAATCTTGGCATCGCCTCGGTGTTTCTGTTCCTCGCCCTGGCCATGTTCGACATCGTCTCCGTGGACTTGTCGCGCTTTCAAAATAGTTCCTCCGGTAAAACCGGTGGTTCCAAGAGCAAGTTCATCGTGGCGTACACGATGGGCACGGTGGCGGCCCTGTTGGCGGGTGCTTGTGTCGCACCGGTGGTGATCTCGGTATTATTACAAGCCACCACATTGCACGCGAAGGGCATCACGGCCGGATTGCTGTTGCCATTTTTGCTGGGCCTCGGGATGGGACTGCCGTGGCCCTTTGCCGGGGCGGGACTCTCTTTCCTGCCCAAGCCGGGCAAGTGGATGATGCGCGTGAAGTATGGTTTTGGAGTGATGATCATTCTGTTCGGCGCTTACTATGGCCATCTGGCCTACGGACTGTTCCGCTCCGATGCGGATTACCGGGCCAGTGCTCGTGGTTTGGGCGACGAAGGTGATTCCAATGCCAAGTACACCACGGAATTGGCAAGTGCGCTCAAAGCATCGCAGGCCGACGGCAAACCCGTGTTCATAGATTTCTGGGCGAGCTGGTGCAAGAATTGTTCGGCGATGGAACACACCACGTTCGCCTCCGCCGCCGTGAAAGCCCGACTGTCCGATTTTCACGAAGTCAGATTACAGGCGGAGCGGCTTAATCAAGCACCGGCGAAGGATGTCCTCGACTATTTCAAAGTGATGGGGCTGCCATCGTACGTCGTGTTGACGCCGAAACCTGTCGGCCTCGCTGCCGCCGGACAAGCTGTGTCGTTGGCGAAGTAAGGCGGTGATTCAGTCCACGAAAGGAATTCTTTATGAACCTACGTAAAGTTGCCTCATTGGGCTTGGCGGTCGCGCTCCAAGTCCTCCCGATCACACGCGTCGTTGTGGTCTCAACGACCAACGCGGGTTCTAGCTTCGCCATCATCGCCACATGGATTGCGGGCGCGCTGGCGCTCATGGGTGGGGTAGATGCCGTTTCCGGGGCTTCCAGTATTTCGATCTCACCGGCGACTGCCACTAATGGCGTTGCTTACAACGGGATCGTCCAGTACTCGGGGGCGCACGCAAGTTCAGCGCAATCCTGGGAACTGAAAAACAATTGGAACGGTGCGGTTGCTGGTTGTGCCAGCAGCTATGAAATCGCCCCCGGCCTTTGGCTCACCAACACGGCCTCCTATTTGGTTAGAATTGGAGGTAATCCTACCGCCAGCGGCACCTACAATTTCACCATGAAAATATGGAGTGGGTCCGGTTGCAGCGGAGGCGATAGTGATACCCGAAGTGCCACCATCACCATCAGCGCGGGTACGGCGGTGGCGCCCACCATCACGACGCCGCCGGTGAGCCAGACGGTAACGCAGGGAGCGAGTGTAAATTTCACGGTGGCAGCGACTGGAACCGCACCGTTAAGTTATCAATGGTTCCTGAACGGAGCGAATTTGAACGGCGCAACGAACACGCCGTTGAGTTTGACAGGCGTGACTGCGGGCCAGGCCGGCAGTTATACTTGTCGGGTGACCAACACGGCCGGGAGCGCCACGAGCACTGCTGCCATCCTGACGGTCAATGTGCCACCTGCCATTACGACGCCGCCGGTGAGCCAGAGTATAAGCGAGGGAGCGAATGTAGATTTCTCGGTGGTCGCGAGCGGCACGGCGCCGTTGAGTTATCAATGGCAGCTAAATGGAGGAAACCTTGGCGGCGCGACGAGCGCGACGCTGAGTTTGACCGGGGCGACTGTCGGTCAGGCTGGCAGTTATACCTGCGTAGTGACGAACGTGGCCGGGAGTGTCACGAGCGCAGCAGCGGCGTTGACCGTAACCACGGCGACGGTGGCTCCGAGCATTACAACCCCGCCGGCGGATCAAACCATTACGGCCGGCGCGAATGCGAGTTTCACGGTGGCAGCCACCGGCACCGCGCCGTTAAGTTTTCAATGGCAGTGGAATGGCGCCGATATCCTGAACGCGACGAACACGACCTTTAGTTTGACGAGCGTGACGGCCAGCCAGGCGGGTAGCTATGCCTGCGTGGTGACCAATTTGGCCGGCAGCGCCACCGGCACGGGCTCCCTTACGGTCGTCGCGCCGCCGACATTGACCCTATTGCCCGAAGGTATGCAGTTAAGTTTCCCAACACTGATCGGCCAAATCTACACCATCGAGGAAAGCACCAACCTGCTCAGCGGCTGGATTCCGTGGTCGGGCGCAGTGCCGATTGTGGGCAATGGACTCACAAATACTTTCAACTTGGACAACCAGGGAACGAAATTCTTCCGCGTTCGCTTGGAGTAGTTCTTGCTGGTCGCGCTATAATTCGGTGGTGATTTCGAAATAGTGCGCAACCCAGAAAATTGAAAAATAACTGGCTTGGGCCCGGTCGGGTTAAGCCAGCAGTTATGAAATAGCTCCCGGCTGTGGCGAACCAATATCGCGTCCTATTTGGTTTGAATTGGAGGTAATCCCACCGCGAGTGGCGCTTTCAGTTTTACTTTGAAAATATGGAGTGGCACCGGTTGTACCGGTGGCGACAGTGTACACGAAGTGCCACCATAACCATCAGCGCGGGCACGGCGGTGGTGACCATCATCACGCCGCCGCCAGAAAGCCAGGCGGTCACCGCCGCGTTGAGTTATCAACGGCTTTTGCACGGAGCAACTCCCCGTGGCGCGACGAGCGCGACATTGAGTTTGACGGGAGTGACGATGGGACAGGCTGGCAGTGATGCTTGCCGGGTGACAAACGTAGCCGGGAGCGTCACATGCAGTGCAGCGATCCTGAATATGAATTACTCAGTGGCAGTGTAATCGCGCGGACAGCCCCGCTGCGACGAACACGACCTTGAATTTGTCGAGTGGGACGGCCAGCCGGGCGGGACCGCCATGCCTGCGTGGTGACCCATGTGGCCAGCAACGCCACCGGCACGGGCTCACTTACAGTCTACAGTCATTGCACTACCGACATTGACGCTTTTGCAAGGAGGCAAGCAGTTGAGTTTCGCAACCATGATCGGCCAAATGTATACCATCGAGGAAAACTCCAACGTGCTCAGCGGCCGCATTCCGTGGCCGGGCGTCGTGTCGATTTTGGGCAATAGACTCACAATTACCCTCAATTTGGACAAACAGGGCGCAAAATTCTCCAGCGTTCGCTTGGAGCAGTTCTTGCTGGTCTCGCCGTAAATCGGTTGCGGTTTCGAAAAATACACTAATATGAAATTACGTAAAATTGCATCATTGAGCCTGGCCTTCGCGCTCCAGGTTCTTCCGCTTACGCGCGTTTTTGTGGCCTCAACCAGTGCCACGGGATCGAGTTTTGCCATTGTCTCGACGTGGATTGCCGGCGCCTTGGCGCTCATGGGTGGGGTCGATGCCGTTTCCGGCGCGTCGAGCATCTCCATCTCACCGGCCACCGCCACCGCTGGCGTTGCGTATTCTGGAATCGTGCAGTATTCAGGCGCGCACGCGAGTTCAGCGCAATCGTGGGAATTGAAAAACAACTGGAACGGCGCACAGACGGGCTGTGGCACGAGTTATCAAATTGCGCCTGGCCTTTGGGTTACCAACGCCGCCTCGTACCTCGTCCGAATTGGAGGAACGCCAACCACCAGCGGCACGTTTAGCTTTACCCTGAAAATATGGAGCGGAACTGGATGTAGCGGAGGTGACAGCGACACGCGCAGCGCAACCATAACCGTGAGTGGTGGCACCGCGGTAGCCCCTACCATCACGACTCAGCCTGTAAGTCAGACGGTGACGGCGGGCGCAAATGTGAATTTCACGGTTGCGGCGAGCGGCACCGCACCGCTGAGTTATCAATGGAAACAAAATGGGGCCAATGTGACGGGCGGGACCGCGGCGACGCTGACTTTGACGGCCGTGACTACCGGCCAGGCGGGGAGTTATACATGTCTGGTGACCAACGCGACTGGCAGCGCCACCAGCAGTGCGGCGACCTTGACGGTGAATCCGCCGCCCGTGGCCCCGAGCATTACGACTCAACCGCTCAGCCAGACGGTGGCTGCGGGCGGGAATGCGAGCTTTACGGTAGTGGCGAGCGGCACCGCGCCGTTGAGCTACCAATGGCAGTTGAACGGTGCGAACTTGGGCGGTGCGACCAGCGCGACGCTGAGTTTGACCGGCGTGACCACCGGCCAGGCCGGTAGTTACACCTGTGTGGTGACGAACGCGGCCGGTAGCGCCACGAGCAGTGCGGCGACATTGACGGTCAATGTCCCGCCAACAATTACAACCCAACCGACGAGTCAAACGGTGACCGCAGGTGGAAATGTGAGCTTCACGGTGGTAGCGAGTGGCACCGCCCCGTTGAGTTATCAATGGAAGCAAAATGGAGCCAATGTGACGGGCGGGACAGCGGCGACGCTGACTTTGACGGCAGTGACCGCCGGCCAGGCTGGCAGTTATACCTGCACGGTGACGAACGTGGCTGGGAGTATCACCAGCGGTGCGGCAACCCTCGTGGTGAATCCGCAGCCGGTGGCCCCGAGCATCACGACGCAACCCATCAGTCAAACGGTGATCGCGGGCGCGAATGCGAGCTTCACGGTTGCGGCGAGTGGCACCGCGCCGTTGAGTTATCAATGGCAGTTGAACGGCGCAAACTTGGGCGGCGCGACGAGTGCGACGCTGAGTTTGACCGGCGTGACCACCGGCCAGGCCGGTAGTTACACCTGTGTGGTGACGAACGCGGCCGGTAGCGCCACGAGCAGTGCGGCGACATTGACGGTCAATGTCCCGCC
>JANXWY010000155.1 GCA_025350905.1 Verrucomicrobiota bacterium
CCTGCTGGATCGCCACCACCATGCCGCCTTTGCTCGTACCGTCGAGCTTGGTCACGATGAGGCCGGTGAGCGGGACGGCCTTGTTGAATTCGCGCGCCTGGTTCAACGCGTTCATGCCGGTGCTGCCATCGAGCACGAGCAAAACTTCGTGCGGCGCCCCGGGCATTTGCTTGCCGATCACGCGATGCAGCTTGAGCAACTCCTGCATCAAGTTGTGCTTGGTGTGCAGGCGGCCGGCAGTGTCCAGGAAGAGGTAATCCACCTTGCGCGCCTGCGCGGCGGTAACGGCGTCGTGCGCGACGGACGCCGCATCCGCCCCGTATGCGCTGGCGATGACGTCGACTTTGAGACGGGCGCCCCAGAGTTTGAGTTGCTCGATGGCGGCGGCGCGAAACGTGTCGCACGCGGCCAGCAACGCGGTTTGCTTTTGCGACTGGATGTAATGGGCGAGCTTGGCGGACGTTGTCGTCTTACCCGTGCCATTCACGCCGACGATGGAAACAATCGTCGGGCCGCTTGGAGCTTTGAGCAAATTGGATTGGTTGCGGGCAAGACTTTTCTCAATTTCCGCCCGCGCAATGGCGAGGTAATCCAGCCCGGCCGTTCCCTGCGATTCGTAGGCCAGCTTCACTGCGGTCACGATCTGCGTGGTCATCGCCAGGCCGAGATCCGCGGCCAGGAGCGCGTGCTCGATTGCTTCCAGCGACTCGGTCGTCAGCTTGGGCGAACGCGTGACGATCCGTTTGATTTCGTGCGTCAGTTTGGCGTGCGTCTTGGCGAGGCCGGCTTTGAATTTGGCGAAGAGACCCATAATGGCATTGTGGAATTTGGGGAGCGGCGCCCGTCATTTTACCGGCGGTACGGCGCGCGATTCTGCGGCCGCGGACTTCGCGGCATAGAGTTTCTCCACGTACTGATAGTCCAACCGCACCGTGCCGATGAGCGGCTTGCCCTTGCTCAGACCGTGGCAATCCGATCCGCCGGTCACGAGCAGCTGGTAATGGCGCGCGATGGCCAGGTAATGCTCCGCCGTGGCCGGCGGATGCTTCGTGTGAAAGCATTCGATGCCGTCGAGGCCGGCGGCCACGATGGCGGGAATGTTCTGGTCGCTGCGGTTCAATCCCGGATGCGCCATCACCGCCAGCCCCCCGGCCTGGTGGATCAATTCGATGGCCTCCGGCGCGGACATCTTGGCCTTGGGCACCCAGGCGGGCCGGTTTTTCTTCAGGAATCGCTCGAAGGCTTCGTCCAGGGTGCGACAAAACCCACCCCGCACCAGCGCGCGGGCCACGTGCGGACGCCCGGGCGAGCGGCAATTCGCGAGCGCGAAGACCTCCTCAACTTGCAACGGGACTCCCAGCGCGTTGATGCATGCAACCATGTCGCGAATGCGTTCCTGTCGGACTTTTTGAAACTTCGCGATTTTGGCCAGCAATTCCGGATTCTGCGGGTCCACGCAGTAGGCGAGGATGTGCAGTTCATTGCCGCCGTGTTCCGCCGTCAACTCCGTACCGACGAGGAACTCAATCCCCGCCGCCGCGCAGGCCGCCGCCATCCGCTCACAGCCCTCGACCGTGTCGTGGTCGGTCAAGGCCAGCGCCCGGTGGCCAAAGCGCACTCCATGCCCCACGACCTCCTCGGGCGTGAAGGTGCCGTCCGAAAACAACGAATGGAGATGGAGGTCGGCGAACATGATTCAAACGCGGAAGGCGGAACGCGGAGGGCGGAATTTCATTTCACAATGCGCGCCGGCCGCAAAAGCTCGCCTTTGACCTTGTCGAGGATGCCGTTGACGAACTTCCCGCTGTCGGGGGTGGAAAACTTTTTGGCGATGTCCACCGCCTCGTTGATGCTCACCACCGGGGGAATATCGTCGCGATGGAGCATTTCATAAATGGCGAGCCGCAGGATGTTGCGGTCCACCGCCGCGATCCGGCTGAGTTCCCAGTTCTTGACGTGCTTCATCATGCAGGCATCCGCCTCGTCGCGGTACTGGATGGCGCCTCGGATCAGAGGCTCGGCGAACCGGCGCGTCTCGGTTTCGCCAGCGGAGGGCGGGGGCAGCACCACCGGTTCCCCCCAGTTGGCGGGTCCCTTGTCTTCGGCGATGGCCGCCGCGCGCTGGGATTCCCAAAATTCATCGAGCGCCTGCTCCATGTCCCCGGGGGGATTAAGATCGTGTTGGAACAAAAACTGAACGGCGCGTTCGCGCGCCTCGCGGCGTTTTCCCATAATCGCCAGCATGATGCCGGAGCAACCGCACCGGCGAAATGAAAAACTTGCGACCGCCGCGCCGCGCCCCGGAACTCCGGCGTTGAAAATTCCGTCAGACGTCGCTAACTTCGGCCCGCCATGCAGGAAAATCGAGACCCGGGGCGCGGCGAGCCAGAGGTGATGCGCCCAGCGTGCTGTTCGATGACCAACCTGCTGCTGCTGGTGAACGGGGTCGTATTTCTCCTGCAGGCCTATGCGCAAGCGACGCAGCCCACGTTGCCGCTGGACCACTATCTGGGTTTGAGCCTGGAGGGATTGCGCCACGGTTACGTCTGGCAGTTGCTGAGTTTCCAGTTCTTGCACGGTGGAATATTTCATCTACTGATCAACTCTTGGGGCATTTATGTCTTTGGCCCGCCGGTGGAAAACGCGATGGGGCGCGGACGTTTCCTGGGGCTCTACCTGCTGAGTGGGCTGTTCGGCGGCGGGGTGCATGTGGTGAGCAGCCTCGTTTTCCCAATCCAGATCGGAACGATTACGTTGGTTAGCGCGTCGGCTTCCATCCCGGTCGTGGGCGCGTCGGCGGGCCTCTGTGGACTGATCGCGGCCTTCGCGACGCTTTTCCCGCGGCAGGAATTGACGGTGTATCTTTTTTTTATTTTCCCCGTCACGGTCACCGCACGCGTGTTGTTGGGGGTGAGCGTCGGTATCGGCGTACTGGGGGTGTTGCTGGCCGGCGACCACGTCGCGCATGGCGCCCATCTCGGCGGCCTGGTGATGGGTTTCGCCTTCGTGCGCCTGGCGATGCGCGCCGGGAAGGTCGATCCGTGAGGCGGCGCGCAGGGGAAAACTGGCGGACCCAAAAAACGGCGACTTGGTCCGTGGCAAAAATGTCCGTTGAAAAACGCCCAGCCCGCGGCTAGCCTAAATCCGTCATGCTGGAAAATCGCGATTACATGCGTAACGATCCGTCCGCCGGAAATCCATTGCGATTTCGCTGGTCGGCGTGCGTGGTGATCATGATCGGGTTGATCCTCACTTTCGCGGGTCAGTGCGTCAACGACGTGTATGGCCGGCCGGGAATCGAGTATGCGCTGGCGCTGGCGCCCGCAGCCTTGGCGCGCGGGCAGGTTTGGCAGTTGCTGACTTTCCAATTCCTCCACAACGGGCTCTGGCATCTGATAGGCAATTTGATGGGCCTTTGGTTCTTCGGCCGGTGGGTGGAGAATATTCTTGGGCCCAAACGTTTTCTCGTGGCCTACTTTGGTTGCGGCATCGCCGGCGGTTTGCTGCAAAGCGCGCTCATGGCTCTCTTTCCCAACCATTTTGGAGACTATGTTTTTGGCGCCTCCGCGGGCGTGATGGGGATCTTTGCCATATTCGCCCGGCTGGAATCAGATTCCGAGATTCGGCTTAATTTCATCCTCCCCATTCGCGCCGGGGTTTTATTATGGGTCACTGCTGGGATTTCCCTGTTCTTCACGCTCGTGCCCACTGCCCGCGGGGGGGCCACCGCGCATGCCGCTCACCTAGGCGGGCTCCTGGCCGGTCTGGCTTGGGTGCAACTGGGCTGGCACCGCGACTTCGTGGTGTTACCGTGGGAAAACCTGCGGGGCCGACTGCGCGCCTGGCGGCCCTTTCAAGCGCGCCAGCGCAAACAGGAATTAGTGCGGGCGGCTTCACCGCGCGGACAGCCATGGCGCAACGCCGGGCTGAAAACCGAACCCGACTTGGCGCCCGAAGAATTCATCAGCCGGGAAGTGGACCCCATTTTGGATAAGATTTCCGCGCAGGGCATCCAAAGTCTCACCGAGCGAGAACACAAAATCCTCGCGGACGCGCAGAAGAAAATGGCCAAACGCTGACCCGCAGCCCGCCGGCGACATCCTGGCGCCGGGCGCGCTCGGGTTATGCTCGCCTGGTTGCGGTTGCGACTGTCCTCAAATATTCCGCAGGCCGACCATCTGTTGGGCCTCAACATCCCAAACCTTCAGCCGCAGGCAGCGCACAATGTCCACGGGCCGGAGTGAAATGGTCTTCGGCGCTTTCAGCTCCGGAATTTTCGCGAGGACTTCCGGCAAGCGGTAGAACGGAATGCGGGCATTCAAGTGATGAATGTGGTGATAGCCAATATTCGCGGTGAACCACGCCCAAAGCGGTCCGGTTTTTAAATAGCTGGAGGATTCCAGCGCGGCTTTTTCGTACGCCCAGCCGGCCCGATCGTAAAAGGAGACTCCCGGAAAATTATGTTGGGCGTAAAACAAGTACGTCCCAATCGCACAGCCAATAAAGTGGGGGATCACCTGAACCAACAACAGTGCCGGCCAGCCGAAGAAATAGGTCAGCGCCACCGCAATCAAGACATGCACCACGAACGCGACCAGGCAATCGAAATGTTCGCGCGGATTATTGAAGAACGGATCAAGACACATTCCATACAGAAAGGCAAAGACGTACCCGAACAAAATGGTCAAGGGATGCCGCATGAACAGGTATTTGAAACGGACCCCCTTCGAGGATCGCAGGTACTCGGCACGCGTCATGATGGGAAACGAGCCAATATGGGCACTGCGCAGCTTGGAGTTGTGCTTGTGATGATAGTTATGGGAGCTGCGCCAGATACTGCTCGGGCTCAGGGCCAGGATGCCGAAGATGCGCATCAATCCTTCCGCCAGGCGCGAATGCGACAAGATCGCGTGGTGCTGTTGGTCGTGATAAATCACGAACAGCCGGAGGATCAGCAACCCGCTGAATAAACTGCAGATCATTTTGCCGGCCAGGTGAACGTTCCACAGGCTCCCCGCAATGGCCGCCGCCAGCAGCAACGTCGTGGACAGCACATGCCACCAACTCCGGGCGGGGGAATCTACCGCGTACGGTTTGGTGGCCAGGATGAGTTCTTTGCCGGTTCTCATGTGGTTCAGCGCGTGTGAGCATAGGCTCCCAAACGCAGTGGGACAAGCGGCAACTCAGATTTTCTCATTCGCGGTCGTCGCCCAGCCAATCGAAGCAACTTTCCGGCAGCGGACGGGCGGGGATGAACATCAAGGGCGAGCGCCCCGGGCCAGCAGCACCAATCGCAATCCTTCCAACGTCAAATCCGGCGCGACGGCGGAAATTTCCGGCAACTGCGCGGCGATCAATTTTGCATACCCACCCGTGGCGATGACCGGCAACCGCCGCACGCGCAATTCCCGCTTCAGGTCCGCGATCAATCCGCGCACCAGCCCCCGGTAACCGTGCACGGCGCCCACCAGCATCGCCTCTTCCGTGCTTTTGCCGATCGCGCGTTTGAATTCCCGAATGCGGATCCGCGGCAGCAGCGCCGTTTTCTCGTGCAGATAATCCGTCATGGCCGCCAGCCCCGGCGCGATGATGCCGCCCACGTAATCGCCACGGGCATTCACCACATCAAATGTCACCGCCGTGCCGAAATCCACCACCACCACCGGCGCGCCGAAGCGATGCCGCGCCGCCACCGCGTTGGCCAGCCGATCCGGACCGATGGTGTCGGGCTGCGGGTAATCGATGCCCACGCCTCGCAAAGTTTGGGGGGTGAGCTGGAGGCTCGACAAATTCCAATGCGTGCGCACCGCCTGGCGTACCTGCGGCGTAACCTGCGGCACCACACTACAGATGGCGGCGGCCGTCAGCCGCGCCGGGCCAACAAAGCGTGCGAGTTGCGCCGCCGCCGCGCCGGCACTCCACGCCGTTGTCGGGATGTCCGTGTGCCGCGTCACGCGCCGCCCGTTCGCCAGGCCGACGTGCGTGTTGGTGTTCCCAATATCGAAGAGCAGAATCATGTCACCACTCAAAATTAAAAATCAGAAATTCAAAAGGGAGGGCAAACGCCCGCCCGACGGCTTTTTAATTCCAAATTTTGCATTTTTCATTTCTCCAGCGTCACGTCGCCGCCGATGATGCGCTCCAGCCGGCCATGTTCGGTGCGCAACTGCAGCGCGCCGTCATCATCGAGCGATTCCGCCCGCCCCCGCAATTTGCGCGCGCCCTGGCTGATGACCACCCGCTGGCCGATGGTCGTGCAATGTTCCTCCCATTCATCGGCCACCGCGGCAAACTTCCCGGCATTGATCCGCGCGTAGTCGACATCCAGTTCGCGCAGGATCGCGGTCGCCAGTTCGGCGCGCACCACCGGCTGGCCCAGTTCAATCCGCAACGAGGTCGCAGTCTTGCGCAGGTCGACGGGAAATTCATTCGCCGTCAGGTTGACATCCACTCCGACGCCGAGCGTGATGTGCTTCACCCGATCCAGCTCCGCACTGAGTTCGGTGAGAATTCCGACGACCTTTTTCCCGCGGAGCAAGATGTCGTTGGGCCATTTGATTTCCGGCCGCAGACCGGTCTGCGCATGAATCGCCCGCCACAAGGCGGTCGCTGCGGCCACCGTCAATTGCGTGGTTTCCTGGGGCCGCAAATTCGGCCGGAGCAGAACCGAGAACCACAAGCCTTTGCGGGCGGGGGAAGTCCACACCCGCCCCAGCCGGCCCCGCCCTTTGGTTTGCGACTCCGCGAAGACCACCACGCCTTCCTTCACCCCGTCGCGCGCCAGTTTTTCGACCACGTCATTGGTCGACGTCGTTTGCTCAAAGACTCGAATGTCGCGCCCGACGACTTTGGTTTTACCGAGGTGCGCCAGCAAATCGTCGGCGTGCAACACGTCCGGCGCGCTGACCAGGCGATAGCCCAGCACCGGACTGGCCTCGATTTCATAGCCGAGCTTGCGCAATTCCTCGATCCGCGCCCAGATCGCCGCGCGCGTCACGCCCAGTTGTTGCGACAGCTCCGCCCCGGACACGCCGCCGTTATCCGCGTTCCGGAGGGCGATCAGGATTTGGGTGTCGGTCGTCACGGTGCGTGATGGTAGGGACGGCGCCCTGCGCCGTCCAGCGTGCTGTCGCCGCTGCCACGCGGTGGAGCTCGCCTGAGCTCCCAATCGTCCGCCGCTTCGTGGTTGAATCTTATCGCCCTTCTCCGTCATCCTTCCGATATGCGTCACCGAATCCAAACGAAACGCCTGGACGACCAACGTCGGCAATCGGAGCGGAATGAATCCCGGCGATTCCCCTGCTTGGCGCCCTTGGCAGTCGTCGCCCGGTGTCATCCATGAAGACCAAGACTCAAGCCCAGCACGCCCCACTCGCCGTCGCAAAACTGGAGTGGCAAGTCAAGCGTCAGGGCGAACTGCGCTACCTCGCTTACCTGCCCAAGGATTATCCTGGCCCCAAAAGCCAGCGTTGGCCGCTGATGCTTTTCCTCCACGGCATGGGCGAACGCGGCACCGACGTCCAGCGCGCCGGCCTTCACGGCCCCCTGAAGCAGGTGAAATCGGGCCAGGATTTTCCGTTCCTCATCATCGCGCCGCAGTGCCCGGAGGACCAGATTTGGGAGCCGGCCGCGTTGCTGCAATTGCTCGATCAGCTGGAACAGAAATACCAGGTGGATCCCAAGCGGATTTATCTCACCGGCCTGAGCATGGGCGGCTACGGAACCTGGCAGCTCGGACTGGCGCACCCGGAACGTTTCGCGGCGCTCGTGCCCATTTGTGGCGGCGGCAACATAATCGAGGTCGTGCTCGGCCCGCGCGCCCAGGTCGCTCAAATCAAGCACCTTCCGATCTGGGCCTTTCACGGCGCCAAGGACGACATCGTCCCGCCCATCGAATCGGAGCGTTTGGTAGCTCAACTCAAAAAGCTCGGGGCCAAGAAAGTGAAGCTGACCCTTTATCCCGAGGCGGACCACGATTCGTGGACGGAAACGTACCAGAGCGCGGAGCTTTACGAGTGGTTGCTGAAACAATCGCGGTAGCGCAGGCGATTTTGAACGGCAGTGGCAAGCAAAGCGCGACACCGCTTTACTGGGAAATCAAGACTGCGCAGGTAATCAATCCAACGCGATGCTCGTGGCGTTGGTGTCGTTGTGGGGGCAAAACTCCGCACCCTTTCGCACAGCATTTCTCATTTTGCGGAGCGCGGCTGTGTCAGCGACCAGCCGCAGCGGGCTGCTTGACGTCTCATAACGCTTCACGTTATAGTGCCCGCGAACGATACGCAGCTTTGCCTGCCTGGAAACGGAGAAATTATTCAACGATGAAACGTCGCGCCGATTGCCGCCGCAGATTCACCGGGCGGCGCGGCGGAAATTGCTGCTGTTGCACCAAGCGCGGGGGTTGCGAGACTTGCGCTCACCGTATGGCAACCATTTGGAAGCGTTGAAAGATGACCGCAAAGGACAACACAGCATACGCGTGAACGACCAATGGCGGATTTGCTTCCGCTGGCAGGGCGAGGATGCATGGGACGTGGAAATTGTGGACTACCACTGATTATGAAAACGAAAAAGCTGACTCCGATTCATCCGGGCGAAATTCTCCGCGAGGAGTTTATGAAGCCGCACGACCTCTCCCAGAACGCACTGGCGCGGGCGCTGGGCGTCCCGCCCCGGCGGATCAATGAAATTGTGATGGAGAAACGCAGCATCAGTGCCGACACCGCGTTGCGGCTGGCGCGGTTCTTCGGCACCACGGCGGAACTGTGGACGGGTTTGCAGTCGGATTACGACTTGCGCCTGGTGCGTTACGAAAAGGAAAAACAAATCGAACGTGACGTTGAACCGCTAGCGATTTTGCAACCGGCAATCGCGTGAACAACTGATGACCCTAAACCAGGAGAACATTTATCCTTCCGCATTTGCTTGCTGCTTCACTCCAACCCGCTCGCCAAGCGGGCCCGCTGTAAAACTACCCGCGCCTGGGCCCGCGCCTGGGCCGCCCCTTCCCGCAAAACTCCGTTCACATAATCCAGGTTTGCCGCCAGTTCCGCCCGCTTCGTCCGCGCGTCGGTGAAATAATTCCAATAGTTGTCGAAGAGCGCCTTCTTCAATTCGCCGTAGCCGAGGCCGCCAAAGCGCAGCCGCTCTTCAAAGTCCTTCGCCACCTCCGGCGGCGCCACCAGCTTGAGCAGCTGAATGGCGAGGTTTTGCTCCGCGTCCGGCTTCGGTTCCGCGGGCCCGCGGCTGTCCATCTTGAGCCCCATGATTTTCTTCCGGAGCGCCTTCTCCTCGCCGAAAATCTCGATGGTGTTGCCGTAGCTCTTGCTCATCTTTTCGCCATCCACGCCCGGCACCTTGGCGGTTTCACCGCGAATTTGCGGTTCGGGAATCACGAACGTCGGCCCGTACTGCTCGTTGAACTTGAGCGCGATGTCGCGGGTGACCTCCACATGCTGCTTTTGATCCTGGCCCACGGGGACAACGTTGGAGTCGTAAATCAAAATGTCCGCCGCCATCAAAACCGGGTAGGCGAACAGGCCGTGGCTGGGCGAGAGCCCTTTGTCCACCTTGTCCTTGTAGCTATGGCAGCGTTGGAGCAATCCCATCGGCGTGAGCGTGGAGAGCATCCAGGCGAGCTCCGTGACCTCGGGCACGTCGGATTGCTTGAAGAACACCGAGCGCTTCGGGTCCAGCCCGCACGCGAGAAAATCCAGAGCCACGTCGAGCGTGTTCTGGCGTCGCTCCACGGGATCAAACAGCGACGTCATCGAGTGATAATCCGCAATGAAATAAAACGCCTCGCCCTTTTCCTGCAGGTCGATGGCGGGCCGCATCATCCCGAAGTAATTTCCAAGATGCAGCGCGCCGCTGGGCTGGATGCCGGACAAAATTCGCATGGGAGGAATCTAAGCGGAAGCCGGGACGGGGCAAAGTCTGAATTGCGGCAGGGTGCGACCAGAAGTGGCGGTCAACCCGGGTGGTAGGAGTGTTCGCGCTGCGAACCCTCCGCCCGCGCAGAGCGAGCGGAACGTGCGGTGACTCGGACGTGCCGCTGGACGCGGCACGACGGCTCGCAGCGCGAGCCGTTCTACCACACTGACCGCCACTTCCAGTCGCACCCATTGCGGCCAGCTCACGTTTGATCTGGCCTTTCGACGGCCAGGCCCAGTTTGTCCGCCAACTGCTCCGCCATTTGTTCGGCTGCTTCACAGGCTGATTTATGCGGAGTGTTCCAATAGCGGATCCACAAACGCCAGCCTTTATGCCGTCGCAGACCAACGAAAACGGTATCCACCCCTTCGTCATCAAAGTTGCGCTTGATGAATACGGATTTAAAGGCGCTGAACTCGAAGCTCCGTTCATACAAAATCAGCGAGTTGAACAAGACGAATTCTCGCCGCACCCGGCGTTGGGCCGGGTCGATGATGGTCCGACTCTCTGGGATAATATACAAGCCGAGGAGGCCAAAGCCGGCCGCCAATACCACGGCGGTAGCCAAGGAGTAGCAAGCGAAATTCAGGGATAAAGGTTTAAGTTGATTTTGCTGGCGCAACTTTCACGGATTTGGTTGAGTCAGGGCATGTCCATTCATCTTTCGGAAACCCTCGTTGAGGGGTTGCCTCA
>JANXWY010000213.1 GCA_025350905.1 Verrucomicrobiota bacterium
GGATAGCGGAGATCCGGTCGCTCGGGACCGGCAGGAGGCTTCGGCGCCGATCCTTCGGCACGCCGTTCTTCCCGTCTGGCGCGTCTCGCCGTAAGAACGGCATCGCCAACGCTTCGCCTTAGGCAGATGAAACATCCCTGATGGCGGCGCCGAGCTCACCGGATTTGATCTTGACCGCTTCGCCAGCCCCGCACGAAGATAACGGACCATGTTGCCCCAACACCTGTCGAGGATTGGCACCGTTTGGCTCTTGCTCGCGATGGCTTGCGCCGCGCGCGCCGTCGAAAAAACTCCCGCCGGCGCGGCGAATACGGGCGTCCAGATTAGCGAGTTGACCAACCGACTCCGCGTCGAGATTAACGGCCAGCTTTTTACTGAGTATTATTTCCAGGAGGTGCCCCGGCCGTTTTGCTACCCGCTGCTGGGACCCGATGGGTTGCCGGTGATGCGCAACTGGCCGATGAAAGACGTCCCCGGCGAGGAGCACGACCACAAGCATCACCGCTCGTTTTGGTTCACCCATGGCTCGGTCAACGGCCTGGACTTCTGGAGCGAAGACAAGGACTTCGGGAAGATCGTTCATGACGGCTTTATCGAGGTCGCCTCCGGGGCCAAGGCCGGAGTGATCAAGTCCCGCGACAAATGGGTGGCCAAAGACGGCACGGTGGTGTGCACCGATGAACGGACGCTCCGCATTTACAACCGACCTGCCACCGAACGCCTGTTGGATTTCGAGATCACGATCCATGCCTCCAACGGAGAATTGACTTTCGGCGACACGAAGGAAGGTACGATGGCCGTCCGCCTTAACGAAACCATGCGGTTGAAACCGAACAAGGACAACGTCGGCAAACCCACCGGCCACATCGTCAATAGCGAGGGCTTGCGGGACGATGCGACGTGGGGCAAGCGCGCCCAGTGGTGCGATTACTATGGGCCGGTCGAAGGCAAGACGGTGGGCGTTGCGATTTTTGACAACCCGGCGAACCCGCGCTATCCGACTTGGTGGCACGTCCGGGATTATGGTTTGTTCGCCGCGAATCCTTTCGGCCAACATGATTTTGAGAATCTGAAGGACAACAAAACCGCCGGCAACCTGGTCGTTCCCGCCGGTCAAAGCGTGACCTTCCGCTATCGCGTTTATATGCACGAGGGCGATGACCAGCAGGCCGGAGTGGCCGCACGTTACGCCGAGTATTTGAAAACCGCCGCCAAATAATCAAAACAAGAAATCTCACCAACGGCGTAGGAACCACGCAACACACGCAATGACACGACCGGCCAAAGGCTTGAATTTAACCGCGACTTCACCGCTCGGGGCCCTTTTGAAACGCCCGACCTCAGACCGTCCGGTTTCCGGTTTTCGTGTGCTTCGTGTATTTCGTGGTCAATTACGAACCCTGTCTTAGGATAAAGAAGCTGGGAAAATTCCGAGTCAACTCTCCGAAATTATGAAAAACATGGATCGTCGTTCCTTCCTCAAGCACACCGCACTCGCCACCGCCTCGTTGAGCCTACTGCCCACGCTCGGCCGCGCGCAAGCCGTCAACGCCCGCGTCCGTGGCGCGAACGAAGATATTCGCGTCGCCGTGGTTGGATTTAACGGCCGCGGCAAGAGTCACATCTCCGGCTTCCGGGAGCTGAAAGGCGTCCGCATCGTCGCGCTCTGCGACGTGGACCAAAACGTTTTGGACAAAGGGGTCCAGGAATTCAAGGACCGCGGCGAAACGGTCACCGGTTATCAGGACATTCGCAAGCTGCTGGAGAATGCCGACATTGACGTGGTGAGCATCGCCACGCCGAACCACTGGCACGCGCTCGGCACAATATGGTCTGTCCAGGCGGGCAAGGATGTTTACACGGAGAAACCCGCCTCCCATAACATTTTTGAGGGCCAGCAAGCCGTCGCCGCCGCGCGCAAATACAACCGCATGGTCCAGACCGGTTCGCAATGCCGCTCCAGTGTCGGCCTGCAGGAAGCCATCGCCTGGCTGAACGCTGGCAACCTCGGCAAAATCATCCGCGCGCGCGGTCTTTGTTACAAACGCCGCGCCAGCATCGGCAAGGCGGACCAACCCCTGGTCATCCCGGCATCAATTGATTACGACCTCTGGTGCGGCCCGGCGCCCAAGGAAGTGCCATTGATGCGCAAGAAACTGCACTACGACTGGCACTGGGTCTGGCCCAGTGGCAACGGCGATCTCGGCAACCAGGGCGTTCA
>JANXWY010000251.1 GCA_025350905.1 Verrucomicrobiota bacterium
TTCCATGTCGGTTGTTTTCATAAGCCTGGATGTTTTTGTGTGATGAAATCCTGCGAGTTGAGTGAGTTGCCTGTTGTGCGGGCAAGTCGGCGTTCAGTCGCACCAGTTCGCCCATGCGCCTGGCCCACTGCAACATGCGCCGGAGCAAATGTTGTCGGCGAATCGTGATCGACGGCACGGCCTCGACGGCCGCGACCCGGTTGCTGGAGCGGGTGACGTGCGAACGCAACAAATCTTTGTCATCCGTGAACACCCGGCAGCGTTCACGTCCGCGCGAGATGCTGACGTAAAATTGTTGGTGGTTGATCGCTGGCAGCGAACGCGAAGACGCCACAACCAAAACTTCATCCACCGTCTTACCTTGGGCAGCGTGGGAAGTGACGGCGTAGCCGTGCGTGAAGGTTCGGTAATCTGGCGGGATAATTCGCCCGTCGGTGAGCACGATGCTTTCCCCTTGAACTGTTTTGACCTCTACCAGCTCACCGTTGATAAATCGATTCTGCCAGTTGGTTTGCAGGAGCAACTTGTCACCGGCAGCGATTTTCAATGTTCGAGATTCGCCCGCGTCCAAACATTTTGCCAGCAGGGCGGGATTCAGAGCCGCCAATAGTCCATCTTTTCGCCGAACGGTTAGTGTACCACCGACTGTAGCGACTTCCACTGTCTCGCCGCGCTCAAAGCCACCTTTTGCTTGATGGAAACACAGCATCATGCCGCGCCGGTATTGCCGCGCATCCCGTTTTTGCGCTTCCGTCCACGACAGCGAATCGAAAACTCGAAAAGCGTTTTCCTCGGCGGCAAGCACACCGGACGATTTCAACGCGGATCGGACTTTTTCCGTCACCGCCGCAATCTCCGCCCAGGTTGGTGCGACCAGCAGTGCGCTTTGATTCTGTTTCAGGGCTTTCAAATACGCCTGAGCAGCCGCGTCGTGAATTTCGTTGCCGGAGAATTCCGTGACCGCGCCCATCCGTTCCAGTTGGGCGAAAGCTTCGGCGGTGCGCTTTAGCGCCGCCAGCCCGACTGCATGGCGATACTCGGCCCGACGTTGCCGCCGGATGCGCGTCAGTTGACCAGACTGCAAGCCTGAGTGTTGCTCCAAAATCCGCAGCGCATCACCACGCGCGACGGAAGCGTGCTGGCCCGTGTCACCGGAAAGCACGAGGCGGCAATCCTTCGCCAGTTCAAACAGCCGCTGCATATCGTCAATCCCGACCGCCCCGGCTTCATCCAGCACCACCAGGTCGTGTTTGGACCACGAGCGCTTCGAGAACAACAGGCTTTGCAAAGTCACCGCCTCGAATCCTTCCTTTCGCAAAACATCCGTGGCCGCCGCAGTCGGAGCACAGAACACCGGTTCAATGCCGGCCACATGACAGGCATTCGCCACTTCACGCAACGCGCTGGTCTTGCCTGTGCCTGCGAGACCGCGCAGGCCGGTGATGCGGTCGCCAGTTTGCAAGACATGCAGGATCGCCCGGCGCTGATCCTCACCGAGCCAATCGGCAGGTTGATAATTGGGATGCAACGGGGTGACCGCATCACGGCCTGCGTTCACGGTTTGAATCAGGGATAGTTCCGTTTCCAAAATCCTGTGCGTGGAGAGTCCGCGCGCCGTTGTCACCAACTCCGGCAACTGCCGCAACTGCCGTTTCAAGCGCGGTAAATCCACTTCGCCCTGACGGTGCGACAGGGCAGCGGCCAGCAACTCATGCTCTGGCACGACCGACTGGCGCTCGAAGACGTGGGCGACAGCGTGCGCCAACGCCTCCCGCTCGCACTCTCCAGCGGGCGCAAGTTGACCCGGCTGCGTCGAACCGATGAGCGACCGCAACGATTGAACTTCTCCACCGGACAACTGAGCAAGTTGGCGTTCGCGCATTTCGGCGGTCGAAATGCCTTTGAGTTTCTTGGTCCGACTTTGATGCACCGCATACGCCACCTCGTTGTTGGAAAGTTTCCGCCCCAGCTTTTGCTCCATCTCGCCGACAATCTTGTCCCGCTCACGCGCCCGCTTCGAGAAGCGACGCAACACCGCATCGTTCACACCTTCGATGTCAAAGCCTTGTCTGGCTGGGGTGGTGCGATAACCGATCTCCCGCACCCGTCGCGCCAATTCATTGCGATAGACCGCTGTGGCATAACGAATGGACTCATACATCGCACCCGCTTGCAGCGCCTTCCAGCATTGCTCGCGGTCATCAAATGTGCCGTTGAACACCGTGAAGTGAGTGTGTAGTTGCGGATCGAGAGCGCGGGAACTGGTGTGAACAAACGCCGCGGCCACGAGGTTGCCAGTGGTGCGATCACGCTGGCCACCTTGTTTCCGCACCCGGGTTCCCGCAAAAGTTTCCAACTCCCGGAACGCAATTCGGGCGGCCATTTCATGAGCCTCGACCAATCTTTGGTCGTCCAGCGTCACCGCCAGGACGGACACCGACTTGGGTGGGGAACAGGTGAAATCGAAGAATATCCGGCGTTCATCCTTCGCATTCTGCCGTAACGTCAGCCGGTCGCCGGTTTTCGGATGCCGGTTCTCGCACAACGCATAGAACTGTTCGCGCGCGACGTGCCGCTCGTTATTCAATCCCAATCGTTCCGCACCCAGGCCGATCCACTGGCCGGGTCGGATTTCACCCGCCGCATAGTAATCATTCTGCGCCAGGTGCTCGACGAAGTAACCCTTCGCACTGGCCAGTTTTTTATGGGAGACGGCGCTAAACATACGAAACGACGCTATCAATGTCCGGGTCGAGTTTCGCATGGTTCACAGACAGTCGGTTAATCCCCGGTCCACCCGTCTTTACGACCAGAATTTCGCGTTCATTCACGTCCTCCAGTTTGCCGGAAAAAGATGCGCCGTAGATGTATGTGATACACGAAATGGAAGGCTCCTTTTGGCGTTTTGACTGGCCGGCTTTCCTGCGGGCACTCGGAAACCGGCCAGACAAATCGCCTCAAACATACCTATACGGTAGCGCACTCAACGGTCGTTCTTGAAACCAAGCTCCACTGCGCCGTCGTCCGTTCATGCCACTCCCGACCCGCTCCGTTCCGCTTCCGGTTTCAGAACGCCCGTTCAGTGCTTTGCGTTCACAGATGCCAAAAACGAATGAGTTTCAATTTAGTCACCTTCGATGTCAGCAACTCCCGCCAAACTACCCCTGCCGGAATAAGTTGCTTTGGAAGGAGGCTCGGACCACCGTGCAGGTGCTACAGATTTAAACCCTAACAGAAGGCTAATTTATGGAAGCAGCTCCGAATACAACCTCCAGGTTTCAAGGGATTAAGCGGTTCGTGGTGCTGATGTTGGAGAACCGGTCTTTCGATCATTTGTTTGGCTATCTCACGGCCGTCAACTCACAGGTAATGGGTCTGACCGGCAGTGAGTCCAACCAGAAAGACCCAAATTCACCGGACGATCCGGCAATCAAAGTTGGCCGGGCTTCGTCCTTCGTGATGACTTTCGATCCCGGTCACGAGTTTTATGACGTTCAAGTCCAGCTTTATGGACCGCTAAAAGATACGGACCCCAGTCTTCCTCCGATTGCGAACCCGGCGCACTACCCAGCGCCGATGACCGGGTTTATCGCCAGCGCAAACCAGGCGGTTGACTATAGCGGCGACGAAAATCTCGTGATGGAATGCTTTCAGCCGGATCAATTGCCAGTGCTCACCACCCTGGCCATCGAGTTTGCGGTGTTTAATTTCTGGTACTCCTCGCTCCCAGGACCCACCTGGCCGAACCGATTCTTTGTCCACGCTGCCACATCGGGAGGACTTACGGACAGCCCTTCCACCAGCCAGATTTTGGCTGGATTTTCTTTTCAGAATGACACGATCTATGAACGCTTGGAGAAGGCAGACACGGCTTGGTGCATTTATCACGACGGACTGCCGCAGACCGCAGGAATCTCCAGCCTGCGCGATGAGTACATCAATCCTTTCACGGAAAAGTTCCAGGATATAGAGGACTTTTTTGAAGATGTCAAAAAGGGCGGGCTGGCCGACTACAATTTTATCGAGCCGCGTTACGATACCGGGAACAATTATTTGGACGGCAATTCCATGCATCCCTTGAATGACATCAGGAAAGGGGAAGAGCTCGTGAAACGCGTTTATGAGGTGCTTCGCAATTCTCAGTATTGGAGCGATACCATTCTCATTATCACTTTTGATGAGCACGGGGGATTTTACGATCATCAATCGCCCCCGGCAACGGTTCCGACTGGGGACGATTCCAAGTACGCCAAGCGCTGACTGCGCTTCCAAAGCCTGCTTCCGATGCACTCGTAGCGGAAGCGGCCAACCCAACTCAGTTTTTTGCAGCGGACCCCAAAGCTCCCCTTTCCGCAAATCAGAAAACCATGGCGGCTTTGGCCCTGGCATGCGAGATGAAGATCACACCACCGAATTATCATGCTGCCTTGATCAGCAATCACCAGAAAATCGTGGAACAAAAAGACGCCGCCGATTATATCCAAAAAGTGGAGGG
>JANXWY010000262.1 GCA_025350905.1 Verrucomicrobiota bacterium
TAATTCGCCGGGACGGAAAAAACCGTCAACGCCTGAAGAAAAGCGAGCTTCTCCGCGCGGTTGAGATTCGGGCTGAAGCTCACTTCGCCGATAAAGCCGGCGGCCGCAAGCCGGACCCGCAGCGACTTTACGAAGGCTTCATCGCCCGGACCGCAACCGCCGCCAATGTGCAGCTTCAAGCGCGGCACGCGCCCGCGATTTTTGAGCTGGATATACGCTTCGACCAAGGTATCCAACCCCTTGTCGTGGCACATGCGTGCGAAGTAGCCGAGCACCGGCGCGTGCTGGCTCTCGACTCTCGACCCTCGGCCCTCGACTGGATAACCCGCCAAGTTGATTCCATCATGAACGACATGCAATCGTTCCGGTTTCAAGTTAAGGCGCACCTTCATCGCTTCGGCGTTCCAGCGGCTCGGCGCGATCCACGCGTCCAATTCGGCCCCGCGTTCGGCCAGCAATTTCCAGACGACCGGCCGCAACGCTGCGGGCAACGCATCGAGATACGGTTCTTCGCCCTGCAGCAGACAGACCACGGGGACGCCCAGTTCGGTCTTCAAGCGGCGCACCATGCCGACGAGCAGGGCATTCGACAGGCAGATCACGTCCGGTTTGGCCTGTACGCGCAGCCAGCCGATGAGTTCGGTGATCTCGCGGTTTTGATTCCCGGTTTCGCCGCGCAACATGGAAAGCAGGAGCTCGCCCACTTCGTCAGCGCGCGTTTTCGCCGCGCGCCCGGCCGCCCATTCGAGCAGTCGCCGTGAGTTGAGACAGCGATGCAGCCACCCGGGTGCATGGCGGAAGAGCGCGGACTTTTGCTGGAGATAAACATTGATGCCGCCGAAAAAGATCGGGTTGCCCGCACTCTCATCCGCTTCGTCCACGTTGATGGGCAAGTACAGCGGCAGCATTGTGGCGTCGTGACCCAGGTGGCGCAAAGCGGCGACGAGCGTGTTGTCGTGGAAACAATTGCCACAAAACATGCCGCCGGCACCGGGTGTGAGTTGGACGATATTCATGCGTTAAGGGCCGCTGGGCCGCTCGACCGGCAAACTTTAATCGCTCGGCGGGCGGGCGCAACTTTACATTCGCGCCTCAGCTACCCGTTAGCGCTGCCGCTGCTGACGAGCGGGGACCTCCACCGCGCCGTGCCGGGCATCGGATCCGGAAACCGGCTGACCATCCTGGGCGCGCCGGCCTCCTTGCCGGCGCGGCGGCAAAGTTGCAGGCTCGGAAATTTGCGGGCGGGGCCGCCGCCGCTCCCAGGGTTGGGAATTGCGCCGGGGCGAGCTTTCCGAGGGGCTGGGCCCGCCAGGGCGAACCGACCATCGGGCTCGATCACCGGCTGTTTGGGGTCGATAAAAGGATTGCAATTTCCGGTCCTGCTCCTAAAAGTTTCCTCCATCATTTCGTGTGAAATTCCGGTGGCCGCGCACCGGTCGCCCGATTTACATCAGAACACGTTCGCAACGAAGGACACCTTTGCCCATGAGATTCACCGCCACCCGCAAACGCCTGCTGCTCGCCGCCGCGCTCGTCGGGATCGCCGTTGTTTCCGATCGTGCGTTCGTGCCCCGAGAAACGCCGGACAGCAGTCAAGAAGCTGCGGTTTTCCAGCCGGCCGCAAACCCGCCGTCCAAAATCAACGCGCCCGCGAAAGCGCCCGGGGTCAACGCGCCCGTAAATGCTCCGAGCGCGCGGGCAACTATTTCTCCGGGCGTGGCGGCGGCGACCAATGCGTCCACCATCCTGGACCCCGGAAAAATCAGCCCGGGCGCGTTGGATCAGATCGCGGCGTTGCAGGAGGCCAAGCGCCAACGAACTCCCGCCCAAAAGAAGCTCGCCTCGTCCTTGATCGATGCCGAAAAAATGCGGCGCGGCGAACCGCTCGGTGCGGGCGTCGCCACGCTGCCGGCTCAACTGGATCAGGACCCCGACGGTCGCGTGCTGGTGGACATGGACGCCAAGGTCAATGATGAATTGCTGAAACAAATCGAATTGGCCGGCGGAAAAGTGGTAAACCATTTTGCGCAGTATGATGCCATTCGCGCCTGGTTGCCCGTGGCGCAGGCGGAAGCCCTCGCCGGTCGAACCGACGTGAAATTCATCCGTCCGGCGGACCAAGCCGAAACCAATGTGGGCACGGTCACCTCCCAAGGCGATGTCACCCATCGCGCCGATACCGCCCGCACCACGTTTGCCGTCAACGGGGGCGGCGTCAAAGTGGGCGTGATGTCGGACAGCACGGATCACCTCGCCACCTCGCAAGCGGGCGGCGATCTCGGAACCGTCACGATCCTGGCGGGGCAGAGCGGCGTTCCGGGTTCCGGTGAAGGGACGGCGATGTTGGAGATCGTCCACGACCTGGCGCCGGGGGCGGAATTGTTTTACGCCACCGGATTCGGCGGGGCCGCTTCCTTTGCCCAGAATATCCGCAATCTGCGTTTTCAATCTCACTGCGACATCATCATTGATGACGTGGGTTATTTCAGCGAGTCGCCCTTTCAGGACGGGATTATCGCGCAAGCCGTCAACGACGTCACCGCCGACGGCGCGCTGTTTTTTTCCTCGGCCTCCAATGCGGGCAACAAGAGCGACAATCAATCCGGCACCTGGGAAGGGGATTTTGTTGACGGCGGGGCGTTTTCCGTCGGCGGCCAGGCGGCGGGGCGCTTGCACAGCTTTGGCGCCACCACGGACAACGCCGTGGCGCCAGGGGGCAGCTCGCAACATATTGATTTCTTTTGGGCCGATCCCTTGGGCGCGGCGACGAATGACTACGATGTTTATGTGCTGGATGCGGCGGGCGCCAACGTGGTGGCGAAATCCGACACCACTCAAAACGGGACGCAGGATCCGTACGAGTTCGTGAACAAACTGGACGTCGGTCAGCGCATCGTGCTCGTTCGCTATCAAGGGACGAACCGTTACCTCCATCTCGGCACCGGACGGGGGCGTCTGGCCGTCAGCACGGCCGGTAACACTCGCGGCCACAATTCCGCCGTGGAGGCCTTCGGGGTCGCGGCGGTGGACGCCGGCACTTCCTTCCCGGTGGCCTTTACCGGTGGCACGAAGAATCCGGTGGAAACCTTCAGCTCAGATGGAACGCGGCGGATGTTTTTTCGCGCCGATGGCACGGCCTACACGCCCGGGAATTTTTCTGCGACCGGCGGAACGGTCCGGCAAAAGCCCGACATCGCCGCCGCCGATGGCGTGGTTACTACCTTGCCGGCGAACAGCGGGTTGAATCCGTTCTTCGGGACGTCCGCCGCCGCCCCGCACGCCGGCGCCATTGCCGCCTTGGTCAAATCCTACAATCCTTCGCTCACCACGAGTCAGCTACGAACGATTCTCACCGGCAGCGCGCTGGACATTGAAGGCCCCGGAGTGGATCGCGACTCCGGCTTCGGTCTGGTCATGGCGCTGGCCGCCTTGCAAGCGACGCCGAATCCGAACCCGCCGACCATTACCGGCGTTTCGCCCGCGGCGGGGGCGGTCGGGGCCGCCGTGACGATTACCGGCACGAAATTCACGGGTGCGACGAGCGTGAAATTCAACGAGGTGACCGCGACCTTCACGGTGGACGCGACGACGCAAATCACCACCACCGTACCCGTCGGCGCCCTCACGGGAAAAATTACCGTGACGACTTCCACCGGCACGGCGACGAATGCGGCGGATTTTACGGTACTCACAACCCCAGTCATCACCGGCTTCAGTCCGATCAGTGGAGCGATTGGCGCCACCGTCATCCTTTCCGGCGCGAATTTTACCGGCATCACTGGCGTCCGGTTCAACGGCGTGACAACGGCGTTCACGGTCAACTCGTCGACGCAAATCACAACGACGGTTCCGGTGGGGGCAACGACTGGGCGCCTCGCGGTCAACTCGGCTTCCGTGACCAATGCGAGCACGGCTAACTTTACCGTCACACCGTTGCCGGTGATCAGCGGGTTCAGTCCGGCGACCGGAGTTGCTGGTAGCTTGGTTGTCGTCACGGGTGTGAATTTCACCGGCACGACGAGCGTGACCTTCAACGGGACCACCGCCACTTCGAGCCTGGTCAATTCGGACACGCAAATCACCGCTACCGTTCCGGTGGGCGCCACGACCGGGCCGATCACCGTCAATAACCCGGCTGGCGCCGGGACCAGTGCGGACAGTTTTATTGTCGTCTTGGCCCCGGCCATTGTGGGATTCAGCCCCGCGAGTGGACCGGTCGGTACCAGCGTTACGATCAACGGCAGCAATTTTACCGGCACGACCAACGTGGCATTCAACGGAGTCGCGGCGGCCTTTATTGTGAACTCAGGGACTCAGATCTCGGCCACGGTCCCCGTCGGCGCGACGACCGGAGGGATCGCAGTTCGCAAGCCGGGCGGCGCTGCCACGAGCGCAGCGAGTTTTGCCCTCATTGCCAGTCCGGCCAACGATGCGTTTGCAGCGGCGCAGGTTATCAGCGGCAATTCCGGAACCGTCAACGGCTCGAATGTCGGCGCGACCAAGGAGGTCAACGAACCGAATCACGCCACCAATCCCGGCGGCAAGTCCGTGTGGTACCAATGGACGGCGCCGAGCACCGGCGCCTGGCAGTTTGAAACCGTGGGCAGCAGTTTTGACACGTTGCTGGCCGTCTATACCGGCACCAGCCTTGACTTTTTAACCGAGATTGCCGCGAACGATGACATCGTTGGAGCCACGAATACGATCAGCCGGCTCGCCTTCGCGGCGGTGGCGGGAACGGTTTACAAAATTGCCGTGGACGGTTTCAATTCGAGCGGCACCGGGGGCGGGAATGCAGCGGCCGGAACTGTGACGCTTGCCTGGACCAACACTCCCAGCCAACCGGTCATCAGCAGTTTCAGTCCCGGCAGCGGTCCCGTGGGAACCCTGGTCGTCATCGCCGGGGCAAACTTTTTCGGTGCCGTCACCGTCCAGTTCAATGGCGTGAGCGCCACCGCCACGGTAAATACCCCCACTCAAATCACGGCGATCGTGCCGGCGGGGGCCACGACCGGACCCATCGCCGTAGCGACGGCGACGGGTGGGGCGGTGAGTGCGGTAAACTTTACGGTCACGCTCGTTCCGGGCAACGATAATTTTGCCAATGCTCAAAACCTGAGCGGCGCGGCGGGAAGTGCGACCGGGGTCAACGGGAGCGCAACCAAGGAAAGTGGTGAACCCAATCATGCGGGCAATGCTGGCGGACATTCCGTCTGGTTCACCTGGGTTGCACCCGCCAGCCAAAGCTACAGCTTCGCCACGGCGGGGAGTGCTTTCGATACGTTGCTGGCGATTTATACCGGTAATAGCGTGGCCGCATTGGTGACCGTTGCCAGCAATGATGATGCGGCAGCGGATTTGAGCAGCCGCGTGGTTTTCGCCGCCACCTCCGGGACGACCTATCGCATTGCGGTGGATGGCTACGGCGGAGCGGCGGGCGGTCTCGTCCTAAATTGGAGTGCACCACCGAGCCCGCCTTCGATCACTGGCTTCTCGCCTCCAAGCGCGGCCGCCGGCGGCCTCGTGGTCATCACCGGCAACAACTTTTCGAGCGCCACAGCCGTGCAGTTCAATGGCATCACCGCGACGTTTACCCTTAATTCCGCGACGCAGATCACCGCCACCGTACCGGGGGCAGCCAGCACCGGACCGATTACGGTGGTGACGCCCAACGGGACGAATGCGAGTGCTGCGAGTTTCGTGGTCACGGGTGGATTGAACAACGACAACTTTATCAACGCCCAGGTCCTGAGCGGTAATGTCGCATTCGCAACCGGCAACAACTCCGCCGCCACCAAAGAATCCGGCGAACCGAATCATGCCGGGAATGCCGGCGGCAAATCCCTTTGGTATGTCTGGACGGCGCCGGCCGCCGGTAGCTGGCTTGTGGATTTATCGGGCAGCGATTTCGACACCACACTCGGCATTTACACCGGCCCCAGCGTCACCGGCCTGAGCTTGATCATCGGGGACGATGATTCGGGCGCCAACCGCGCCAGCGCGGCAACGTTCACGGCCGGCGCCGGCGTCACGTACCGCATCGCGGTGGATGGCTTCAGCGGCGCGACGGGGAACTTGGTCTTGCGCCTTCGGCCCGTCACCGCGCCCGTACCGCTTTACGAGACGGGGTTTGAACCATTCGAAGGTTACAATCCGGCGTTCTCGCTCGCGGGGCAAAACGCTTGGGCCAGTTCGGGCCCCGGCAGCAACGGTTTGCTGGATCGCTCGTTGCTCGGTCTCGGCCAAAGCGCCTATCTCGGATTTTATCCGCCGAATCCCGTCGGCACCACCTTTGTGTGGCAACCCATCAATCATACGCCGAACACCAACACGCTCCCGGTCGTACATTTCTCTGTGGCGATGCAGATCGTGGATTCCACCACCGGACAATTTGACGATTTTGAATGGCAAGTTTACAACCTTGATGGCGCCCCGTTGTTCACGCTGGATTTTGACAACAACGATCTCAACATTTATTCCCGCTTGGACGGTGTGGCGAATTACGTTCCGACGGGACAAAAGTTCCAGAACTCATTGTTCTATAGCTTGAACGTCGCCATGGATTTCGCGCGCAATCGATGGAGTGCGTCCTTGGACGATCAGCCGCTCGTGGACGAATTGCCCATCACGACCACCGGCGCGGCGCTAACCTTGGGCGACATTGACGCCGTCTGGCTGCCGGGCGCAGTCGCGGGCAATAACTTTATCGTGTTCGATAATTATCTAGTCACCGCCGAAGGCAGCGCCGTGCCGCGCGTGTTGCTGCCGCCCCAAAGCCAGTCCGTGACTAGCGGTGCGCGAGTAGTGTTGGGCGTGGTGGCCGGCGGCAGCGCGCCATTCTTGTATCAATGGCGACTGAACAACGTGGACCTTGTCGGCGAAACGAATCTGACCCTGACGTTAAACAACGTCTCGGTGGGGCAGGCCGGAAACTATTCGGTGCGCGTCAGCAATTATTCGGGCAGCACCATCAGCGGCAACGGCACGTTGACCGTGAACGCCGGCAACACGCCGCCGACGCTGGCGGCGATCGGAAATAAATTGGTCCATGCCGGCAGTCTGCTGATCATCACCAATGTCGCGGTCGATGCCGACGTGCCGGCGCAAGCGCTGACCTTCTCGCTGGCGCCCGGCGCGCCCGCGGGCGCCAGCATCGTGGCGGCCACCGGCATCCTCACTTGGACTCCCACTCCGAACCAAACGGGAGCGACGTATCCCATCAGCGTGGTGGTAACGGACAATGGGGTGCCGGCGCTGAACACAACCGCTGCGTTCAACGTCACGGTGGGACCGCCGTTCAAAATCACGGGCGTGACGGCGCTGGGCAATCAACTCACGCTCACCTGGCCCACCCTGGCGGGAAAAAGTTATCAGGTACAGTTCAAAACCAATCTCAGCAACGCCCTCTGGCAGGGTCTTGGTCCGCCGCGCCTGGCCACCGGCGCCAGTCTTTCCACCACGGAAACCATTTTACCGGGGATTGAGCCGCAGCGTTATTACCGCATCATCACGACCAACTGAGTTTTGAGCGATGCCCGCCAGCACGGGACTTGGGATCGCGGATTTCAGCCGGCGCTTCTCTCGCGCCACGGCTTGGGATAAGCGGGGTCGTCCGTGTCGTCTGGAAGGCATCGCCGGGCACTTTCGCTTTCAGGCCGCTTCCCATAGCGCGCACCAATCGTGTTGGGCTGGAGGTGGTGTCGCGACCGACGATGCCGATGTGAGGACTCAGCAAATCCGTTTGGCCAAAGCGGGGGACCGCAAGGCGCAGTTCGTTCCGCCGGATCGGCGACCGGCCAACCATTGCGCACTGCAAATTGATTGCGCGACTGCGGTTTGCCTGCTACAAATGCAGGCAGACAGCGGGTGTGGTTCAATGGTAGAATGTGGCCTTCCCAAGGCTGAGACGAGGGTTCGATTCCCTTCACCCGCTCCAATTTCATAAGAACATGTCCGCTTTGTCGACCAAGAAGCCGCCGCGCAAAAGCCCCAAGGACGACAAGGAGCGGTACTACCTCTTGCCCGGTCAGGGCGGCAGTAGTTATCGCCGCAAACAGCGTTTCATCCTTAAATCCTCGATCGTTGTCGGCGTCATCGTCTCAGGTATCTTCGCCTTGGTGATGTACTTGGTTTACCGTCCACCACACTGAACCCGCCGCCGGGTGGTGTTATCGTTCCCGGCCCCGTTCGGTCGTTTGCTTCCTTGCCTCGCTCCGCATCATCCACCCGCGTTGCCCTCCGCCCGGAGCCAAAAGCGGCCGGCCCGCACCAGCGTCCGGCCATCCCGATCACGCCCAAGGGTAACCGCCGCCGTCTCCTCGTCTCACTGCGGGCGATGGCGCGGGCGTGAGTTCGTCACGGGCGGGTTGATTTCCGCAATGCGTGCGGCCGCGAGAAACTTGCCCGCCGCTTCGGTCAAGCGTTGCGGATCAAACACGGCCACCAACTGGATCCGCGGCGGTGGCGGGTGCAGCGGAAGAAATTTCAAGCGCCCGCCCGCCAGGATGCCGAGACAAGCCGGCGCGATAACCAATCCCCGCCCAATCTCGGCCGCCGCAATCAAACTCGGGGCGCTGTCGTGTTCTTCGGCGAGCCGGGGCGTCCGCCCGCTCTTGGCGAATAGTTCCGTCAGCATCGCATGGTATTCCGGATACTCGCCGCGGGAATAGACCACGAGCGGCTCGTCGGCGATTTGGGGTAACGCCACCGTCTTCCCGCGTGCGAGCCGGTGCCGCGGCGGCAGGGCCACGCCGATCGGATATTCCCGCAATAACTCAAACTTCAACCCACGCAATGCCCGCTCCGACGGTCGCGCCATCAAGCCCAAGTGCAACCGCGCCTCCCCCAGCCCTCGCAGCATTTCCTCGCTGGACAAATCGTGCAGCTTTACGTGAACGCCCGGCGCGGCATTGTGAAAACTGTGCAGCGCGCACGGCAATAGTTCGGTCGTCAGCGAGGGCGCATAGCCAACGTGGATTTCACCGCGTTCCCCACGGGCGACCGCCCGGGCCAGTTTCACGGCTTCGTCCGCGCGTTGCAGGAGGGCGCGCGCTTCGCCGAGAAAAACCGCGCCGGCCTCGGTCAGCTTGGCCGCACGCGGCCCGCGTTCGAGCAACGGCACGCTGAGTTCCGCTTCGAGATCGCGGATTTGTCGGCTAAGGGCGGGTTGGGCCACGCGCAGCCGCTGCGCAGCCTTCGTGAAATTCAAGAGTTCGGCCACGGCCACGAAGTAGCGTAGGTGTCGCAGTTCCACGGGCGGCATTATGCCGGAAAGGCATCGCGGCGCGAGGAACAAAGTATTGGGGACGGGCGGCCGGGTGCGCTACAAACGGGGAGTTGATGGAGCTGGCCTCGAACGGGTCGGCCAAAAGAGAAAGCGAATAAGTATGATGACAATCCGAAGATCCGAAGATCGCGGCCATGCCAACCACGGCTGGCTCGACAGTTATTTCAGTTTCTCGTTCGCGGAATATCACGACCCGCGACACATGGGCTTTCGCGCGCTGCGCGTGATCAACGACGACCGCATCGCGCCCGGCGGCGGCTTCGGGATGCACCCGCATCGCGACATGGAAATCATCAGCTACGTACTCGGTGGTGAGCTGGAGCACAAGGATTCCATGGGCAACGGGCGCGTCATTCGCACCGGCGATTTCCAATACATGGCCGCCGGCACGGGCGTGACGCACAGCGAATTCAATCCGTCGGCCGCCAAGGAAACGCACCTGTTGCAAATCTGGATTGTCCCCGAGCGCAAAGGCGTGGCCCCGCGTTATGCCGAGAAAGCCATGGCCAAGGCCACGTCGGGCAAACTCCATCTGATCGCCAGCCAAGCGGGCCGGACGGATTCCATCGCCGTGCATCAGGACGTGGATTTGTGGCTCGCGAAACTGCGCGCCGGCGAAAGCGTTACGCACTCCTTGCGTCCGCAGCGGCACGCGTGGGTTCACGTTGCCGAAGGTCAGGTGGAACTGAACGGCCAACGTTTGAATGCGGGCGACGCCGCGGCGGTCGGCGAGGCCGGTGCGTTGAACGTGCTTGGCAAGGCCGGCTCACAGGTCTTACTGTTTGACTTGGACTGACCGATGAAAAGCTTTCTTCGCCTGCTGGCCCTGCTGGTTTTCGTCGGCGCGCTCGTTGCCTGGTTCGGGACCGGGGCGAATCGTGGCTGGACGAAAACCAGCGAACCGGTCAAAACTATGGACGATGTCACCGGCATTGAAGGGATCACGTACCAAAAACGTTTCGTGCCCGGACTCGATTTTCTGGGCGCGAGTATGTTGGGCGCGGGGCTCCTGACCGGTGTTTCCTTTTTGTTCCGCAACCAAAACCACCCAACCAAGACTGCATCATGAAAATAAAATCCAAACTCCTCACCCTGTTCGCCTCCACCGTAGTCACGGGCGCCGCGCTGGCCGCCCCGCTGTCGTTCGACTTTAAAGATCCCAAAGGCGTGAACAACGCCGTGTTCAAACTCGATGCGCCGCTGGAAGCCATCAATGGCAGCGCGAACGGGATTTCCGGCACGGTCCTGTTCGATCCGGCGAACCCGGCCGCGACCAAAGGGAAGATCGTCCTGGCCACGGAATCCTTGACCGTTCCGAACACGATGATGAACGGGCACATGCACAGTCCGATGTGGATGGACGTGGCGGCGAACAAGGAGATCACGTTCGAAGCGAAGGCGCTCAAGAACGTAAAAACCGCGGGCGACAAAACCACTGCCGATGCGATGGGCACGCTGACCATCAAAGGCGTTGCGAAGGAAGTGACCACCCCGATCTCACTCACCTATCTGAAGGACAAGCTCGGCCAGCGCGTGCCGAACATGAAGGGCGATCTGCTGGTCATCCGCACCAGTTTCACGATCAAACGCAGCGACTACGGCATCAATCCGCAGGCGCCGGAGGAAAAAATCTCGGATAAGATTGAGCTCACCTTGAGTATCGCCGGCGCGGCCGCCCAGAAGTAATCCGCCGCGAGCAAGATTGAAAGGCGCGGCGAGCGATGGCCCCCCGCGCTCAATTGGCGGCGGACATTGTGGAGCCGTTTAAGCTTTGAGCGGTTGGACAATTGTTTGCGAAGGGGATATGAATTGCTCCGAAGGAGCATTTGAGAAAAGCCCGGCGTTTTAACGCCGGGTTTATTGATATTGTCCCCAAGTCCCGAAGGGACGATTGAGGCCACATTGACTTATCAGCCGTCCCTGCGGGACTTGGTGTTGGTTCGCGATTTGCCCGGCGTTGAAACGCCGGGCTATTTTCGTTTGTCCCTCCGGGACAAATTCAGATGGGGCGGCCGTGAAAGACCACCCGAAGTTGATTTCCGTTCAGAATGCAGTCGTGCCTATGAAACGAGATCGACGGCAAAGCTTGCGGCTCTGCATAGATAATTGGCCGCCATGATCATTAAGAAACATCCGTGGGCAATCGCGCTCTGTGGATTGGCAACGATAGCCATTGTAGTTTTGGGAACTAACCCACTCCGATGGTCTGATCGTTCAGTGCATGATTGGCTCCTCAGAAAAGTGCCGGTCGGCTCAAGTCAAGACCAGCTGCGTGCCGCCGCAAACACAAAGGGTTGGCGCATTAATGGCAGTTGGAAAGGCCATCAACCGAATTCAGATTGGGGTGGGATTGACGGAGCGACCATAGTCCACGTCCACCTTGGACATTACCAAAGCCTGTTGAGAGCCGATTTGGATTCCTTTTGGGCTTTCGATGAACACGGAACTCTTGTTGATGTAAGGATACGTAGAACGTTCGACGGCCCATAACTACAGCTTTGACGGAACGCGGACTGTCTCCCCGTCCGCATTTTCATGAACAGACGGAGCTACGCGATATTGGCGAGAGAGCGGAACGTTGCGCTTAAGGACCCGCTCGCGCTCCGCTTTATAAAACATTCGCCGCGAGTTCCACCCGTTCCACGCGCTCGCGTTTACTTGGGCGGGCAACTTGGGTAGGGTCGGCGCGTTGCGCCGACCACCGGCCCGTGCAGGGCCGGAACACTTTTGGCGGAACACAGGGCGTGGGGGTTCCGCCGCTGTACGCATCGCAGCGCGATGACCCTACTTCGACCGCGTTCGAACGAAGTTACAAAATGTTCGCCGCCAATTCCGCCAGTTCCGAACGCTCGCCTTTTTGCAACTCAACGTGGGCCGCGACGGCCTCCGGACGAAACTTGCTCACGATATAATTAAAACCGTTGGAGGAGCCGTCCACGTACGGATTGTCAATCTGGTAGGGATCGCCGGTGAACACGATCTTCGTGCCGTTGCCGACGCGCGTGGTGATGGTTTTGACCTCCAGCGGCGTGAGGTTCTGCGCCTCGTCGATGATCATGAACTGATTGGCAATGCTGCGGCCGCGGATATAGCTCAGCGCTTCCACCACGATGTTGCCCGAGCGCATCAGGTCAGTGCTGCGACGATGGTCGTGACCCATGTTCAGGTCGCTCAACATTTCCAACGCGTCGTGAATCGGCTGCATCCAAGGCGCGAGCTTTTCTTCGAGCGAGCCCGGAAGGAAACCGAGTTCCTTGCCCATGGATATGGTCGGGCGTGCGACAACGACGCGCCGGAATTCGCGGTCAAGCACGGTGCGTTTCAAGCCGGCGGCCATGGCCATCAAGGTTTTTCCCGTGCCCGCTTTGCCCATGAGGGTGACGAGCTTGACGCGATCGTCGAGCAGCGCGTCGAACGCATAATGTTGCTCCCGATTGCGCGGCTTGATGCCCCACACGCCTTCCCGGCAATCAATGATCGGGATCAGCTTCGTGCCGGTGGCGTCCACTTTGGTGAGGGCGGCGCGTTTGGGATTCGCCTCGTCCATCAACGTGCAATACTCGTTGGGAAAATATTGTTTGCCGCCGTTAATTTCCAGCTCCCCGTTGGCGCGAAACGCGGCCATTTTTTCCGGGCCGACCGTCAATTCGATCATGCCGGTGTAAAGGTCCTTGATATAAACCCGATCGGTTTCGTAATCCTCGGCCTCCAATCCCAGCGCGTCGGCCTTGATGCGGAGGTTGATGTCTTTACTGACGAGAATCGTTTTATTTTTCGGCTCCGCCTTTTGGATGGCCATGGCGACGGCCAGGATCTTATTGTCCACGCTCATGCCCTTGGCGTGTCCGCTACCGTTGCCATTGCTGTTGGTGAGCGATTTTTTTTGGACGTGGATGAGAAGTTTCCCGCCTGTGGGCAATTTTACTCCCGCGCTCAGACTACCCTTGCCGCGAAAACCATCGAGCATCCGCGACACCGTGCGGGCGTTCTGGCCCAGCTCGGTAGACTCGCGTTTGAAGCGATCAATCTCTTCAATGACCTCGATGGGAATCAGGACGTTGTTGTCCTCGAACTTCAACAGGGAGTTGGGATCGTGCAGGAGGACGTTGGTGTCGATGATGTAATTCTTCATGCAATACAAAAATAGGAATCAAAAGTCAGGCCGATGCCGATCGGGCGTCCATTCGCTTGGCGGCGATTCGTTCTCGACCAAAATGTCGGCCGCCGCCATGACTTATTTGGCATCGTCAATTCCTAATCCACTCATCCGGTGGTACCATTTCCGGAGTTGCGGTCGGCGGGTCGGCAACCGGTAGTGGCCGGAATAAAGGAAGTTGCCCAGCATGCCGAACAAATCAAAATCCACGAAGCGCGGCTGGGCCCCGAGCAGGAAGGGGCGGGCCTCAAGCATTTCCTCGAAGGGCAAGAGCCGCGCTTCCAGCTGTCGCCTCATTTCTGTTTTTTGCCCGTGCCAGTCCGCCAGACAACCGCGGCCGAACTTCCGTTCCTTGTGTCGGACATAGGACACCTGATCCGCCCGGGGAACGAACTCCCGGTAATGTGCGTCATTGAGCTTGAAGGTCAGGCCCTCGATCTCGCTTTCGATATAACGCCAGAGGATGGATTGTTCCCCTTCGATCGCCGCCGGAAACAAGCCCAGCGCCAGTTTCTGGTCGAGGTATTTGGCGATGACTTGCGAATTCTCGCCCGTTTCAAAGACCACATTGCGCCCGTCGCGGAGGAGCGGAACGGCGTAGTAACGTTCCTTGGTGAGCTGCCAGATCCGGGAGCGGTCGCCGGTGTGGGCGAGATTGGTGAGCTGAAAAGGAGTGCCGGAAAATTCAAGGATGCGCCGCTGGACAATGCAGAACGGACTCCACGGAAACTGAATCAACTCAATCATGTCAATACGTCATTGGTGCGCTCGCGCGGGCAATCCTAGGCGGGGGCCGCCGGCGAGACAAGGAGAAGCTTTGCGGGCCGGACGTTGGGGGTGCGATAAAATACGGGTGAGGGAAGGGTGGATTTTCTCCGGAGCGCGGACG
>JANXWY010000278.1 GCA_025350905.1 Verrucomicrobiota bacterium
GTGCCCAGACCATAATTGACCCACGAGCCCATGCTCGGGCGCGGCAGACGGGCCTCGCCGCAATTCATGAGCAGCAACGACGGCTCATGGTTCGGCACATCCGCGTGCATGGAACGAATGACGGCAATGTCATCAATGTTCGCCGCGACGTGCGGAAATAATTCGCTGACCTCGATTCCGCTCTGGCCGTATTTTTTGAACGAGAAGGGTGATTGAAAGGCCGCGCCGGTGCGCCGTTCGGTCGGCAGATTGCTCATCGGCAACTGCTGGCCGTTCAACTTGGCGAGCATGGGTTTTGGGTCAAAGGTATCCACGTGCGAGGGTCCGCCGTTGGCAAAAATATGGATGACGCGTTTGGCCTTGCCGGGAAAGTGCGGTGATTTGGGAGCGAGCGGGGAATTGCTGCTGGTGGCGTCCGCGGCCAGCGTCGCGCCGAGTGTTTCAGAACCGAGCAAATTCGCCAGGCCCACCAGGCCGAAGCCCATGCCGCAACGGCCGAGAAAATCGCGCCGCGTGAGGAAGCGATCCGCCAGGCGGGGCTGATGCTGGTCGGGATTCATGCCCGGCAAAAAACGTGATTTCGAATCATCTGATTTTTATCCTCCGCTTTCCTGCGCCAGCGTCAACCTGTAATTTCGGAACCAGGGCAGAAAGTGCGCAACTTGACAATGCCCCGTTCGACACTTGCTGGCGGAGCGCCGATCTCCGATCCGGCGCGTCTCTGAGCGATTCACAATACCGCCGGGTCGGAGACCGGCGCTCCGGGGGCAGTGTCGAGATGCGCCCGGCCAGAAACTCGCAATCGCCGGGCAGTGGGCGGCTTGGGGTCGATCGAGAGTTGCGTGCTGACCGCTCTGGCTCAAGGCCGTTCGGACCTCCTCACCCGGCCCTCCCAGCGGGCCGATGGAGGGACCGCCAGCCGATTACCCGTCGGCGATAGTGTAGTTTCAACCCGAGTTGACGCATCAGGCGACCGCAAATTTTACCTCAGCAGGACCGGCGTGATAGGCTGAGGGTCCATTCCGCGCCGCCAGCTTCCCGCAAAACAAACTTTTTGTTCCTGGTACAGCCGACCATTTGACCGTTGAATCCACCACCGCGAACTTGCGTCATCCTTCGGGTTGCGCTAACTCTCACCCGTGCGGACAATTTTATGACGGCAACCACCAACGGAAACCAATTCGACGCCATCGTCATCGGCGGCGGGCCGGCCGGGGCTTCGAGTGCGGCCATCCTCGCCGAATACGGTCATCGCGTCCTGGTGCTCGAACGCGAAAAGTTCCCGCGCTATCACATCGGGGAATCCATGATTCCATTCACGTATCAACCGATGGAGCGATTGGGCTTGATCCCGGTCATGAAAACGTCCGGGTTTGTTAAGAAATACAGCGTGGTGTTCATTTCACCGAGCGGCCGGGCGAGCCAGCCGTTCTACTTTTTCAATCGTTACGATCGCGAGTCCGTGGCCCAGACGTGGCAGGTGCTCCGTTCCGAGTTCGACGAAATTCTTCTGAATAACGCCCGGGCCAAGGGCGCAGAAGTGCTCGAGGAAATCACCGTGCAGGAATTATTGCGCGCAGGCGACCGGGTGGTGGGAGTCCGTGCCCAAAAGAAGAGTGGCGAGATTGTCGAGTTTCGCGCACCGATCACGCTGGACTGTTCCGGCAAGGAAGCGTTCACCTCCGTGCGCAATGGCTGGCGCCTGAAGGACCCGTACCTGAACAAGATCGCCGTCTGGACTTATTACAAAGGCTCGAAGCGTGAGCCGGGCATTGATGAGGGTGCGACCACCGTGGCATACGTGCCGGACAAAGGCTGGTTCTGGCACATCCCGCAGCACAACGACATGTTGAGCGTGGGCGTCGTCGCCGAAGGCAAATACCTGACCCGCGACGGCGTGCGCGAGCCGGAACAGATTTTCAAACGCGAGATCGAACAGAATGCATGGATCAAAGACCACCTCTCCGTCGGGCAGCAGGTTGGGCAATACTACCTCATCAGTGAGTATTCCCATCACGCCCGCCACTGCGGCAGCGACGGTTTGTTGCTCGTGGGCGATGCTTTCGCTTTTCTCGACCCGGTCTTTAGCAGTGGGCTAATGCTCGCGCTCAAGAGCGGTACGATGGCCGGAGACGCCGTTCACCAAGCCATCGTCGAGCGCAACTTCGCGCCGGAACGGTTTGCCGATTACGCGCGGTTCATGCGCGCCGGCGTCGAGAACATGCGCAAGTTGGTCTACGCGTTTTACAATCCTGCCTTTTCGTTCAAGAAAGTCATCGATAAGTATCCCGAAGCCGGAGGTGAAATCACCGATTGCCTGAGCGGCGACGTCAACAAGGATTTCACGCCGTTGTGGAACAAGATACGCGAGTTTGTGCCGCTGCCGGATGACTTGCCGGTCGGCCAGCCTTTGCCCACGGGCGACCCCGCACTGGTCTGATTTTGGGGCTGGGCACTTGCATGATGTGATCTCCAATTTAGATCGCATCGCGCGGTTCGCCGGGGTCGCAGCCATCGCTACCAATCGGTCCCGGCGACTAAGCGGTTCCCAACTTAATTCTTCATGCCCGCACTGGGGTTCGGTGGTCCGCGGCATCCAATAGGTGCGGTTTGACGAAGATCTGCATGCCGGCGTTGAGGCTAAAGTCGATTTTCGCCGCCGGCAAACGGCTTCAGGGCGTAAGCGAGTGCCGGGCGCGATTGCCCGGCTCACCTGACCGGATTTTCTCCGGCAATAACTTCGTGCGTTCTCGCAAGGCATCCGTATCCTCCGATTTCGTTTTTATGGCTACCTTGAAACCTTTCGCCGCTCTGCGGCCCCAACCGGAACTGGCGGCGCAAATTTGTGAGCTCCCGTACGATGTAATGTCGTCGGAGGAGGCTCGCATGTTAGCGGCCGGCAATCCGCTGAGCTTTCTCCACGTTAGTAAGCCGGAAATTGACCTGCCGCCCGAGACGGATGTTTACGCACCGGCCGTGTACGCGAAGGGCTTGGAAAATTTCTCCCGCCTCGTCACGCAAGGCGCATTGAAGCAGGATGCGCAGCCGGGCTTCTATCTCTACCGGCAGATTATGGGCCAGCATTCGCAGACCGGCCTCGTGGCGGCCGCGAGTTGCGCGGAATACCTGAGCGGCGTCATCAAGAAGCACGAATTCACGCGCCCGGACAAGGAAGACGACCGGGTGCGCCACATCGAGACGTTGAACGCGCAGACCGGCCCGGTCTTTCTCACCTATCGTGCGACGGCGGGGCTGGACAAATTCGTCGCCCAGCGGATCGCCGAGCCTCCGGCAGTGGATTTCACCGCTGCGGACGGCGTGCGCCATACGGCGTGGGTCATTGGCGACGCTGCCGGAATCCAATTCATTGCCACGGAGTTTGCGCGGATCCCGTCGCTCTATATTGCTGATGGCCATCATCGGAGTGCGGCCGCCGCGCGGGTTTATTTGCAGCGCAGCGGAACGCCGGTCTCCGACCCGGCGCGTGGCGGGAACGAACTAGAAACACGCCGAGTCCGAGACCGGTGCTCCGATACATTTCTTACCGTCACGTTTCCACACAACCAGGTGCAAATCCTGCCCTACAACCGCGTGCTGAAGGATTTGAACGGCTGGACGGGCGCGCAACTCTTGGAAAAGCTGGCCACGGTGTTCGTGATTCAGGCCAACGGCGTAACCCAGCCCACGCGCAAACATGAACTGGGATTTTTCCTGGGCGGCCAATGGTACGCGCTGACCTTTAAACCGCAACTGAGGGTCGCGAGGGATCCGATCGAACAGCTGGACGTCACGTTGCTCCAAAAGCACGTGCTCGACCCGATCTTCGGCATCACGGACCAGCGCACGAGCAAACGCATCAATTTCGTCGGCGGCATTCGTGGCCCGGTGGAGTTAGAGAAACTCGTAAACAGCGGCGAGTACGTCTGCGCTTTCTCGATGTTCCCCACGAGCATCGAAGATTTGATGACGATCGCTGACGCCGGCGGCATCATGCCGCCCAAGAGCACCTGGTTTGAGCCCAAGCTCCGCGACGCAATGTTCTGTCACCTGATCTGACTTCGAAGCCGCCGACGTGAAGAGATGGATTGACGTTCGCTGGAGTCCAACCTTGATAAGCCGCGCCCAGGTCCTTCGGCATTCGTGCCGTCGATTCACACTGTTGCAGGTTTGGAATTTGTCGGCCGGGACGCAGGTGTGCGATAATCTCGTCGCCGATCGGCGTCTTTTCCCCGTGAGGCAACCCGATTCGCCACGTAGCATTCGCTTCGACGAACGGGATGGGGTGATTAGGCTCGGATAGCCAATGGTGGTTCGGGTTGGAGCAAGGATACAAATGTTGCCGCTTGAATCCTCCCACCACCAACCGCTGCTAACCGATTTGATCAGCGGAGCGCCTCACTGCACGAGGAGACGAAGGTCAACCAGCTCACCGGGGCGGAGGAACATGTTCGCCGGCACGTTCATCACGACGGGCAGGCCGCGTTCCTGGGCGGCGCCCATTCCCCGCACGCGCAGGGGCGCATCGAACAAGACGATTCTCGGCCCGATATCCACGACTCGAGCCGCACCCGACCGGCGCACGAGCCCACGACTGCGCACCTCAACTTGCATGCCGATCTTGGGTTCCAGGCGCAATGGCTGACCGAGAAAACCCGTGATCCGATCCGGGATGGAGCTCGCAATCGTGAGGATCGGAACTCCGGCGAGCACAATTGAGCCCGCCGGCAAGTCCAGCCGGCTAACGCGTCCGCTCAAGGGAGCGGTGAGAATGATCGGCGCCAGCTGGGCTTCCGCGAGCCGGAGTTCCTGTTCGGCCAGCGCGAGGGTCGCCCGCATTACCGGCGATTCCAGATCAATCGTGGTCGGGTCGAGTTCGTGCAGAGCCTTTTCCGCCAATGCAACCGCCATGTTTTTTTGTTCGACCTCCACCGCTGCCTCGTCCCGGTCCCGCCGCGCGATATCCAGATCGGATGGACTGGCTAACGAGTAAAGCCGCGGCCCCGCCGGGGGCAAGTCCGGTCGGGCGATGCCCAGATCGAAGTTGTTGGCGAAGGTTTCGGCGGCGAGGTTGGTGACACGGTCAAATTCGACCTGGGCCCATTTGAAATGGGCCTGCGCGACCGCGAGTTCGGTTCGCCGGATCATCCCGTTTAAGCGAAAGTCCGCGAGCCGGACACGGCCGGCGGCATCCAACCCGGCACTCACGCGGAGTAAATTCATTTCCGCCAGGATTTTGGCGAAGGTGTTGCTCGCCACCAACGGGTCCGCCGTTTCCAGCACAGCCAGGGTATCCCCGACCTTGACCTCTTGAAACAGCACCACGTTTAACTTTGAAATCCGGCCCGGCTTGAGGGCGGCGACTTCGACTTGCGGCGCCTCAACCTGGCCGACGACCATCGGGTTGGTCAGATTCTTGCCCCAGAGCCAGATGCTGAGCGCCAACACGCTTAGAAACCCAAAGCTTGGGAGGATGCGGATGCGGAATTGACGCCAATAGTGCCCCGGTGGAAACGGAACGGGTGGTAAAGCTTCAGATTTCACAGTTCGGATTCCTCCTGGGCTTTAAGCGCGGTGAGGCGTGAAACTCCGGTGACCTCGCGCAGTTCCGCCAACAAGGAATCGGAAATGTCCGGATTCCGCAGGAGCAGGCGGTAGGACAGATCCGTGCCGGCCGCCACATCACTGGAGCGTTGGCTGGCACACTGCATGGTGTGGCTGTGCCGTTGCAGCACGCGCCGGACAAGCTCCAGATCCGCTAGCGGCCGCTCCCAATGCAAATTCACTATGATGTCGAAGCGGTGCCGGCTGCCGTAATTGGTGTACCACAAGAAGAACATGGTGGCGATGATGGTGATTGCGGCGACGACTCCGAGTGAAAAGCGTTGCGTACCGCAGGCCATCCCCACCACCAACACGGACAAGACGTAACTGGTGTCCAGGGTGTCCCGCAGGACGTTGCGGAACCGGACGACGGCGAACACCGCCATCAGGCCAAAGGCCGTGACCAGATTGTTGTTCAATACCATCATCACCACCGACACCACCATCGGGATGACCACCAGTGAATTAACGAAGGCGCGGGAATAAGACAATCCGCGGTGCGTGGTCATGTAGGTGGCGGAAAGGGCCATGCCGCCGAGAAACGCCAGACACAAGCCCAGCAGAAACGCCGGGATGTTCATCGGTTGCGCTGAATAATCGGCGCTGAAAAACAAATTCAAGAAGTCGTCCATAGCAAATTATCGCCAGCGGAAGCTGCGGATTGGTCCCGGCGCGGTTTGCGTTGCTGCCGGATGAAGCGCTCGATGCGATCGGCGCGTTCTGGATGATAATAGAAGCAATCCATTCGTTCATCGCCCAGCAAGGTGACGCCTTCGGCGTACTTGGCCACGCCACATTGAACCACATTGTGGCAGCGGACCATGCCCAGGAACCAATCTGGAAAACGCCGGGTGAACTTCAATTCCAATACCACTTGGCCGTCCCAAGGCAAGATGGGCTGCTCCATCCGGGTGGTAATGACCGGCTCGAAATGTGGGTTTATCCGAATCTCACGATCGAATGTCACGCGTACGGAATTGTCCGCCGGGTTCATCCAAGCTTCGCGCAGGTAGGATACATGCGTCTTGGGCGTTGCCCGGTTCTGCTGCACGAGCCGGCAAAAATTTTGCACCGCCCCGAGCTGAAGGGGATGGCTTACGAGCAAGTGGTCCGACTCGGGAAGCTGCCCCTCGAGCAAGGAGGCCACGTATTCGCGCTTTACGGCGCCCCGTTCTTTGAAAATCGCACTCCCAACCCGGCGCTTGATTTCAAAAAATATCGGGGCCGCCGGATCGTCATCATAGTAGCGCAGTCGCAGCTTGTACCGGTTACTGTTCCCGTTGACCACATCCCAATAGGTTTGCAAATCCGGCGAGTCCAGATACAGGCTGTGATTGGGGTAGGCCAACGTTGAATTCTTGGCGGCGAATTCATCCGGGACGAGATACGAGCGCACGTATTCGCGCATGGCCCGAGCTACCTCTTCGGTCACGAGAAACTTCAACTCAAAACGCTGCGGTTGCACCTTGTCCATGACAGTTCATCCCCGGCAATCGCCCAAGCCTTTTATATGATGTTTGAAGTTTACCTTCTGGATTGGTGTAGCCATTATGAAAATATTGAATCCATGCTAATCTACGGTGCTTCGAATTGCAACCGGCAAGAGCCCGGCAAAAGGCCGGTTTTCAGACCGGGAACAATCAGGTGGCAATTGTCATTCCACCCTTTGGACCATCTGTCACCTTTTGGAAGATTCAAGTTTGATATTCCCGTAAACTGAACTGCCACGGTGCGGTTCGGTTGCGGACGCGCTTGCGACGGGCGGCGGGACGAACCGGTGTTTGGAGCCGGCCGGACAGTCGGTTTCATCGTTGGCGATTGTCTGGCCGCGGATGAACGCCGGCGGAGGCGCCCGCGGCCGGACCGAACTTGGGGTTGACCGCCAACCTTAACTGGCACCGGTTTGTGGGCTGCAGGGTTAAGAATGATTCAGACTTCATTGGTGCTCCCGATGGGTCTGACAAAGGATTGCCCGCCGCACTGGGCAGCGCCGGCAGGGGATCGGGATCGGGCTCTCCATTCGGTCTTCATAATCGGATCCGGTAAAATTTCTTGGACGCAGAGAGGTTCACAGTCCAGGGCGAAATTTGAGTCATGTCGAGGTAGGGGCCAGTGACTTCATCGGCTTCCTGCAGCGTTCCCCTCGGCCAGGTGAGTTGCATCTGGTTGCCGTTCATTTGAACGGAGATGGTTGGCGGCAGATAGACCGTCACTAGAAATGACTGCGTTGCACTCAAGCTTGGAACGCCGTTGTCGGCTACCGAGAGCGTTAACAGGTTCGTGGTGGGCGCCTGCGTGGGTGTCCACGTAAACTGGCCGCTGAACGGGTCCACGTTGGCGTTCGCCGGCGCGCCGGCACCCAGATAGAAGGTGAGTAGTTGAGTCGGCTGATCGGAATCGGTCGCGGTTGCGGTAAAGCTGAGCGTCTGGCCTAGCGTGACGGTCTGGTCGCCGATGGGTAACAAGGTCGGGGGGGTGTTGGCCCCGACGTTGTTGGTCCCTGGGGTGGGCGCGTTCAGGGGATTGATACTCCCGGCGTCCGGGAACCGGCCGGCGCTCACGTCTGTTGTCTGCGGACCAAAGGAGACGAAATCCACCGGGTTGCCATCGCTGCCGAACAGTCCAATGTCCGACCCGTTCTTGCTCAACTTGAAGTTCACGTGAAGATTCCCGCTGCCGGTGGGGTTCTTGTTGTCGGCCCAGACGATGAGAAAGCCGTGCGGCGGAATACTGTAACCGGCTGGAATAAGAAACTTGGTCCGATTGGTCACAGTGTCGGTCAGATAATAACCGGTCAGGTCCACTGATACCGGGCCATAATTGAAAAGCTCGAACCAATCGTCCGGCTGACTGCCGATCGGATTGTAGAGAGTTCGCGTATTGTCCGCCATCCATTCATTGATGGACACGGTCAATGGTGCGCTGGTGCCGTTGTTCGTGCTGCCGGGCGTTACGTACTGGAATTCCTGCCGGGCGAAACTCTGACCGTCGGGGAAGGAGCCGTAAGAACGATTGGCAAGGAGGTTGGTGTAATTGACGTAATCGAGCACCTGCGGTTGTCCGTTATAGATCCGGCTCAACGCGAGGTTGCCCCCCCCGACGGGTAGGGTGAAGGTGGTGTGCAGTTCGGACAAGGTGGACAGGCCTGACTGCCCGTCCGTGAAGATCACCTTGAACGCGCCCGGGTTAATACTCGCCCCGGCGGGAAACGCCCAGCTGGTCAGGTTTGCGTAGCTGTTCGCCAGGTAGAGACCACTCAACGAAACCACACTGGTGCTCGGATTGTAGAGTTCAACCCATGCCGTGCGCTGGCCGGCGCTGTTGGTGATCCCCGTCAGGTTTTCGGCCTGCAATTCATTGATCCAAAGTGGCGGGAACGGAGGGATCGCAGTCAACACGCTGTTGGTTTGACTGGGCGTCAGGGCCAATTGGGAAGAAAGCAACGCTGGCGCCGGGTTGACCGTCGCCGGATTTCCCGACAAGGAGAGCCGCACCGTGAGCGGCCCGCCGTTGGTGCTTTGGAGATACCAAAAGCTCAAGGTGTAACTGGCGCCGATGGTGAGCGCCGGAGTGATGTCTTGGTAAAGCGCGTTGCCGCTGCCGCTGCCGGCGGCGGTGGCCACCACGTGCAAACTCGAAGCGCCGGAATGTTTCACCGCCGGGCTCACTCCAGAACCGGTGAAGTTGGCAGTCAGGTTCCAGTTTCCCGTCAAAGATGACTCGAAATCGCCATTGACCAGCAAGTTGGGGCCGCTGCTGGCGACCAGACTCAAATCATCAACATAAATGTCGCCCACCGATCCCAGGTAGATGTAGAGCGTACTGGAGCTGGCCGGAATATTGGTGGTAACAAACACCCATTGGGCTGACGCCAAGCCCGGATTAGTGGCTGCGGCGGCGGCCCAATTCCCGACGCGCCAGTTATCCTGTCGGGGATCCAACAACTGCAAGGACGAACCAGCCAGGGCAGGCCAGGGCGCAGCGCTGTCGTAGCGCACCTTCGTAACCACCTGATCGCTGGCGCTGTTGGTACCGGGACGTATCAATGTGAAGGTTTCGCCATTGTTTTTCAGCGTCCCACCAAAGGTGTCGAAGAGTGCAGTGGTGGCGCCATAGGCGGCCGCGAACGCCGGCCGGTTGGCGGCGAGTGTAAGAAAACCGTTCGGGGCGATAAAGGAGCCGGCCGGAAAGACGTACGAGAGGCCGTTAATCTGCCAGCCGGACACGTCGAACGTGTAATTGCTCGACGTGTTGTAAAGCTCGACATATTCGCCGCCGGGCGCCGCTGGATGGTACATGATTTCGTTGATCACCACTTGTCCCACGGGTGAAGGCGCGGGGCCATTGTAAACCACGTTCAAATTCCCGGTGGCGCCCGGCACCGGAAGACCATGAACATCCACCCCCACCACGCTCAACGCATTGCTTCCCGGTTTCAGCGGCACCTGGGCGGTCCATCCCGTCACACTCGTCCACGTCACTGGCCAGGCGGACCCGTCGATCCAAACTGTTGCCACGCCGACGGGCGCGGTTCCGGTCACAATCCCGACGTTGTTGCTGACCACCACCGAGGGATTCACTGTGAAAGGAGCAGCGACCGTGGCGAGTTGTGATTGGAGAAAGGTGCGGCGCTGGCTGAACCAGGTCTTCACCGGAGTCGGCGGGTTTAGCGCCGCGCCGTCGCACCAGGCGACGCCATTGGCCAATAACGACTGATACTTGGCGTCCATCACCGGATTGCAATTGGTGGCATTGAGAGGTCCGTTCACTGCGGCTTCGACGGTCCGCCAATACGCTCGGGCAAAAGGTGGGTGCGCAAACATTCGCACGATGGTCGGGTCATCCGCGTTGAACAACTGTGCGGAGCTTGAACTGAAGCCACTGTTCGCCGCCGCCAGCATCAACCAGTCAAGGTCGAACATATAAAGTTGCCACTTACCGCCATCCGGCAGGAAGGCGTACATATTCTTGCCAATGATGTGACCGTAGGCGTCGAAATTTTGGATGATGTGTTCCGTGGCCAGGATGCCCATCCATTCCTCCATATCCACCAGGCCCAGGGTTGCGGCGGTATAGGGTTCGGGTCCGGTTGCATTCACAGCATCAACCAGGGCAAAGATATTGGTGTAATCGTTCACGCGATCGGCCGAGCGGTAGTTCCAGTTCCACCGGTACGCCTCGCGTTTTTTTGAGCCACCGGTGGTTGTGTAGTTCTGCAGGCGCGGCTGGGGATCGGCAATCAGCCCGCCGCCATCGTTGAATTCAAAAGCCCGGTCTACTTTGAAAAATTGCCCGCTGCTAGCCCCGGGTGACCATTCCTTGAGATAGCTTCCCGCCGGTTGCATGACGGCTTCAAAAATTTGATTTCGCGCGTCGTCGGTCGCGCCGTTGACGTGCAGGCGGATGATGTAACGGTGGCTGAACGGCAGGTTCATCCGGTCGGCAATCCAGTAGCCCATTTGTTCCTGCATCGCGGACGATTCGCTGCCATGGCCGCCGGGCCAGTCGAGCACCAGATCCTGTTCGCCCAAGAATCCGTCATCAGCGGGCATGGTTATGCTATAACCGCACCGCGTGGTCGTCGGGCTGCTGTAACCGGGCGCGATATAAGGACTGCCCGCGTAGAGCGCCTGGGTATTGTGGATCACGCGCTGGTTTCCGAGGACGAACGTCACGTTCAGCGGCGAGTTGTCCAGTTTGTTGCGACTGGTCCAGTTATTCAACGTCGCCTGAGTCATCCAGAGTCGGTAAACGGGAAAATTGCCGGTCGGTTGAACTTCACCGATTCGTACCAGGCATTCACGAGCCGGCGCATCGTTGGGATAAACCGAAGTCGCGGCCGTGGAATACTTGTCGGTCGCCTGAACGTAAAATGCGATGAGTGCGCCCGCAGTCTGGCCCGGGATTATGGCACTGAAAACCCCATCGCCTGCCACCGCATCGCCGCCCGCTCCGTTGTCGGCCATCGCGAGCGTCGTATAAGTCGCGGCCGGGTCGAGCCGATATTTCAAAGCCACGGATGCCAGGCCATCGGGATCCGTCACCCGGGCGGAGACCACGAATGGTTGCGCCGCTGCCGGCAGCACCGGTGAATGTTGGACCTCGACAATCGCGGGCGCTGCGTTGGGCGCATAACGGCTGTTGCGCGCTCCCGGAGTCCCGGGACTGACCGGGAGCGCCATCTCGCCGGCGCACTCGAGCCAGTTGCCGCGCAGCCGCAACAAGATTTGAGGTGGACCCTTGAGCCAACGGACGGCAGCGCGGATGGTCACGTTTGCCGTGCCGGACGCCAGCGCACTCGTCAGCAGCGTTCGGATCCGGTTCACTTGATTATCCCCACGATCAACGGCACGGACATGGTAGGACTTGGTGCTGTTGTAGCCTTCGCTACTTTCAAGACCGGATAACGATTCCGTGCCTTCCGCCGTCCAACCAGTGACGCCGGATTCAAAGTTCGTATTGGCGATGAGGTTGATGCCGCTCCCGTCGAGCACCTGCACATTGTCGATGAGGCACTCCCCGGCGGCCGGCAACAAGACCTGTAACTCGTCGGCGGTGGTGCTCCCATTGTCGATAGTACCGGTCGCCGAGACGAGGGTCCAGGGCGCTTTGTGCGTTTCATCGCTGTCCGCCCAATTGGACGGGAGCCGATGATCGCTGTGGGGGTCGATCAATTCCAGGCTGCTGCCACCGCCGTTCGCCCACTGCGGCCAGCGTCCGCCCGCTCCGTAAGTCACTTCGTCGACGGCGATGTGAATGAGATTGGTGACCACCACCCCGAGACTATTGGTGGCAGCGACCGTGTCGGGCATCGTCAACACCAGCCGCTCGCCGCTGCTGGACAGTTTGCCGCTGAAATCACCAAGCGTATTCGCGAAGGTGAGGTTGGCGTAATTGGTCCGCAGGTGCGCCGCATTTTTGGCGATGACCAGGTAACCATCCGCGGCAAGCACGGTATTGCTCGGAAAGGTGAACCCGATGGCATCACTGAGTTGCCAGCCGCCCAGGTTTACGGAGCTTCCGCCGCGATTGTAGAGTTCGACATACTGGTCATCGGCATTCAGTGAAAGGGGCGCATACATCAACTCGTTGATCACGATCTGGCTGACGCGAATCCCGGCGTTGGTTGCGCCGGGGGTTTTCGCATTCAAACGGTAGAATTGATCCGCGCCATCGGGATACCGGCCGGTGGCCACCCCGTTTTCCTGGCCGCCAAATTTTACTGCGTCGAGCACGCGGGTCCGAGTCGGATTCTTCAGGTAGATCGTTTCCCCCTCGGCGCCGAGGGAAAAGTTCATGTTGGTCTGGGTGTAATAAACGAAGCCGTGTGCGGGAATCGGCGGGCCCGCCGGAAGGACAAACTTGTTGGTCGTGGGATCATCGGTCAGCACGCAGCCGGTAACGTCCACCGGCTGCGTACTGTGATTGTAGAGCTCGATGTAATCCACTTCCGGATCGTCCGTATGGGCGAGAAATTCATTGATGACGACGTTGCGAAGCGGGTCCAGCGCCACCGGGTCGAGTCGACCCGGTGAGCCGCCGATCGAATCGCTCACGGACCAGGCCTGCGGATTGTTTTCCCCGTAGGAGGGACGCGCCAATACGAGCGAATGCCCGGCCCCGTCGGCCGCGACCGGCCATGGTGACGCCGAGTCATAGTGGATATCCAGCAGAACTCCACCGCCCTGGTTGATGAGGAGCACCGTACCGTTATTGTTGGGCAAATTGTTGGTGAACGGTCCGCGGACGCCCGTGATGCCGTACACGCTCTCGAGGTCGGCGGGTGAACGTGCCACAACCACAAAGCCGCCGCCGGGAATCACGGTGCCGGCCGGAAAGGTGTAGCTGATGTTGCCGCCCAACTGGAAGCCGCTCAGATCTTGGAACTCGCCGCGGGTGTTGAAAATCTCGACAAACTCGAGGCTGTTGGTGACAAATCCCAAGGCGTTGGTGTTGATCGTTCCAAGTGTGTCCGCCGGATGATACATGATTTCGGAAATTACCAGACTCGTGCGGCGACTCGACTGTCCGAGCGGCTCGAGCGCCAGCGGCGGATTACTTCCCGCTCCCGTTACTACGCCGAAATCGCGAAACGCTGCGGTGGTGAGTTGATTGGTGTTGTGGCTGGAAACGGCAAAGCCGAGATAGATCCCCGCTGGTAATGCGAGACTGGCCGTGCCGAGTTGCGTCCAGTTTTGGCCATCGAAACCGGCGTACCCCGTGAAGACATCGCCCACCCGCTTCAAGCGCAACCAAGTATTGGGATAATTGACCGGAAACGAGCCCGCGAGCGCCGTCACCCCACCGGCCGTGCTGCGGGATTGGAAGTACGCCCCGCTAATGCTGGGGGTTGCCAACACCCCAGCGGACCGGGCCCCGGCGGTGAGGTTTTCCCGCACCACCAGCCCAGCCTCCGCCCAAGCGTCCGCCAAGCTCAAGGAATCAAGCCGCACTTTGAAATCAAAATCGCCGCTTCGCAGTTGGTAGCTGAACTGGAACTGATCATTCACCCCGCCCAGATCCGCCCCGCCCCCAGCGATGTTGAATCCATTCCCCGCCGGCACTTGGTTGCCCGCGGGCGTCGGATTGCCAACCGCCAGCAGCGTGTAGTCGCTCCCGATGAAATTGGTTTTGGAATTGGGAGCGATAACGTTGCCAGCGGCGGAGGGATCGGCCAGATTGTTCACCGTCACGACGTACAATGCGCCGTCAATCATAGCACCGACACTGAGCACGATGTTGCTTTGCGAACTATCCGGGGTTGCGTTGAAAATAGCTAGGGGACCATTGGTGCCAGCGATCGAATAATTGGCCAGATTAGTCCCGGTCGCCAGCGTGATGGGTTCCGACAACCTGATCTGAACCTGGCTCAGGCCCAAGGATTGCGCCCCCAGCAAGACTGGCCGGGTCGTGTCCGCAATGACGGTCAACGTGGCGTTGCTGCTGGTGGCAGTGTAGTTGAGATTGCTGACGACATTGGCCGCGACCAGCTTAAAGCTGGCGTTGTTGTTGGACATCGCCGCCGCATCTAGCGAATAGGTGGCGTTCGTCGCGCCGGGAATCGCGTTATTGTTGCGGTACCACTGTACCGTCGGGGCGGGATTGCCGACCACTCCAGCCGTGAAGCTGGCTGGGGCCAGTTCGTTCACCGAAAGGCTCACGGGCTGCTGGTTGATCGCCACCGGAGTCTGGACCGCGACGCGGGGCGCCACCACGATGCTGGGCAACCCCGCTGCCTTGATCAGTGCGTAATCCACGTCGAAATCCAAAAGGCCGCCTGAGCTGCTCGCCGCGATGCCCGCAAACCCAGCGCGCACGGTGCCAACCGAAGCATAGTCCCACAGCAATTGCCACCCCGTCGGTTCGGCGACCGTGCCGTCCGCCGGCCAGAGCTTGGCGAACACATCGTTAAGACCGCCTTGGGCCGCAGCATCCGGCTCTTGCCGGAGCCGCATCCAGTACCAAGTGTTCGCCTGCCAGACGAAATTCTGGACTGGCCCCCAGACGATCGCGTCGTTGAGGAAGGCCATATGAATGGACGCCTGCCCGTCGCTGGCATTGCGAAAATGATAATTGATGCCTTGGCTCGAAGCAGGGTCAACTCCCACCGCCGCTCCGCCGCGAACCCCATCTCCGGAGCCAAAACTCGCGATGCGGATTCTCAGCAGCACCTCTTGGGTGGAGCCGTCGTATCCCGGCGCTTCATACAGCAAATGGTTAGGATCCCCCGTCGCGGAGGCAACATGCAAGAGCCCGCCGCCCACCGAGAATACGCTCGCTCCCCGCACCACCCAATTTGCCCCGAGGGTGCTCCCGTCAAAGTCGTCTTGAAAACCGCTCACCGTCGTTCCCACATCGCCCGGCGCCAGCGATTGTGCGGTTAGGTTGAGGCAACGAAATGAAACCATTCCAAAAACGATCAAAGTCTGGGCGCGAATCCTGAACAAACGATTTTTCATCTGGTATTTTGGGAATTTACGAAATCCTGGCCGCTCGCCGGTGTGGTGATCTCCGCCCGGGCGCAATGCGGCCGCAGCGCAGCATAACGGTGGTCGGACATCCATCTTGGCTACCATCGCCGAACAATTCATCGCACGCTCCGCTGGTGTCGAACCAGTTGGACGCCCGTTGGGGCAGAGCATGACTCATAATTGGGTTTGTCCATTGGGGTTGATTTGAGATTTCCACGTTCTGCCCTTAACACCTTGGTCAACGGACAAGGTGGCTCCCAACTAGGTGAAGGCGAAACTCGTACTCCTTGAAATCGGCGGTTGGTTGCCTAATTGTTTGACTGGGTTCCTCCTGATTTGCGAAGTGGTAAATGTTGCGAGCTGGGTTGTCCAAGAGGGAGTTCTGACTTGTGCCGCCGCCGTTCGTCTTACTTACCAACATAAATCAAATGGTCGTGACGCGATCGGGACCTAAAGTGGCAAATCGCAGCGGTTCCTTCGGCACGAGTGCTCCGATGTCTGTTCGGCGGACGGCCCCGGTGTCGGTGACTGGCATTTCCTTGAGAACCAAGTAAGTGTGCTGGCAAAATGATGCGCCCTATCTAACACAGCTGGGTGAATTCTACAAGCGGTAACCACGCCACGGGTGCGATCGGAAGTGGGGCGGTCCACCCAAGTAGCGGCCAAGCATCCGTGCCTGCCGTAGAGCCGTGGCTTCCAGCCCGGCGGCAATGCCCCGCCTCGTCCGCGGCGTTGGAGCTTTCGGCAGCTGGTCCGTCGTCGCAACGTTTGTTCCGGGCGGCAGGGATGCGCGCCCTCTACGTCCGGCCGGGAGGCCTGACGCTACGTTGACCGCCACTTCTGGTCGCACCCCCACGCCACAGGCTCTCTCTCGCACTCGCCGGAGAATTCGGGGAGTGCTTCGAGGCGCGCGAGTTGTTTCGCCCGTTCCTCGCCGACACCCCAAAGCCGCGTCACCGGCGTGGCGAGCGGCGACGATTTGATTTCCGTTGGCGGCACGGTCGCACGATACGGAGGGGCGTGGGACGCAGCAACGCGAAAGGAATCGAGGGGAAAACCAGCGCCAGAATTCCGTCCGGCGGCAACGGCAACCGCTTAGCTCTTCGGCTTGGGCAGAAAAGGCCGGGAATTGGTGCCCTGGGCCGGCAGGTTCGCCACCAAATAATCCACCAGGGTCACGATTTGCGCGTCCGAGAGCGGCCCCCCGTGGGCCTGCCCAAAGGCCGGCATGAGCGTGCCCTCCTTGCCCACGGTGACCATCAACTTCCAATACTCCGCGTTGGTGTCATTCGGCAGATTGTGCAGATCGGACACCATCGTGGCCCGGTGCTCGGCCTCATGACAGATGCCGCAGGCGGTGACATACAAATCTTTGCCGACCTTGCCAATCACGGGCTCGACATG
>JANXWY010000280.1 GCA_025350905.1 Verrucomicrobiota bacterium
CTTCTCGCGGCGTGTGGTCTTCTTTTTGGCGGCAAACTCGGCGTGCGTGAAACTGGTCTGGTGGGTCATGCAACACAGACGAGAAAATCAGCCTCCTCGTTCAAAAGAAATCCATGCGGATTAAATCAGCGTTTCCCTAAAACAAAGCTCAGCCCGAAGCTCAGCCCGGCGGCGATCAAGAAGTTCACGGTTTAACCTCCAGAAAAACCTGGCCCGCTTGTTCGAACAGCGCGAGCTTGACGTTGCGCGTGTACGCCGGCAGCACATCCGGCCCGCTCTGTTTCAATTCCGTCAGTTGATCGGCCAGCCGTGCCAGCGGTTCGACTTCGGCCTGGGCCTTGAGCGTTTCGATTTCCACCGCGCGCCGGGACTGTACAATCTTCTGATCGGCGGCGGCCTGGGCGAGGCTGATTTCGGACGACACCTGATTGTGCGCCGTATTGATGGCCGCCAGCGCCGACTCGACCTCCGGGGGCGGATCAATGCTCGTGATCAGCGTGGCGTCGAGCACGATGCCATAACGCGCCGCCGAGGTGCGGCACTCGTGATCCATGTGTTCGTTCAGATCGCGCAGATTCTTGCGGAGATCGTTGATCGAAATACCGTGGACAGCACCGCTCTCCACCCCGGCCTCGACGTCCCCGGGTGCGGCGGGGCGCTTCGGCGCTTCAAATTTGGCAATGCGTTCGCGCAGCACCGATACAAAATATCCCATAACGTGAGCGATCGGATGTTTGACCCCGAACAGATACCCGTAAAGGTTGCGCTCCGAGACGCGGTAACGAATCTGGCCGGTCAGGCCGGTGTTGAGTTGATCCTTGGTGACCGCGTCGAGAATGGTGCCGCTCATGTTGGCGGAAGGATGCTCCGGGTCAAAGGCCATGCTCACCGTTTGCGTCGCGATGGACACCTTGTAAACGCGCTCCCACGGCCACTTGAAATAGGGCCCGCCCGGCTGGATGACCCGCAACTGCGGCCACGCGTAGCGCGTGCGCTCGTCGTCGTTGAGGCCCTCGGAAATCGGATCGGTGAGCGTCGTGGCGTCATTCGCGAGTCGCTGTGCCCGCCCAAAACTTGTTTTCACCGCGCGCTCGTTCTGGTCCACCGTGTAGAGCCCCGCCAGAAAATAACGCACCCCGGCCCAAGCCAGGAATCCCACCACGCAGCCGAAGAGAATATTCATGATCGTATGAAGTACTCGTTACCCTGCCTGCATAACGCGCTCATCGTGCCTCGACAAGGAAATAACCGGTTACGCAAAAGCCTGGCCAAGGGCCAGATGGCCGCCCGGTAACGAGTCGCTTGCATTTTCTTGGCGGCGCATTGGACCGCTACCGAGCGCGGTCGGGTGGTCTATCAAACCCAGCTCGCTCGCGGCGGGAACCAGCCAAAGCAGAACCGGACAGGCGGGGTGGGTCGCGCGCCCATGCTGACTTGGCCGGCCAAGCTGGGTTTCAACCCTGCCGTCCGCGGCGGAGCTTCAGCCCGATCAGTCCGCTCATCTCGTTCGCGGCGGGAACTCTTGCCCAGATCGCCAGCAGCCAGTAGACGGCCCCCGCCAGCGCGCCGGGAACGAATACCGCCCCGAGTTTCACCGCCAAAGACGCGTGGCCGAGCTTCGTGTCCCAGACATGGTAAAGCCCAAACCCCACCGCGCCCGCGGCGGCGGCGGCGCCGAGAAGGGTGAATGCATTTTGCGGCAGCCGGGTCAGCTCGAGGTGCGTCAGTTTCTTCCGCAGCGCAAAGAACAGCAACGTGGTGTTGAATCCCGCGCTCAAAGTGTTCGCCGCCGCCAGTCCGGCTTCGCGATACGGTCGGACGAGCCACAAGGCAAACCCCAGATTCAATGCGAGACAAACGAGGCTGATCTTCATGGGAGTCTGGATGTCGTTCAAGGCATAGAACGCCCGGGCGAGGATGTTGTTCATCGAGAATAACAGCAGTCCGGGCGCGAGACAGGCCAGCGCCAAGGCCACCCGGTGGGTCGCGTCCGGACCGAAAATTCCGCGCTCGAACAGCAGCCGCACGATCGGCTCGGCCAGTGTCAAGGCAATGGCGGCGGCAAACAGGTTGACGAACGTCAGATAATTTAGCCCTTGATTAAGCGTCGCGCGGAATTCGGGGATTTTATTGTCGGCGGCCAGTCCGGCCAGCGTGGGCAACAGAAACGTCGCCAGCGAAATGCCAAACATACCCTGCGGCAATTCCATCAAGCGTACCGAGTAGTTGAAGGTGGAAACGATTGTGGCGTCAAACCAGAACGAAAAACTTTGCGTGACGAGCACGTTGATTTGGAACGCAGCGACGCCGATGGAGCCGGGGATCATCTTGACCACCACTTTGTGCACGGTCGGGTCGTGCCACGGCGCTACCCAGGCGTAGCGATAACCTTCGCGCCGCAAGCCCGGGATTTGAAAAATCGCCTGCGCGAACCCCGCCACGACCACGCCAATGGCCAGGCCGAATATCTGTTGCTCCAATTTCAGGCCCATCCGCGGCGCGAGCAACAATACGCTCGCGATCATCACCACGTTCAGTAACACCGAACCCAGCGCCGGGACAAAGAAACGTCCGCGCGCGTTCGCCATCCCGATCAGCACCGCGGCCAGGCATGCGAGCAGCATGTACGGAAACATCCAGCGCAGGAGGCGCAGCATGAGCACGGTCTCCGGCTTGAATCCGCCGACCTCGAGCGCGACGGAGATGCCGACGATGGCAAGCACCGTGATGCCACCTGCCGCGACCAGCAGACCGGAGATCACGGCATTGGCCGTCCGCCACATTTCCTTTTCGTCGTTTTGGACTTCCTTTTGTTTGAAAATGGGAATGAACGCCGCGGTGAGTGCGCCTTCACCCAGCAGGCGGCGGAAAAGGTTCGGCACCTGGAACGCGAGCGTGAACGCGCTGGCCACCCAGGTGTTGCCCATGAACGCGGCATAGACAACCTCCCGCACCAGCCCGAGCACGCGGCTGGTAAGGGTGGCGGCCGCCATGGCACCGGAGGACTTGAGCATTTGCGACATCGAGGGGCGGAGTCTAAAGCGCGCGGCTCAACGGTGAAACCATGAAATACAACCATTCAACGGTCCGGGCACCACGACCGGCTCACGATCCGCGAAAATGACTCCGGCCTATTCCCGTAACAACTACAACCGGACCGGGGCAAGCGCGGCTTCGGTCCAACACGCAATTCCATTATCGTGGCACCGCTAACAGACCTGCTCCCGGGCATAATCGATAGCCCTGCCGCGTCAGCTCCCCGCCACACCCATGGGAACTGGCTCGCAAGCCCGCGATTGCTTCTGCCGCCGCTTCCGGTAATGGTGTCGGTCGATGCAGCAATTTGACTTCCTCATTCTTGGCAGCGGCATTGCGGGCCTGACCTTCGCCCTCAAGGTAGCGCCGCACGGGCGGGTGGCGATCGTCACCAAAAAAAATAGCGCGGAATCGAATACCAACTATGCCCAGGGTGGCATCGCGGCGGTAACGAGCCGGGAGGATTCTTTCGCGCTCCACGTGGCGGACACCCTCACGGCCGGCGCGGGGCTGTGCCGGGAAACCGTAGTGCGCACAATTGTGGAGGAGGGCCCGGCCTGCATCGCGCAGTTGATGGAACTGGGCATGAAGTTTTCCGAGCGAGACGCACCGGAAGCGGCCAGCGGGAAACAACTAGATCTCGGCCGGGAAGGCGGGCACTCGAAGCGCCGAATCCTGCACGCGAAGGACGTGACCGGTCGCGAAATCGAGCGGGCGTTGCTCGACGCGGTTTCACGGGCGCCGAACATCCAGGTGTTTGAGAATCATCTGGCCATCGATTTGATCATGAGCCAGAAACTTGGATATCCAGGGGATAATCGATGTCTCGGCGTCTACGTATTTGACAAGCAGCGGAGCATCGTGGAAACCTTCGCGGCCCCGGTCACCCTGCTGGCCACGGGCGGCTGCGGAAAGGTTTATCTCTACACCACGAACCCGGACATCGCGACCGGCGACGGCGTGGCGATGGCCTATCGGGCCGGCGTCCCGGTGGCGAACATGGAGTTTATCCAATTTCATCCAACTTGCCTGTACCATCCGACGGCGAAATCGTTTCTCATCAGCGAAGCCGTGCGAGGCGAAGGCGGCCGATTGATGACACTTGATGGGGTCGCGTTCATGGATGATTACCACCCCCTCAAGTCGTTGGCGCCGCGGGACATTGTGGCGCGGGCGATTGACAGCGAGATGAAGAAGAGTGGTGCCGATCACGTACTGCTTGATATTACGCACAAACCGGCATGGTTCATCATCGAGCGATTTCCGAACATCTACCAAACCTGTCTGCGCCTCGGATTGGACATCACGAAAGCACCCATTCCGGTCGTGCCGGCGGCGCATTACCAGTGCGGGGGCGTGGTGACTAATGTGGACGGCGAAACGGAAACCCCCGGACTATACGGCGTGGGGGAAGTGGCGTGCACGGGCTTGCACGGCGCCAATCGGCTCGCAAGCAATTCCCTGCTTGAGGCGCTGGTTTGCGCCGAGCGCGCGGCACGGAGCGCGACCGCAAAAATATGGCCCGCCCCGGATCTGGAAATTCCGGCTTGGCAATCGGGTCTCGCGAACAACGCCGATGAACTGGTGGTAGTGGCCCACAATTGGGATGAAATTCGGCGTTGCATGTGGGATTACGTGGGGATCGTGCGCACGAACAAACGGTTGCACCGTGCGCAATCCCGCCTCGCCAACCTCCAGGCGGAAATCCACGAGTATTACTGGAATTTCATTGTTACCGCAGATTTGCTGGAGTTACGAAACATTGCGACGGTCGCCGAGGTGATCGTGCAGTGCGCGCTGGCACGGCGGGAAAGCCGCGGCCTGCATTTCAACTTGGATTATCCGAACCTGAACCCTGACTGGGCGCAACGGGATAGCGTGGTGCGCAAGCGCTCATAGCGGGATATGCGCGCGTCCGGTGGTAAACCGCCAACCACGCGGCGATCGCCTTCCCACAAAGCGTACCGGGACCATCTATATCTGAGGTGGCTGCCGGCGCGGGAAAGCAACCACAAAAAACCGCCAACCTGCGAAGGCAGATTGGCGGTTTGAAATCCGGTCGGGACTAGCCGTTACTTCTTCGGGTTGACGATCTCGGACATTTTGAAGATCGGCAGAAACATGCAAATCACCATGCCGCCAATAACTACGCCGAGAACGACGATGAGAATGGGTTCGATAAGTGAGGTCAAACCGGAGAGCGTGGTCTCGATTTCCTCATCAAGAAAGTCGGAGATGCGCTCGAGCATGTTGTCAATCTTGCCGGTTTGCTCACCAGCGCTGATCATGCGAATGATCATGTTTGGAAAGACGGGGTGTTTACCCAGGGCCACCGAAATGCTTTCGCCGCGCTCGATGTCGGCCGAGGAAACTTTTATGGCTTTTTCCATGACCACATTGCCGACCGTTTGCGAGACGATGTGCAGTACTTCCAAAATCGGCACGCCGCTGCGAATGAGTGAGGAGAGCGTACGAGTAAAGCGGGCGAGGCAAATCTTGTGGGCAATGCTGCCAAAGATGGGCAGTTTAATGCGACGCGCATCCCAAAACTCCCGGCCCATGGGCGTTTTGATAAAATAGATCCAGCCGTATATGCTGCCGCCGCCGGCAAGCAGGAACAAAAGGAAAAACCTTTTGAGTAAATCACTCACATTCATGAGAAATTGGGTCGGCCCGGGTAGTTGCGCCCCGAAACCTGAGTAGATGTCGGCGAATACAGGGATGACTTTAACGAGCAGGAAGATGGTAATCCCAATGGCCACCGCAGTGACCATCGTCGGATACATCATGGCCGATTTGACCTTTTTCTGGAGACGGGCGGTATTTTCCAAATAAGTGGCGAGACGGGCCAGAATTTCCGAGAGCAAACCGCCCTTTTCACCCGCCCCGACCATAGCCACGTAAAGTCGATTGAATGCCTTGGGATGCTTTTGGAGCGCCTCGGAAAAGCTATCCCCACCTTCGACGCGCGTGCATACGTCTTTGATGAGGTCACGCATTGCCTTGTTTTGCGTCTGCTCCGCCAGTGCTTGCAGCGACTGCACCATGGCCAGGCCCGCATCAATCATCGTTGCGAGTTGCCGGGTGAACATCACCAAATCTCCTAAAGGCACTTTGCCGCCTGCCAGACGGCCCTTCTTCACGACCTTTTCCTGGATGGAAACGACCAGTAGACTTCGGCTCAGCAATGCGGCGATGGCCGCCGGCTCGTTGGCGGCATCAACGGTACTGCGGATTTCCCGACCGTTTCCGGTCTCCCGGGCTACGTAAACAAATGACGGCATAAGTTTTAGACCTTTACTTGTTAGCTGGCAATAAGTTGAAACCAACAGCGTACTGTTACCGACCTCAAGGGTTCGAGTCTCCTAAATCGGAAACCGAACGGCTGTCACCACGTAGGAATTAGCAAACCCCATTCCATGTAGGTTCGGAATCCGAGACCAGGCAGAAATGCCGTGCTAAGGCAATACCGTTGGACAAGACGGTAAATTCACCGAGGCTGAAATGGACTTCGCCAAGGCCACAACGAAGACCATCTGCCAGGGTAATTCGTACTTCGCAGCCACCCTTGCACTTAATCCATTAATATATTCCACAAAATATATTACTAGATTATTAGCTGGAACTAAAGGTTCGGCAGCGCCAGACTGGGTTACTCAGGAAACTTGTTTGAAATCGATGCTGGGTTTCATCCATTGTTGATGTTCCAATATTTTCAGTCCGCTAACTATGTTTCGGCAAGTTTTTGGGCCGCAGCTTATTGTGGCTTTTTGAGAAATTTTTGCAGGAATGATCACTTTCCCATCGGAAATCGCCACTCGGATTGAATTTTGGAATGGGCATAAACTGAGCCTCTAGTCTGAAATGGAAGGAACGGCGATTCTTGTGATAAAGACTTAACGCTTTGGACTTTTTATAGTCCAAGGCAAAAATACTTGTTGTCAAACTGTCCCGATTTCTTTATCACTGCCCGCAAATGCACCGATTTGGTGCCGAGGTAAACCGGTTTTACCTCATAAATGCAATGGAAACCACAGTCACGAAATAAACAAACATGAACATCGGAGGAACCAAAATGAAGTTTAATAAATGGACATTGGGCTTGGCAGCCGTCGGAGCGGTCAGCCTGACGTCAGTTGCTCAGGCAGAGGAGAAGATGAACGTCCTGCAGACGGCCATGACCTCCACCACTATCAGTGGTTACGTCGACACCTCAATGCAGTGGAACTTCGGGACGGGTGACAATCACCTGCCCACTTACGCGTTCGGCGGGTCGAGCAAGGCCGATGGATTCAACTTGAACGTCGTGCAACTCTCCATCGCCAAGCCGTTGGACGAGAGCGAGTGGGCGGCGGGTTATCGCGCTGACTTATGGTTTGGTCCAGATGCCGCCACGCTGGCGACGACTTCGCCTTTCGGTACTACTAGTGACGTTGCCATTCGTCAGGCCTATGTCGCGCTACGTACCCCGGTCGGCAACGGCATTGATTGGAAAATCGGCGTGTTTGACGGCATCATTGGTTATGAAACTCTGACTGATGGCGACAATCCGAACATGACCCGTTCTTACGGATTTACCATCGAGCCAAAGACGCAAACTGGTTTGCTGGGTACTTACCGGTTCTGCGACGTGGTTACGGCTTCCTTTGGAGTAGCGGATACGGTCGGACCGACCATTAACGCGCGCTCATTCAATGGTAATCCGGCCACGGCCAACTATTCGGAATCTGAAAAAACCTACACCGGCTCACTGGCGTTTACCGCCCCGAGCAATATGGGTTGGCTCGCCGGCTCTACTTTGTATGCGGGCTTTATTGCCGGTTTCTCTCCGACATCTACGCCCAATACGACGCCCTTTGATCCAACAACGAGCGGTGGTATTCAGAACAATTATTACATCGGCACAACATTGGCCACTCCGGTGGCCGGTTTGAAGGTCGGAGCCGCCATTGATTATGCTCACATTCGAGGTGGCAGCGGCAATGTTCCTGGCGTTGTTCCTATTTTGCCCGCTGTAGGTGATCAAAATGTAAATAACGCCTATGCTTACGACCTCTATGTGTCGTACCAAGCTACGGAAAAAATGAGCCTGCATGGTCGCGCGGAGTACTACCGCGCGACAGTCGTTGGCGGCAGCGCCGCCGCGCAAAAGGGGAACAACGAAGTCACCGCTTTGACCGCCACCATTCAATACGACTTGTGGCAGAACGTGCTCAGCCGCTTGGAAATTCGCTGGGATCACTCCGAAGACCCTCAATACGGTAACGCAACGCTCCCCGCCAACCGCCTGAAGAACGCCACCATGATTGCGGCGAACTTCATCTACAAGTTCTAATCCGAATCGAAATTCAGAAACCCCTTCCAAGAAACTGGAAGGGGTTTTTATTTGCTGGATTGGTTCAGTCCGGTCTTGTTTCAATTTACTGTCCCACCCGGCTTATCGCTGGTCCCAGTGCCTTCTTTCGTTCACTGCGGAGCGATTGAAATTCGTTGGGTTAGAGGCTTATTCGCATCTTCGGCGCATTCCACCGCCGTTTTTTTGGTTCATCCATCGAAACACTACTATCCGGTTAAGTTTTTGCTGACAGCGATTCCGATGCGGTAAGACCGGCGACTTCTCGCTATCGCTTCTGATTGATCAGATACCAGAGGGTCTGGGAACCACAAGCGGAGCGGCAAATGCGTGTCGGTGAAGCGCGAGCCCGCAGTCACGGTGAAATCCTGGCCACAGACCGCGCAATAATAGAAGGGGCTTTCATTACCCAGACTTGGGCTGGCGCACAGCGTGGACAACGCGGCCCGCTGGACCAGCTAATGGATTCCCAATAGGCACGGCAAGCGGCGTTATGGTTCAAGCGGTCATTGAATTCCAACACGGTTTGAGGGTAATCGGCCCTGCCTACTACGACAACCGATTGGGGTCAGGGGAATCAAATGCACAGACCTATATTTTTTCTACCAGCGCGGGAATATTTTAAAAATAATGTCCCCCGGTCGCCCTGAGCTACAGCCCGGTAGGCAGGCGGGCACTATCCGCTCTGTTCGTGACAAGTCCCCTAGAGTGAGCCATTTTCTCTGCACAGTTGGTATATTGATATGATAAACTTGCGTCTCAGACTTTGCCTGATTCTTGCGGTGATCCTGCCCTGCTGGTCGCCGGCCCAACAATCGGATACCAATTCGCCGGCCCGGTTGCTGACCGGCGCCCTGAAGCGAATCACCCAGATTTTCGAGACCCGGAACAGTGAAGAGCCGCGCACGTTCACGGCCACCCTGAAAATCCTCAAAGGGGATGGCTTGCCGGAGGAGTTGGTCGGTCTCGAATTGCGCCTGGCATTGCAGGCGCCAGATCACCTGCGCCTCGCCACCAAATGGGATGGTCAAGATATCGAAGTCGGGCGGGACCAGCAGGACCTTTGGGTCCGCGTGCCCGCCAAGAAATTCTGCCTCGTCGGCTCGCCCGACGTGCCGCAGTTTTCCGCCGCGCCGGAACGGAAAGACTCCACCCGGTTAGGTCCGATCAAACTCCCGATCGCGTCGGACCAACTCGTGATGCTGCCGATCTTACTGCGGACGGAAGCTTCGCCCAATGAGGACGTCGGCGGCGTACCGTGCCGCGTTTTCAAGGCGACTCCGACGCGCGAAACTATCGATGCTTTCAACGTGCCGAATGCCACCGTTAAGCTCGCGGTGCGGGAAAGCGACCTTTTGCCTCTGCGCGTCAGCTACCGCGAAGGCAAAACTGATGTAGAAATTGAAGTCGTCAACCCCCTGTTCGAAGCGGCCTGGCCGGCCGCGCGTTGGAAACTCGAAGCAGGCGCAGGCGACAAAATTGAAACGGTGGCGCAATCGCATTTGACGCGCTTCCTCACTGTGGGGCTGGGCATGTTGATGAGCGACAAGCTCCCAACGCTCGGACCCTCCACCGGTGAGCGCCGCATTTTGGCCCGGGAAGGCGGCGGTCGCCTGGAATTGGTTGACGGCACGCGCGTCCTATTCCTCAAAGGTACGCCCGAGGAAATGGGTCGGCAGCACGGCACGCTGATGAAGAAGGAAGTCCGCCACCTGGTGGACCAGATGCTCTACGGCGTCGGCGTGGGGAGTTCGTTCGACAAGGGCAGTTGGTTCTTTGGTGAGCTCGAGTCCGCCCAGCAACGGGTCGCGCCGTTCACGGACGAGCGTTATTTCCGCGAGATGGATGCGCTGGCCAGCGCCGCCGGACTCCCGCGCGAAGAAGTGCGCATCGCGAATTTCTTTCCCGAGCTGTTTCATTGCAGCGGCTTTGCGTTGTTTGGCAAAGCCACCGTGGGGGGCAAAATGTACCACGGACGCATTCTCGATTATTTGCGCGGCATGGGTTTGGAGCAGAATGCCACCGTCATTGTATTTCAACCCGAACAAGGCAATGCCTGGGTCAATATTGGCTACGCCGGCTTCGTTGGCTCCGTGACCGCCATGAATGAAAAGCACATTGCCATTGGCGAGATGGGCGGACGCGGGGAAGGCCATTGGGACGGAAAGCCAATGGCGCAACTCGTACGCGAAGTCATGGAAAAAGCCAACACGCTTGAGGAAGCGATAGCGATCATGCGCAAAGGGCCGCGCACTTGCGAATATTACTACGTGATCTCGGATGCGAAATCGAAGCGCGCGGTCGGGATCGCCGCCACCCTGGACAAATTCGAGACGATCTGGCCGGGCGAGAGCAATCCGCTCCTGCCGCACGGCATGGTAGACACCGTTCTGCTGTCTGCCGGCGACCGTTATGAAGAGCTGGCGAAGCGGGTGAAGGCCGGTTACGGAAAATTCGATGCCCAGAGCGCGCGCGATCTCATGAAGCGGCCGGTTTGTATGACTTCCAACATCCACTCGGTATTGTTCGAACCGGAAACCCTCGATTTCTGGGTTGCCAATGCCGACTCGGAGAATCCCGCCGCCCACACCCGCTATACGCACTACAACCTCGGCAAATTATTGCGGCCGGAAAAGTCAGCTGAGGCAGCGGCACGTTAGGACGAACGCCGAAGTTTTAAATTGTCTCAGTGGCGGTCGCCAGGCGCGCTGTTTAGTGTGGCGATATCAGTAACCGACCATTTCAGACGCATCTGGCGCGCTCAACAGAGGACTTTCCCGAGCGCATAAATATCCGCGCGGATCGTGCCATTCGCCCTCGGGGGCCAGGAAGCCTACCTTGCCAACCATCGACCGCCCCTCTGGAGTGTCAGTCACCAACCCGATGTCCGCCCGTCCTGCGTGGCGGCGTCAGTATTTTAGCAGTTGGCAGTTTGAGGTTCATTTCAATGACGTCGTCCGCTCTTGAATCCAAGTCACATCCGGATTGGGCGGAAGGTAATTCGCGGCGAAGGTGGTCCACGACGTGCGAGCGTCGAGCCATTTCTTGATTTCACAGCGTCCGTCCGCAAAGGCCATGCTGCAGCCAAAATTATGGAAACTACCCGGACCGTCGATAAAACGGCTGCTTACCATCGTCACCTGAAAGCCGCCGTCACTGACACTAATCGGATTTTCGTCCAAGAGCACGAAGAGCATTGCTGGTGACGGCCTGACAATGGATGTTGTTTTGCCGAAAGTAAACCAAGGGCCATTTCTCGTGTTGCTATGAGTACCATCCAGCCAGGGACCATCAACCGGGAGTTGACCACCCTTCGAGTAAGGATCGGTGCCGACGGCCCCATTCATCGAAACGTTCCTCGCGGCTGACACTACTTGGCCCAGCGTGGAGGCGGCGGTTGACCGGCCGGTTCGAGTGTCGCTTGGGCACCTGAAGAAAGTGATATTGGTTGCAAGATAAGGTGCCAGCAGGGATCGAGACAGGTCTTTGAGCAAGTCACCGTCGAACTCGCTCGATTGCCCAATTCCAGCCGCGCCAGGGCACCAATTATAGCCCGGCCTAGTGTTGCCATCGTCCGGGTTGGGTGGAAACAGGTCATGGTAGTCATGGGTGTACATCTGCATGGCGCGCATGAGATTTCGGAGATTATTCAGGCATTGAAAGGATTGGTCGCTGACCCGGCTCCGGGCCATTGCGGGCATCAACAACGCTCCGAGAAACACGATCACGCCGCACACCACCAGCAAATCAACCTGGCTGAAGGCGCTGCCCGCTTCCTGACGCAAGCTTGCGAGTTTTGTTTTTGGTTCCCTTGTCAAATGAGGTGATTGGTTCATAGAGCTTTGAAACGATGGGGGTCACTGCGCCACGACGCGATAAAACCGCTGACCGTTGGCTGGGGGTAAGTCATTCAGGTAGCCCTGAGTCCCGATGAGCGTCACGCTCCCGCTCGCGTCCTGCCAATCTGGGTCCGCCAGGGTGTTCTTGAATTGCGCGCGGTAAGCTTTGCCCGGGACCACCGGCCAGGAAATCCACACCCCCAGACTGGGGTCGGCGCAGGACACAATCGCGGTTCGGAACCCGGGTATTTGGCCGGTGGCGAGAAGGCTGACGCTGAACAGGTCACTGCTGCGATTGAAATCCAGCGTGGCGATGTCGGGCGCCCAGCTCTCGAATACAACTGTGGTCCCGTCACCGCTGAAGACGGGGTCAAGGGCGCGGTTGCCTGCACTACCGTTCCGCGACCCGCTGACGCTCAAGAGCGTCGTCGAGCCAGTGATACGGTCCCAAAGGAAGACATCCGGCACGCCATTCGTGTCGCCCGGGAAGAGGTTTGTGGCGGCGCTACGGTAGGCGACGAAACGGCCATCCACACTGATGTCAGGCGAATCGGAGGGGCCGTTCGCGGAACTATTGAGTGCCCAACTCACCAGGCGGTTTGACGAGGTCTGGAAGTCATAAAGGTAAATGTCGGCGAGACTGTTCGTATCACCCGCCACCTTCGCGCTGACGGTCTGGTAGGCGAGGAAGCGGCCGTCCGCGCTGAAGCGGGGGGAACGGGCGGCGCCAGTCGTGAGTTGTGAATTGGTAACCGCCGTCCGATCCATGATGTTAAGCTGCGAGTTGCCTGACAAATAGGCGAGCCGATTACCGTCCGGGCTGATGGTCAGGCCGGTCAGCGTGGCGGGCACACTTGCGGTGTAAATCCGCGTGTGCGATTGCGAGTCCCAGACAGACACACTGTTACCAGCCGAGTTGCCCAACGCGACGTAGCGGCCATTAGGCGTCATCGCGGCAGGAAATGTCGCCGACCCGGTTGTGTTGGAAGAAACAGGGTAAGTGACGTTTCCTGACAAATCCCGCCAGAAGATATTGTCAACGCCGGAACCGAACGCACCGACGGCGAGGTCGCTGGCGGTGCTATGGAAAAGTACGGCGTGCCCGTCGGAACTGATGATGGGGGCCGACGACGCGCGATTGCCGCTGAACCCATTCTGGTTAACGCTCACCAGCAGCGTAGTGCCCGCCAGCAGGTCGCGGACGAATACATCCGAAACCCGGTTTGTGTCCCCGGCGACGAGATTGGTGGCAGCGCTCGTGAACGCGACGTAGCGGCCATCGGCGCTGATGGCGGGTTCGGTGGAAACCCCGTTGCCGGGTGCGGCCCCCGCCGAATCCACGCTGACGAGCACATTCGTGCCAAGCAGCAAATCGCGAACGAATACGTCCCGGTAGCCGTTGGTGTCGTTCGCCACTAGATTATCCGCCTCGCTGGAAAACGCTACGAATCGGCCATCCGCGTTTACGGACAACAGGGACAGCGAGCTCGGGCCACTGGGAGTGACTGAAGGCAGTGCCGGGTCATGCTTGGAGATCAATTCGGTCGCAAACGTCGTCAGGTTTCGTGCGAATATGTCGAAGGACTTGTTTGAATCATCTGACACCAGGTTGCCGTCGTAAGCTTCGAATGCGACTAGCCGCCCATCGTCACTCAACCGGGGCAGCGTCACCGATGTGACCCCCGAGCCGACACCATTGGTACCGGCATCCACCAACGTCGTGACGCCCGCCTGCAAGTCGTGCACGTAGAGATGAAACTCACCCGCGAGCGAGTTGGTGACGAGGTTGATCGCCGTACTGTTGAACGCGACGAAGTGCCCGTCAGGCGTGAGGGCAGGCCAGGCACAGATTGAATTGGTCCCCACCGCGCCGTTCAGGTCCGCGCTGGCCATGGTGCTCGCGCCGGACAGTCCGTCCCAGACGTAAACGTGCGAGGCGCCGCCGGCGCCGCCGCTCGTGTCAGCCAGATACGCAATGAACCGCCCGTCGGGCGTCATCGTCAGCGTCCGCAGATCCTCGACGGCTCCAGTCGGTACGACCGCATTTGTATCCACGATGTCGGTGAAGCCGCTGTCGAGGTTGTAACGCAGGATTATCCCGTTGGTCGGCGACGATGCGGCACTGACTTCATACGCCAAGAACTTACCGTCTGCGCTGATGGCGTGCCCAAAGGACACCGCGTTCGTTCTGTTCTGAGAGGACTGGAGTGCCGTGCGAGCGTAGCTACTCGCCCAGACCGTGGCGCCAACGCTCAGATCGCGGACATAAATGTCGCCGCCGGCTGGAACTCCCGGCACGAGATTCGTTGCAGTACTGAAAAATGCCACGTAGCGACCGTCCGGCGTGAGCTCCGGCGCTTCCGAGCTTCGCTTGGCAGTCGCGGCACCGACGCTGACGAGCGTCGTCGTACCAGCCTGTAAGTCGCGAAGGAAGACGTCTGGAATCCCGTTCGTGTCGTCAGGTACAAGGTTGTTGGCCGCGCTGACGAAGGTTACAAAGCGTCCGTCCGGGGTCATGACGGCACTGCGGGAGTCACCGTTTCCGGCGACGGCGTTTGTGGCGACGCTCACGAGAAGGTTGGTGCCGACGATGAGGTCGCGCACCAAGACATCGGGTGCGCCGTTCGTGTCATCTGCGACCAGGTCAGTCGCACTCGTTTCAATCAAGGCATAACGTCCATTCGTTGAAATTCCCGCTGGGATCGTATCGCCATTCCCACCGGCTTGCCTGCCAAGATTGATACTCACCAGGGTGGTCATCGCGTTACTTCGGTCGCACAAAAAGGTGTTCAACCGCGGAGGAAAGCAAAATTGCAGCGCGATGTTGCTCGCAACTAGGTTTTCAGCCGAACTCGCAAAAAGAACGAAGCGCCCATCGGGGCTGATCAGCGGGATTGCGGAGTCACCATTTCCGCCGGTGGCCGGATTGCGGCTCGGGTCGGCAGCGGTGACCCGTTCCGCGGCCTGAAGGCAAGCCACCAGCGAGAGACAACACAGCGACACGAGTACGAGCGCCCGTTTCCAATTCGAGCGGGGAGCATCCATGCCTTGGTAACAGCTGTGGTGGACTGTATCAGAACGACCAGTCCCGCGCTTGGAGGCACCGGCTGAACCCTGCACCGCGGCTTTATCGCCATCGGACCTCATAGGCTTCTGCTTTCTTAGTTTGCCCAGGTAAGAGACCATCAGACCTTGCCCCTGCCCAGTAATTTTCTCATCACACTGTTCTTCCTGCTGATTCAGCTAAAGCCGGCCACTCAGCAACATCCGTCCCCCATAGCTCGCAAACGGATTGGCGATTCTTTCAAAAATCTTGCGCAGGGTAGTCTGGCTGACCTTGATGGCTTGCAACTGCAGCTCAAGAAAATCAGTCACGATGCAGAATGAGCCAGAGGAGCCGCCAGATTGCGCCGCCGCTAACTCCAAGCGCGACCAGCGTGCCGATGACCGCTAACACCTTCGTCAGCATTCCTAGGTGCTCCTGGTTGCGCAGGACCGTCTTGTCGAACTCAAACGCCAGGAGTGTGCGCATCATTTCTTCGGCGGTTTGGTACCGTTGCCAGGCTTTCGCGCGGCAAGCCTTGAGAATGATTCGGTTCAATATCAGGAAGTCCCGGGTTTCTGCGGGGCGACCGAGCATTTCGGGCAGCGCTGGATACTCGTTCCGATCTTTGCCCGTGCTGATCTCGTAAAGGACTTTCCCGAGCGCATAAATGTCCGCGCGGATCGTGCCCGAGCCCTCGGGGGCCAGGAAGCCTTCTGTGCCGACCATCGACCGCCCCTCCGGAGTGTCAGTCACCAGCCCGATGTCCGCGAGCTTGGGTATGCCGCTGACAAAAATGATGTTCGCCGGTTTGATGTCGCGGTGAAACAAGCCGTGCTTGTGCAGGAAGCCCAGCGCCGAGGCGATGGCCGTACCGAGCCGGACACATTCGGCGACCGGGAGCCGCTCCAGCCGGGCTCGGTCCTGTTCCAAAGTCCGCGGCGAGTAGGTCAGTGGATGAATGGTTGGGCCGGTGACGACATCATCGGCCAGTTCCATCACGCAGTAGCAGTATCCAGCGGTTTCGTTGCGCCCGACCTGCAATATGTCCACTAGTCCATCATGCAGCCGGGAGACGGGTTCGAACTTTAGAATGCCGTTGAACTCGCGCTCAAAATGTCGCCGGTGCTGGAATCGCTGTTCTTGAACGATTTTGACGGCGCGGTAGGAACCGAGAGCATTACGGGCGAGCCAGACCTGCCCGCTGCTGCCGCGCCCGATGGGGCGAATCAGTTCGTGATCTGGAACCAGTGGAACTGTCGCCATTTCCGTCACATCTTAATTCAACCCGTCCCATTGCTTTTCGAGCATCCGAACTTCCTTTTTAAGCAACGCGAGGATCCGGTGTTTGGCGAGATATACCTGGGCGATATTGACTTCCAGGGTTTGGGCAATCTTGTTCGCTGGCCATTCTCGGATCACACTCAAATCGAAGATTTGATAATGCTCCTCCTTGACGCGGCGCTTGACGCGTTCCAGCCCGGCTTTCATCAGATTTGATTGCCACTCAGCTTCCCAGACGCCTTCAAGGCCGGCGTCCCCTGAGCTTTGCATTTCAGCAAGCTCCATCAGCTTGGCATCATCATCTGACGAGACACTTTCCCCCGACCGGTTGGGCGCACGTTTCCTTAACTGATCGGCAATCCGCCACCGGGTGAGATTTCGAAGCCAGCCTTTGAACGAGCCGAACTGGCGGTCGCGTTTGAACTTGTTGATGTCATTGGCTACGCAAATAACCGTTTCCTGAACCACCTCCTCGGCCTCCGTTTCCGTCAAACCAGACTTGCGGGCTATGGAATAAATCAACCGCCAGTAAGTATCAAAGAAAACCCTCCAACTCTCCTGATCGTTCCAGTTTTCTAACCGACTCAACAGGCTGTAACGAGTCGGAACCAAGTCGTCCGTCTGTAATTTTGCTGCCTCGTTCATATCTGAGTAGCCCACTCAATCCTAATCAATCCCGATGGGTTGAAACGCAATTGCGAATTTTAGGCTGAATGGCCTACATAATTCCCTTTTTTCGGCTTGGCGGTATCGTGATTAACTAGTCAGGGAAACTACGCGAGCCCTCAGCCAAAGCCATCCAAAAGGGTGAAAGTTCCATGCAGTCCACGTGATATGCACGCCCGAGGAAATCCGCCACCCGACAGCCAGGCGGCCCTGAAATCTGCACCTTGAACCATTCGCCCTGATGCGGGTCGACACAAAGGCTGCGATGCGGAGGGGCGTGGTCATGTATTCTTCCGGGCTTTCCGGTTGACTCCAGCATACTTGGCTTTTGCAAGCAAGCGAATTGAGCCGCCGCAGGATCATTCATCATCCCAAGATGGAGCAGACGGTTTTGCTTCCGAGCCTTGCGACCAGCACGAGCCTGCCATCCCTTGAATCATCCGCTTCGTCTCCCTCCCGGTCATTTTTGATTCTTGCGTTGGTCAGCAAGACTTGGATGATGCACGCGATGAAATTGCCAAGGCTGCTTCGCGGCCTGCTCAAATTTGTGGCGGCCGTGCTGCTCGCCATCCTCGTTTGTGCTGCTTCAGTCTGGATTTACTTCCACCCCAGTTTCGAACGCACGGCCGGGGTGGTCTACGGGCAGCGACATGGCCAGAATTTGACCTTGGACATTGTCCGGCCCGCCAAGCCCAACGGTCTTGGGATCGCGCTCATGGTCAGCGGTGGATGGAAGTCAGGCACGAACTCGTTCCGTCCCTGGATGGTGGCGCCGCTGTTGCGCCGGGGCTACACGGTCTTCGCGGTGTGTCACATTTCGCAACCGGAAGCGACCATCATGGAAATCACCGAGGATGTTAACCGAGCGGTGCGCTACATCCGGCATAACGCCGGCCAGTACGGCGTGGATCCTAGTCGGTTGGGCGTTACGGGAGGCAGCGCCGGCGGTCACCTCAGTCTCTTGCTCGCCACCCGCGGTGGCCCGGGCCCGACCGGCACCGCTGACCCCGTGGACGGCGAAAGCAGCGCGGTCCAGGCCGTCGCCATTTTTTATCCGGTCACTGACTTGATCGACCTCGGCAACTCCACCGAGAATCTGCACGATGGAGGGCCGCCGAAAAGTTTCGTGCAGGGCTTTGGGCCCAATGCCACGAACCTCGCGGTTTGGAAAGTCATCGGCCACGAGTTGTCGCCGATCTTTTATGTAAACTCCAATTTGCCGCCGACGTTGATCTATCACGGCGACGCCGACACGCTCGTGCCGCTGGATCAATCGCTGCGCTTTCAAGCCGAGGCCCGCAAGTTGGGTCGCACTGTGGAAGTGGTGGTCCACCCGGGCGGACAGCACGGTTGGTTGAGCATGCTGTGGGACATCCGGCAATTTGCAAACTGGTTTGATCTATATTTGCGGCCGCCAAACAAATAGATTCGGTCAGGCTCTGACTTCATCATGAAAATCATCAATTGTGCAGCGGTCTTCGGTTGGTTCACTTTCGCAGGATCCTTGGGCGGCGTGGCCCAGGATTCTGCTTCCCTGCCCTATGAGCAAAAGCAGGACGTGGTTTATGGCGAAGTGCATGGCACGGGGTTGCTGATGGATGTCTTCACGCCCAAGGAAAAAGCCAACGGGCTGGCTATCGTGGACGTGGCCAGCGGCGCGTGGCATTCCGACCGCGGGAAAATTCGCGACCACACGCTGGCGCAGTTGTATCGGATTTTCTGCACGCACGGTTATACGGTTTTTGCGATTCGTCCCGGTTCGCGCACCCGCTACACCGGTTTGGAGATGGCAACACACGTGCGGATGGGAATCCGGTACGTGAAACTACATGCGGCAGATTATAAGATTGATCCCGAACGGCTCGGGCTCACCGGCGCTTCGGCCGGGGGACACCTGGCAACGCTGGTGGCCGTCACGCCGGAGGCAGGCCAACCCGAAGCGAATCAACCCTTGCAGCGCCTGGGCACCCAAGTCCGCGCCGCAGCCGTTTTCTTTCCGCCCACGGACTTCCTCGATTGGAACGGCAAGCCCGCCGATTCCCAGATGTTGGCCGATCTATTTTTTCTGGGTGGGATCAAAGGTCATTCGGAAGCCGAGATTCAGGAACGCGCCCGGCAACTTTCCCCAGCCCAACTGGTCACCGCGCCCCCAATTCCGTTTCTATTGATCCACGGCGACGCGGATCCATTGGTGCCGCTGCAGCAGTCGCAGAAAATGGTCGCGGCCCTCAAAGCGGCCGGCGGCTCCGCTGAACTGATCGTAAAAAAGGGCGGCGGCCATCCGTGGCTGACCCTCCCCGAGGAGGTTAAGATCATGGCCGACTGGTTTGATCAACAGCTTCCGGAAACCAAACCGAATCCGCCGGTGGTTCCGAAGTGAGCCAAAATTGAAGCGGGTTCGGACGCATGCTTGGTCAGCCCGCTACTGCGGACGTCCTTTCGGCACAAATTTGTAGGGCAACGTGTCGGGCACGACTCGCACCTGGGTGGTGAATTTGAAAGGCTCGGGATTGCCCGTCGGGAAAGTCAGTTCGACAAAGAATGCGGTCCACCCTTTGGCCGGTTCGGGCACTTTCCCAAGGTAGACTCCGCCGCCTTGATCGGTCAGCAGCGTGCTCTCGTATTTTGGCCCCAGCGTTTCGATCCGGAAATCGCGAGCCTCCGGATTCGTCGCCTGCCAGAGCTTGACCTCGGCGGGCTTGTCGATCGTGGTCACTCGGATGGCGCCACCTTTTTCCAACGTCCACGAAAACTGCGGCAAGGGCAGATGGAAGAGGACCGCGTTATAACAAGCCTGCAAGGTTTGGTAGGCGTCGGAGCCTTTGAGGGAGTGATCCGCGTTGGGTACATAACGCAGGTATTTCACCCCGGGCAGATCGTTGAAATAAAACTGGGATGAATCCGGCAGGAAAAATTGATCGCCCGAAGCGTTAATGATGAACTTGGGCATCGTGAACCGGCGGCGATATTGGTACGGCTCCTCGATTCGCATCAAGGCCTTGTTCTCCGGGGTGCCGTTCCAATCCATGATGTGAAAGGCCGTGTAGTCGCCCACCGATGGCGCCCAAAATCCGTAAGCGCCGTAGTGATGCAACATGGAGGGTTCCATGTTCAGCACGTCAATTACGAAGGGTACGATCGCGACCACCCGCTGGTCCACCGCCGCCGTCATCCAAGTGGTCCAGCCGCGCTTCGAGCCGCCCGCCACTACAAAGCCATCCACCTTGGTATTGCCGCCAGCGGTACTGGCGCAGACCGCGGTGACCGTGTCCATGGCGCGAACGGCGGACTTGGTCATCGGCAAGCGCGCGGGCCATTTCTTGTCGCCGGTGCGCAGAAACTTGTCCCACGTATAAGCGATCAAGGAGTCCTCTTTCCGTCCCTCGGTTTCCCCGGCGAAGATCAGGGGTTGATTGGGCACCATTTTCAACTCGCTGACGACGGACTTGGTGGCGAGGGCAATTTTAACCAGATTGCCATCGGCGCCGGTGGGCGAGTTCCCGCCATTCCCGCCGCCGCCGATGAACAACAATGACTTCGCGCTCGCCACCTCGGTGGGTTTGATGATGACCATCCAGTGCTTCCACAGGGGGCGATCCACTTCGTTCGTCGTGAGCCAGGCCTGCGAAGTCATGTCCACAATAAACGTGGTGTGATCCTGGCCCGGCAAGGTGTTCACGACCCTGAAGCTGTAGTTTGTGTCCGGCGCCGCGATGTATTCGTCCAATGCCGTGCGGTCGTCCGGAAGGCTTTGCGCTTCGGCGGTGGCCTGAGGCTTTGGCGCGTGGTCCTGGCCGCTGCGCGCACAGCCGACGAAGGTTAAGACGACCAACAGGATTAGCAGCGACCGCCGCCGCTGGATTTCAAAATTTTCCGTTAAACATGCGAACATAATATTTCGGATTTCAATGGCGCTTAATTCCCGACCACTACGGGCGGGAGAGGGATAAAGGTTTTGTTTTCCAAGTCAACCGATTTAGCGCAACCGCTAATACGGTCGCCCGCCGAGATTCTGGGATTCTGTTACCCCCCATAAATTTTTATGGCATCGATCCTTGAATTGTCTTATCGTTGGCCTCGAAGCTGTACACACCAAACAAAAAACCATAATTATGAAACGAACCTCATTCCTACTGGCCGGCGCGATCGGCCTGTTCATGCTCGCGTTGGTCATGCCGGCCCAGGCCGAAGACAAGGAAATTACCATCACCGGCGACGCCAAGTGCGGCAAATGCGCACTGAAAGAAACCGAAAAATGCCAGAACGTGATCCAAGTCGAGAAAGACGGCAAGAAGACCACGTATTACCTGGTACAAAATGACGTGAGCAAGAAGTTCCACGAAAACGTTTGTCAGGCGACCAAGAAAACCACTGCCACCGGCACCAGCAAGAAGGTGGACGGCAAGCTTCAATTCACCGCCACCAAGATTGACTTGGCCAAGGACTAGGCAGCGCAAAATCTCACAACGCCCGCTGTTGGACACGAGTCCTCAGCGGGTCTTTTCTTGCCGCCGCGCAGGGTGTGGCCCCGGGGATGTAACCCACCGCCGTTGAATTAAGCGTTTGGACGCAGCAACACCAAGCCGTTCTTAATCTTAATCCTTCTCATAATCATAATCTTCCCGCGGCGCAGAGATGAAGAGCAAGATTACGATTAAGATTAAGAACCCGGCACCAGCGCCTAATTCAACGGCAGTGGGGATGCGCCCCCGCCAAGCTTACGGACTTACTATCGTGATCGGCCGGGCAGCGTTGCCCGGCGCACCCGGAATGGTTTCCGGCTTCGGCAACGTGGCTTCGATCACCGTGCCCCTTTTGGCAAACACCACGTAATTGTCGCCGTTCCGTCGGATTCCCTGGCAATTCCAAGTCGGCAAACGCCCTCCGAAATTGTCGCGAATGGACACGTCGCCGTCGTGCCCGGCCACGATGCGAAACCAAGTCGTCGCATTATGCTCGCGGCGCGCGGAAACCCCGTGCCCGCCTTCGGCCCGCAAACTTTCAAATGCCACGTCGTGCCAGCGCCACGGGACCGCGGGGAAAATTCGGATTACATCGCGCCAGCTCTGGAGCAACATCTCGTGCGCAGCGGCGGCCGCCAGCAGGTTGCCTTCGAGGGTAAAGGGTCGATAGGTCATGCTGCTGAAGCCGGACTTCGTTTGATCACCGTTCGCATGAAAACCGTTCCGCAGTAAGAAGGCCTGGACGAAAATGTCCAGATTGCGCACCGCCGCCTCGCCGTCCCCGGTGCGGGCGCGAAGGGCGGACATCCAGGTAAAGCTGTAGCCGCACCATTGCTGCGTGCCGAACTGGTCCCACTGATCGAGGCTGGCTTGGATGATCTGCCGCGCGCGGGCGCCATCCTCGACGGTGAGCAGGTCGAACGGATAAAGCCCCATCAGGTTGGAGAGATGACGATGACTCTCGGCGAGGTCTTCGTGGGCATCGAGTTTGAGAGCGCCGGCGGCGTTCACATGCCAGTCACCCAACTTACGCGCTGTGGCCCGCCAGTTCTTCGCTTCCCCGTGCTTCCCGCACGCATCGGCCATCTCGCCGAGCGAGATGAAAAGCATTTTCAGACAGGCCAGGTCGAAATTGCTGTTGGGCTGGAGCCAGGCACTCAACCGGTTGTCGTGAATTTCCGGCGAGGATGTCAACGGCAACACGAGGACGCCGCTTGCGTCCGGTTTCAATAACCCCTGCAGGCAGATTCCCAATTCCCGGCACCATGGATAGGCCCGCGTCTCGAGAAACTTCGCGTCGCCGGTGTAACGCCAGTGGAGGTAGAACAGATGCGCCACCCACGGTCCCATCGTTGGCGAAAGCGAGTATTGGCCCCAGCCCGTGAGCGGCTCGCCATCCAACGACATAACCCCGGGCACGTTGGCGCCGGCGGTACCATAAAAGTTCCGGGCGAAGCGGCGGTAAGCAGGCAGCAGGTCCCAATTGAAATCGAGAAAACTGCGGCCTTCGTCAAAGTGCCCCGCGCCCTGGTAACCCATGTAGCTCATCTGGGTGTTGAGGTCGTTGTGATAATCCCCCTTCCACGGCGGGAGCGAGCCGGCATCGGCCGTCCATACGCCTTGCAGCGGCATGGGCGGCGACCCAAGCCGCGAAGCCGCACCGTAAAAATAACGGACGAGGTAATAGTGTCGCTGAAGGTTTAGCTCGGGAATCGTGACCGCCGATTGCCCCCAGAACTTCGCCCACCAAGCCGCATGCGGCTTTACACTGGTGTCGTAGCCTCGACGCAGGGCGGCGGAAACAATTCGTCGCGCTTCCCGCAAAACATCTTCGCCCGTACTTGAAGTGGTGACGGTGACCGCCACCAGCGTCGCATTGCTCTGCCGCTGACTTTCCACAAACACACAGTATTTGAGCGGCCCCACCGTCTCCTGAATAAACCAGTGCGCCCGGCCAGCGCCGCCCACTTGCGCGACGGGGTAGCCGAGCTTAGCCACGGCATGACTGGAAGGTCCGGTTTCGCCCCCGCCTGATCCCGGCAGGAGCAGGCGAATCTCTTTCGGTTCCGGACCGGTGATGCGCCACAACGCGACCGGCGCCGTCGCGCTGAAAAAGGCTTCGCACCGCTCGCCGTTGCGGAACCACGCGCGGCCTTCAGCGGTGGCGAGGTTCAATTCGAAGCGTTCCACCGCTTGCGCCGCATCGAGCAAGACCTCCAACCGGCCGGCCGGAATCTTCGTCGGCGTGGGCTGGTTATAGGGCGCATCGAAGAGCCGACCGAGCTCCACCTCGTTCCGCTCGCGCACCAGCCGCGCCATGTTTTCGTAAGTGAATCCCGGTTCGTGAATTTCCGGCGGCGTGCGCAGATCCCAAAGATCGCCGCGATCGAGCGAAAGCCGCAGGAGATTTGTCTCACCCCAGAGGAGGCCGCCCAGTAATCCGTTGCCGAGCGGCACGGCTTCGTCCCAGGTGCGGATCGGAGCGGCGAGCTGAACGTTCAGCGCTGCCTCGGGCAAGCCGGCGAAGGCCGAAGTCACCGCTGCGAGGCAAACGCCAGCGAGGAAAAAACGGCCGTTGCGGGCAAGCTTTTTTCGCGGTTGGATTTTCAGTGGTCGCATACGGCCTGGTTTGGTCGATTCCTTTTGCCGACTTCATCGCCTGCCTCAGCGGGCGTTCGTCGGCAAGAACAGCTGAGCGACCGCTTTTCGTTTCCCGATGGCACGGGAGCTCGCAGTTCCAAACGCCAATCGGCGCTCATCAATCTCTGGATTTCCATTTCCAAATGATGGGCGTGCCTAAGCGGTTTATGGCCGCACGTTGGGGAAAACCACATCCGCCGCCATGCCGGCGCGGAGCTGGCCCTCGGCATTGTCCAACCGCACTTTCACGCCGAAGACCTGTTTCACGCGTTCACCGACGGTCTGCACATTCCGGGGCGTGAACTCGGCGCTCCGTTGGATTTGTTCGACCGCCCCACTGAAATCCTTTCCCGGAAACGAATCGACGCGCGCCGTCACCGCATCGCCGAGTTTGATGCGGCCCAGCCACGGCTCCGGCACGAAGACCCGCACCCAGAGGTGATTGGTCAACAGGAGCGTGGCAACCGGTTGGTTCGGCGCGAGGACGTCGCCCACCTTCACGCTCAGGACTTCGAGCACGCAATTCGTGGGCGCGGAGATTTTCATTTCGCGGAGTTGCGCGTCCAACTCAGCCAGTTGCGCCCGGGCCTGGGTGATTCGTTCCGGTCGGGTGCCCGCCACCAGCAAGTCGTAGCGGCTCTTGGCGGCGACGACGCCTTTAGCCAGAGCCGCCGAACGCATCACAGTCTGGTCGCGTTCGGTGGCGGACAGGGTTTTTTGCGCAAACAATTCCTCGGCGCGTCGGGCGTCGGCGTTGGCAAAATCGGCTTGTGCCCCCAGCGCCTCCCAGTCGGCTTTGGTCGCGGCGATCTCCTCCGGACGCGGGCCGGCTTCGGCTTCGGCCAGTTGGGCGGCGGCGCGATCGCGGCGCGCGGTCAGTTCGGCCGCCTCCAGCTCGACGATCTCCTGGCGGCCGATGAGAGCGTCGCCTTCCTGCGCCAAAGTTTTTTCCACGCGCCCACCGTAGCGCGAAGCCACGCGCGCCTCATCTGTCTCAATCGTACCGGAGACGGAGTTGGGATTTTGTCCGGGCTGGCAGCCGCCGACTGCCAGGATCAATGTGATCCCAGCACCAATCGAGAAGGCTTTGAATACCATGCGCGGCGAGCATATCAGTCGGGCGCCTGGGCTTCAACCAGTTCACCGTCGTTATTGTCGCGCAAGTCGAGTGGGTCAGTGACGAAAGCATTTTGGACCCGGCAGCGGTGGCGCAACACGGTCGCGCCCCCGGGGTTTACCTGTAGAAGCGAAGCGTTTGGGACGCTCGCACGCAAAGCTTGCTCAGGAAAAACATTGCTTGTACGTCCGGTCTTTGGCTTCATTTCCTGATGGCACAAGCGGCCAATATGAAAGGCGCACTACTCGCAGAACGACGCCGGATGCAAATCTTGTATTCCGGCCGCGTTCAGGGCGTGGGTTTTCGCTATGCCGTGCGGACGTTGGCCGCCGGTTTTGAAGTGACCGGCACCGTGCGCAATTTGGCGGATGGCCGCGTGGAGCTTACCGCCGAGGGGATGTCTACCGAATTGGATGCCTTTCGCAAAGCGATTCACGACGCCGGCCTGGCCGCGAACATCCGCAAGGAAGACGCGAGTTGGACCGACCCCAGTGGCGGGTTCACCGGTTTTGCCATCACGGACAGGATGTAAATGAAGTTTGCCATTATTGCCGATATTCACGCCAACTTGGAAGCGTTCCAAGTGGTCCTCGAGGACTGCAAGCAGCAGCAGGTCACTCATTACGCGTGCCTCGGCGACGTCGTCGGCTACAACGCCAATCCCAAGGAATGTCTGGATATCGTGCGCACGATGAACATGCCGTGCGTGAAAGGCAACCACGACGAGTACTGCTCCAGCGAGGAACATCTGGAAGGCTTCAACCCGGCCGCCGCGGAGGCCGTCAACTGGACGCGCAAACAGCTAACCGAAGATGACCGGCAATGGTTGCGCGACTTGAAGTACACGCGCATGGTCACGAATTTTACGATTGTTCACGCGACCTTGGACGGCCCCCAGCGCTGGGGTTACGTGTTTGACAAACTGGCCGCCGCCGCCAGCTTGACCTACCAAAACACTTCGGTTTGTTTTTTTGGCCACACTCATGTGCCCGTGGCCTTCATGAAGGACAGCGTCGTCCGCGGTGGTACCTACTCGAAGTTCAAGACCGAGCCGGGCAAGAAATATTTCGTCAACGTCGGCGCCGTCGGCCAGCCGCGCGACAGTAATCCCAAATCCGCGTACGTGGTCTACGACACTGACGATGGCACGATTGAAATTCGCCGGTTGGAATATGACATCGCCACCGCGCAGAAAAAGATCCTGGCCGCCGGCCTGCCCGAGCGGCTGGCGGAACGCCTCGCCTACGGCCGGTAACCGGACGAATAACGAATGACCACCGCCGGCCCGCCGCCGGCGGGTTGCCGGCTCCATTCGTGGTTCGACCTTCGTTATTTTGAAGATTCTCATCCTCAAACCCAGTTCCCTGGGCGATGTGGTGCAGGCGCTACCGGTGCTGCGGCTTCTCAAGCGGCATCTCCCTGCGAGCGAGATTTATTGGTGGATTGATTCCGGCCTCGCGCCGTTGCTGGCTGGAGACTCAGACCTCGCCGGGGTGATTCGGTTCGAGCGCAAGCGTTGGGCGGCCCCGCGCCACTGGCCGGAAATGGCGCGGAGCATCGCCGGGTTGCGCGCCCAAAAATTTGACTGGGTGATTGATCTCCAAGGCCTCGCCCGAAGCGGCGCGTTTGCCTGGCTGGCCAATGGCCAACTCCTCATCGGCCTCGATGAGGCGCGCGAAGGGGCGCGCGGTTTTTACGACGTCGTGGTGCCGCGGGCCTCGTTTCATACGCATGCGGTGGACTGGTATCGCGCAGTGTTGCCCCGTCTCGGGGTACCGATGCACGACAATTTCGTCTGGCTCCCGGAACAACCCAGCGCCGCGGCGGCGGTGGCCGCCAAGTGGCCGGCCGGCCGCGCCCGCTGGATCGCGCTGCAACCCGGAGCCCGGTGGTTAAACAAACGCTGGCCGGCGGAACATTTCGCCGCCCTGTCCCGCCTCCTGGGAGCGGAGTTCCCGGAGACGCGCTTCGCCATCCTCGGCAGCGCGGCGGACCAGCCACTGGGGGAAATCATTTCCCGCGCGGCCCCGGAGCGCTGTCTGAATCTGGCCGGTCAAACCTCGCTCCCCGAGATGATCGAGTGGCTGCGGCGGTGTGAATTGATGGTGACGAACGACACCGGGCCGATGCATGTGGCGGCAGCCTTGGGCAAACCAGTGATTGCCGTTTGTGGTCCAACCGAGCCGAGCCGCACCGGACCTTATCGTCAGCGGGCGCGGGTGGTGCAAACCAAACTGCCCTGCGTACCGTGCCTCAAGGCGTACTGCACCTGGCCGCAACTCATGGAATGCATGACGGCGATATCACCCGCCGAAGTGTTCGCGCGGGCGCGGCGTGAGTTGGCGCGGCGCGATTGAATTACGAACGGACGGTTAGGAGTCGTCAACCTATCGAATAGAGCGGACCCGGAACCGATGAGCCGATGCAAGTTTGCCAGTTTTGCAGATTCAATTGCTCTCTGATAGACTTCCCGTCATGAATACAAATTTGAACTCGGCCCCCAACCTCACTCAACGTCCGCCCCGCAGTCCGCGCGTGCGCCTTGGCGGTTTCGTCATTCTCGCCCGCATCCTCGACAAAGGCCGCGCGGAACTCGCCGGTACCGCAGGTGAATACAAATACAACAATCCCATCGACCGGCACTGGTTCCGTTTCACGGGCCTCACCCCCGAGGCCTTAAAGGCCGAACTCGCCCAGGGCAAAGGCGACGGCGACATCCTGACATGGGTAGCGGAAAAGTCGCCGCACCAACGCGCCGCGTGGGAGATTCAACAATGGAGCGCCTTCCACAATGAACGCGGGCCGGACGGCGACGTGGAAACGCTGGAATTTTTCACCGGCCGCGTCGGGGGCTTGAGCCAGTCCCGGGAAGACATGAAAACCTGGTTCGACTACCTCGATCTCGACGATCATGTTTCATTTGGTGGCAAAGCGTAAGCCGCGTCGACCCTGATGGAGGATGCAACGCGATCGGCACGCTTCGCCCCATACTGACGATCCTTCCCCACCCATCCGCCCGCCGCGATTCCTCCAAACCCAATCAGCTGGCGCTAATCCAAACAACCAAGTGCGCCCTCCTTTTAGAAAATCTGCCAAATTAAGCCAAATAAAGCATTGCCAGTGGGGGCGAGTCTGCTATGGTCTGCGTCCCTTTTTCGCCGGAGGAATCATCCGGCGGGCGAGGTCAACGGCCTTCTAATTCCGCGTCCGGATGGGCGCGGGCGGCCAGAACAAAATCGAAATCAATCCCGTGTTCCGCGGGATGCCTTGCTCCCGCTTTGCGGGACGGGGTCTCAACCAAAGGAAAATTGTGTTAAGCATCGGTATTAAAGAATTGTTGGAAGCGGGCGTCCATTTCGGACATCAAACACGGCGTTGGAATCCCAAGATGAAACCCTTCATCTTTGACGCCCGTAACGGCATTCACATCATTGACTTGAGCAAGTCCCTCGCGCAGTTGGAAACCGCGTGCGACTTCCTCGCCAAAACGGTCACCAAGGGGGGCAAGGTCATCTTCGTCGGCACCAAGAAACAGGCGCAACAGGCGGTCAAGGAAACCGCGAAGGAATGCGGCCAATTTTTCGTCACCGAGCGCTGGCTCGGCGGCACGCTCACTAATTACCAAACCGTCAAGCGCTCCATCGCCCGCCTCCGAGAAATCGAGAAGATGGAAGCCGACGGCTCGATCAACAATTACGTCAAGCAGGAGCAGGCTGTCATCCGCCGCGAAGCTGGCCGGTTGGTCAAATACTTTGATGGCATCCGCACCATGGACAAGATGCCGGGCGCAATGTTCGTCGTGGACGTGAAGCGCGAACACAACGCCGTGGCCGAGGCGCGCAAGCTGAAAATCCCGATCGTTGCCATTGCGGACACCAACTGCGATCCCGATCTCGTGGATTATCCGATCGCTGCCAACGACGACGCAATCCGTTCCGTGCGCATGATCTTGGCCACCGTCAACCAGGTTATTACCCGCGCCCAGGCGGAATTCGAATCCCGTGCCTCCCGCCGCAAGCAGGAGGAAGCCGATGCGGCCGCCGCGGCGACGGTGGCCGTGGAGGCCACGCCGGCGGAAGCGACCGCGCCGCTGCCGGTTTGAGTGCCGGCTCGTCGAGCATTCGTTTCTCAATCATTAACTCCGAACGATCAATCTTTTTGTATGGCTGAAATTACTGCTGCCAACGTCGGCAAACTCCGCGAGATGACGAGTGCCGGCATGATGGATTGCAAGAAGGCGCTCACCGAAGCCGGGGGCGACATGGACAAGGCCGTGGACATTTTGCGCAAGTCCGGCGCGGCCAGCGCCGCGAAGAAATCGCTACGCGATGCCCGCGAAGGGCTGATTGCCCAATACATCGCGCCGGACGGCAAGGCCGGCGTCCTGGTGGAAGTGAATTGCGAAACCGACTTCGTCGCGCGCAATGATACTTTCCGCGCCTTCAGCGATGAAATCGCCCGGAAAGTCGCCGCGAATGCGAATGTGAATCTGGACGCGGAGCGCGAAGCCGCCGTGGTCAAGATTGGCGAGAACATCAAGATCGCCCGCAACGCCCGCATGGAAGTCTCCGGCAATGGGCTCATCGCCGCTTACATCCACACCGGCGCCAAGGTCGGCGTCCTCGTCGAAGTCGGCGCGGGCAAGGCCGAAACCACCGCCAAGGAGGAGTTCAAGCAACTCGTAAAGGACATCACGCTGCAAATCGCGGCGGGTCATCCGTACGCTGTTTCCCGCGAACAAGTCGCGCCGGAAGTCATCGCCAAAGAACGGGAGATCGCGGCGCAGTCCGACCGCCTCAAGGGCAAACCGGCGCAGGCGTTGGAGAAAATCCTCGCCGGCATGTTGGACAAGTTTTTCCAGACCTACTGCCTCGTCGATCAGGGCTTCGTGAAGAAGAACTCCGAGATCAGCGTGAAGGACCACGTCGCCGCGGTGGCGAAACAACTCGGCGACGAGATCAGCATCCGCCGCTTTGTCCGCTTCCAGGTCGGCGAAGCCGCTGCATAAACGAAGCGAAATTCAAATTACGAAGGGCGTCCGCCGGGACGCCCTTTTCTTATTCAGCGCCGCTCCCCGAAAAGCGCGAACCTGGCAACGCCTGATCGGCCGGATCCGCGAACAGCGCGCCAACTCACTCAAACGTCTTTTCCAGTTCCTTCATTTTGGGCCACACGGGCGAGGCTGGCGGCAGGCGCCCTTTCACGCCGGCGAAGATGCGTCTCGCCTCCGCCGGGTTTTCGCGGGCGAGCGCCACACAGAGATCGAGTTCGATCCACGCCCGTCGAGGATCAACGATCTGCCGCTCGTAGGTCTTGAACCACGCCCGGAAAGCTGTCGGCCCCTTTTCCCGGACGGCTCGGAGACTGGCATCCAGTTGATCCGGCATGCCGGGCAGGCTTTCCGGCGTAAACACAGTCGCGGCCGCCAGTTTTCGGGCATTGTCATGCTCCAACTGCGCCTTGTCCCATTGCTGAAACACCAGGTAGGCCACATAGGCCACCGCCAAAATGATCAACACGCCAATGGATTTGGTCATGATTCCTCGATGCGCTGCACGCGGGCACCCAGCTTGCGCAATTTGCCATCCATGTTTTCGTAACCGCGATCCAGGTGATAAACGCGATTCACCTGCGTCGTGCCTTTCGCCGCCAGCCCAGCAATCACCAGAGCCGCGGACGCGCGCAGATCGCTCGCCATCACGGGCGCGCCGCTCAAGGGCTTGCCCCCCTTCACGATCGCACTGGGCCCCTCAATCTCAATGTCCGCGCCCAGGCGCGCCAACTCACTCACGTGCATGAAGCGCGATTCGAAGATCCGTTCCGTGATGATGCTGATGCCCGGCGTGAGCGTCATCAACGCCATCATCTGCGCCTGCACGTCGGTGGGGAAGCCGGAGTACGGCAGCGTCGTCACGTCGGTGGGCTTGAGTTTGCCGTTGCGGCGGGCCACCAGATTGGCCCCGCGCCGCTCCACCAGCACGCCCGCCTCGTGTAACTTATCGATCACGGCATGCAGGTGATCGGCCCGCGCGCCTTTCAGCGTGACCTCCCCGTTGGTCGCCGCCGCCGCAATGGCGAACGTGGCGGCCTCGATGCGGTCGGCGATGACCTCGTGTTCCGCGCCATGCAATTCCTTCACGCCCGTGATGGTGATCGTCGGGCTGCCCACCCCGGAAAGTTTCGCGCCCATCGCGGTCAGAAACTTCGCGAGGTCCACCACTTCGGGCTCGCACGCGGCGCTCTCGATAATCGTGACGCCATCGGCCAGCACCGCGGCCATCATGGCGTTGGCGGTGCCCAGCACGGTGGAACCCGAACGGCCGCCCAGAAACATCGGGCCGCCCGCCAGCCGCGGCGCGGTGGCCGCCACATAACCGTTCTCAATCTTAATCTTGGCGCCGAGGGCGGCGAACGCCTTCAAATGCAGGTTAATGGGCCGCGCGCCGATCACGCAGCCGCCGGGCAGGGACACCGTCGCCTTGCGCAGCCGCCCGAGCAGCGGCCCCATGATGCAGATCGAGCCGCGCATTTTGCGCACGAGATCGTAGTCGGCGTGGCCTTTGATTTTTCGGGCGTGCACGTGGACCGCGTCGCCGTCGAGCTTCACCTTCGCGCCGAGCCATTCCAGGATTTGGCCCATGAAACGCACGTCGCTCAAGTTGGGCACGCGGCGGATGACACAGGGCTCAGCCGTGAGCAATGTCGCCGCCATGATCGGTAACACGGCGTTTTTGGCCCCGCTGATTTCCACTTCCCCGTGCAAGGGCACTCCGCCTTTGATCAGAAAACTATCCATGAATAAAACTTGGTTTACGGTTGTTCGATTTCACCCGGGTCGGTTTTGCGTTCGCTCAAAGGCCCGTCCCACACACCATCAATGGTCTTGCCGCAAAGTCTAGCCGCCGGGTCGTGCCGCGACAATCCACATTTGTAATCCCAGATAACAGACCGGTAGATTCCGGCGTCGGCTCCGTTCGACCGGATTCATGGCGCGGAGAGGGCGACCTTGGAAAGCAACACGGTCTGGAACCACTGGCGCTCACATTTTCGCCACGATGTCGCGGGCCTGCCGGATGAGCGGGAGGTCCTCCGTCAGGTCGCCGAAGCGGAATCGCGGCAGGCCGCTTTGCTGCTGGCCCAGCAACTCTCCGGGCCCGCGCAACTTCAGGTCCGCCTCGGCAATGCGGAAGCCATCGGTCGTTTCCTCCAGCACCCGCAACCGCTGGCGCGAATCCGGTTTCTTGGCGTCGGAAATCAGGATGCAAAAACTCTCATGCGCGCCGCGGCCGATGCGGCCGCGCAATTGATGCAATTGCGCCAAACCAAACGCCTCCGCATTCTCAATCACCATCACCGTTGCGTTGGGAACGTCCACGCCCACTTCGATGAGCGAGGTGGCGAGCAACACGCTGACGCCCTGCGCCCGAAAGTCGGCCATGGCGGCTTCCTTCGCCGCACTTTTCAGCCGCCCATGCAGCAAGCCCACGCCGAACGGAACGAGTTTCGCCTTCAAGCTTTCGAATTCCCGGGTCACCGCCTTCATTCCATCCGCCGCGTCCTCGACGCGCGGATAGACGACGTAGGCCTGCCGGCCGGCGGTGAGTTTTTCCCGAAGAAATTCCCAGACCTTGGGCAACGTTTCCGTCGTGCGCACGAAGGTTTTCACGCGGCCACGACCGGGCGGCAGTTCGTCAATCACGGACAAATCCAGATCGCCGTAAAGCGTGAGGCCCAGTGTGCGCGGGATGGGTGTGGCCGTCATGACGAGCAGATGTGGGTAACGCCCCTTGCGCACCAGTTGTTCGCGTTGCGCCACCCCGAACTTGTGCTGCTCATCAATGATCACGAGGCCGAGGTGCGGCAGGTCGAAACCGGCAGTGAGCAGGGCGTGGGTGCCGATAATTAAAGTCGAGGGTCGAGAGCCGAGGGTCGAGGGCCGAGGCTTTTGACTTTCGACGTTCGACGCTCGACGCTCGCCCGTTTTGCGGCTTCCGGTTTGAAGTTCAACCTGCACGCCGAGCGGATCAAACCAGCGCGTGAAGTTCTGAAAATGTTGCTCCGCCAATATCTCCGTTGGCGCCATCAACGCGACGTTGAAACCGCTCTCCAGCGCCATCAACGCCGTGCAGGCGGCCACCGCGGTTTTGCCCGAGCCGACGTCGCCCTGCAGCAAGCGGCGCATCGGATGTGCGCCGCCCAGATCCGCGCGGATCTCGCGCAGCACCCGCGTTTGCGCTGCGGTGAGTTTGAAGCCCAGCGCGACGAGAAAGGGTTTCATCCACCGATTGTCACCCGCGCACGGCAAGGCCTGAGCCCGGGTTTCAAAGTTTTTGCGCCGTTGTTGAATCTGGATTTGCAGCGCAATGAATTCATCCAGCGCCAGCCGTTGCCGCGCCAATCCCGCGTCGGTCAACGCCTCGGGGAAGTGCAGCCTATGAATGGCCTGGGCGCGAGTTGGCAGGAGCGCGGTTGCAGGTTGCTGGCTGACGGTTGAAGGTTTCGCCAGCGGCCCGGCAGATGATTTTTCAACCGGTAATTTGCCACTCGCGACCGGCAGCTTCTCCCACGGCGCTTCTGGAATGCCCGCTTCGTAGCGCGCGAGCGTCCGCCACATCAATCCGCGCAGCCAACGCTGCGGCAAGCCTTCGGTGAGCGGGTAGATCGGAACGATGCGGTTGAAGTGGATGAAGCTTTCCTCCCCAGGCTCGATCCACTCGGTTTCGGGATGATCCATGGTTCGCGGGCGCAGCGACTCCGGCTTGCCGAACGCCAGGAATTCCCGACCGACGGTGAAGTATTCCTCCATCCACGGTTGCGCCTGCCACCAGCGGCAATACAAATGCGCCGTGCCGTCGTCGATAACGCATTCAAACATCGCGCGATCGCCTTTGCGCCAGCGTTTCACGCCGGCCGCAATGATTTTACCCCGCACGGTTGCGGGTTCGCCTATCTGGAGTTTGGCGATAGCTTGAAAATTCCGCCGATCTTCGTAACGGCGTGGGCGATGGAGCAACAAATCCTCCACCGTGGTGATGGCGAGGCGCGCGAGTTGTTTCGCCCGTTCCTCGCCGACGCCCCAAAGCCGCATTACCGGCGTGGCGAGCGGCGACGATGGGATTTCCGTTGGCGGCACGGTCGCACGATACGGATGGGCATGGGGCGCAGCAACGCGAAAGGAACGGAGGGAAAACCAGCGCCGGAATTCCGTCCGGCGGCAACGGCAACCGCTTAGCTCTTCGGCTTGGGCAGGTAGGGCCGGGAATTGGTGCCTTGGGCTGGCAGGTTCGCCACCAAATAATCCACCAGCGTCACGATTTGCGCGTCCGAGAGCGGTCCGCCATGAGCCTGCCCAAAGGCCGGCATGAGCGTGCCCTCCTTGCCCACGGTGACCATCAGCTTCCAATACTCCGCGTTGGTGTCATTCGGCAGATTGTGCAGATCGGACACCATCGTGGCCCGGTGCTCGGCCTCATGACAGATGCCGCAGGCGGTGACATACAAATCTTTGCCGACCTTGCCAATCACGGGCTCGACATG
>JANXWY010000335.1 GCA_025350905.1 Verrucomicrobiota bacterium
GTAAGAGATCAATTGCCATTCGGCGTCCGTCAGGTCATGAGTGTATCGCATCCCCAGTCTGTTGGGGCAGGTGGTCAAAAAAGTACAGCAAAATCTGCGGTTTTATTGGTCTTTTCAGAGTTTTCAAACAGGCTCTAAGAACCGTTTCACCGGGCTGTGCTTGCGCTTCTGCTTGCGCTCGCCCCGGCCCTTGAACATCAGCTTGATGATCTGGATGCCCGCGAGTGCCGGGCCTTTTTGATGGCGGCTTCGGCGTCTGCGCGGTCATGAAGTTATTGATGCCGAGGAGGCCCGAGGTTGTCGCGGCGGCGCCAACCACGAGCAACCCACCACCCGCCGCCATAGCAGGTACAGAAACAGGTGTGGCGGCACCGCCGGTAAGGACTTCGCCGCCAGCACCAGCCACAGCCAACCCGCCGCCCGTTGCAGCCGTGTCACCTCCAACAATTATCTCACCAATGGAAATCCCCAACCCGAGGGCTTCGCCCGCCTTCCGGCCGTAGTATTCGGGCATGGACGAAGGCGGCGGGGCATCACCGCGAATTTGAATGGGAACGGGATTCACCACATTGACTGTGCCCACAAAAACACCGCCACCGAACTGTCCGACAGCTTGTGCCCATTCCTTTGGCCCATGCCCATCTGGATCGGTGTAGCGCAGTGGATTGTTCAGGACATAAGCATACCGGTTGTAACTCTGCGGATTGCTGAGGTCAGGAATAATGGTGTCCGCTTGGATGAAGCGACCCAACTCGGGATCGTAATAGCGGGCGTTGTAGTAGTAGAGGCCGGTTTCCTCGTCCTTCACCTGCCCGGTAAACTGGTTGGACACCTTGAACACTGCCTGTGGCGTGGCGGTCTGCGTGCGCCCGAACGGATAGTAGGCGTTGATCTCCAACTGGCTACCCGTGTTCCCACTCAAAACGCTGGACGACCCCAACTGGTCCTGGTGGTAGTAATACCCTACATGAGTGCTGGAAGGATTGGCCCCTCCGTTCAGCACCGAGGTAGGCTCAAACGTGCAGATGCGCTGGCCCCCAGCAAAGACGTGGAACAGCGTCTTGCCGCCTTTCTCTTCATAGAGATTGCCAATCCAAACCTGTAGATCGGTTTGATTCTTTCGTTTCCACAACCGCTGGCCGCTGGCAGAGTATGCATATTCCACCAATACCGTTCCGGCCTCGGACAAACGAATCAATTGATTCTCCGCATCATATTCCAAAGCTTGCGAACCAGTCGTCCCAGCGCGCCGCACGATCATGTTCCCGCATTGATCGTAAAGGTAGGTCTTGCAGTAGGCGGATTTCACCGCTTGGGTTCGCCGGACGCCGATGCCTCAATTCCAAACTCCTCCGCTGTCCGTAAAATGCGGATTGAAGGTCTTCGGGTCAGATTTTTCCAGAGCATCGCACGCTCGACCGAATTCACGAACGTCCTCAGCAGATTTTACGCGTTTTGCTCTTTCCTTAATTGCTGGGATCACTTGCTTGTCACCCCAAAACACCAAGCCCAACAGGGATTCGTAAGCGATCTCGTCGTTTGGGTCGTTCAAGAATCTCATGTAAGCCTTCAGAGCATCTGGGTACTGCCGGCCTGTACTAAACAACATATTATTCGCCCTGATTTTTCCTAGCTTTGTAGTTATTTGCCCCTCCAACACCGAAGAAATGAGACGTCGATACGCAACGCTCCCCTTTATCATTGTTGCTGCGCAATCCCCAACCTTAATAGATTTAGAGTCGAGAAGTCCAACTAGAACCTGTGGTTCGGCGTTTGCCAGCGCCTGCGCAATTTCAAGGCCGCTCAACTTTTTAAGTCGGCTTTCAATTGTCTTGGTTACTTCGGTCATCATATTGCATTGCGTCAATTTGCCTATTATTTGGGCTGCTCCCAAGTTACGTTACCAGCTTTATCGCCAAGAATCTTCTTATACTGTTCGTTCTTCGCATTCATTTCCTTAGCTGTCTGGCTGGGACTCCGAACTTCCGTAACGTCGACCCTTCCATCTGTCCGAATTCTTTGGGCATCCGAAAATGTGTCAGTCCTCACTGTTGACACTTTCCTTTCCTCGCCGCCGGCCTCAGGCAGTTGGATGTTACGGACTTTTCTCCGAACATACTTCGTCCGGAACTGTGGTCGTAGCGAATTGAGGTTTTGTCCCACACTGGCGTCTTATTTTGCGCCCAAATTACCGCGTTCTAGTCGTCGCGTTATGACGCGTCTGGACGGATTTCGATTTTGGCCGGGCCGCGGAAGATTTTCCCACACTGGCGTCGTCCAAGGCCGATTTTCCCGTGTGCGGGGTTGCTTCCCCAATTGTTGCCGTAGCGTTATGACGCTTGCGGTGGTTTTATGATTGGGTGATGAGCCGCATGGCGTCGTGGAAGGACAGGCCGAGGTCCTGGACAAGAAAGTCAATGGCGTTGCCGACCAGATGGCGATCTGGCCAGCGCCAGTAACTGTCTTTGACGAGGAGGCCGGGATACCGGAGTCGTCAAGGATTGACAACGGGGCGACGTCTGATTTGATGGCTTAATGAATTTTGGTGGTCGGACTTCCAGTCTGGCAGCAGTTTTGTTGAGCCTTGGCTGGCAGGCCGCGGCATCATCGTGGACCGATGGCGAAGGTTTTCGCAGCCTGGCAGTGAATCCCGGTACCAACGGAAAAGCGGGGTTCACGCTCATGAATCCAATCGCGACGGGAGTAACTTTTACCAACGCGTTACACGGAGACCGCTACCTGACGAATGCAGTGGCGCACAATGGTGCCGGCGTGGCGATTGGCGACGTGGATGGCGATGGCTGGCCGGATATCTATCTGTGCAGTTTGGAAGGGCCCAACCGACTTTACCGGAATCTCGGTCATTGGCAGTTCGAAGAGATGGATCTGGGCGAAGCCGGCTGCCCGGGACAAATCTCGACCGGGGTTGCCTTCGCCGATGTGGATGGCGACGGCGATTTGGATCTGCTCGTGAACGGTATTTCCGTGGGCACGCGACTATTTCTGAATGACGGCAAGGGCAAGTTTACGGAGATGAAAGACTCCGGTTTGTCCCACACCGCCTCGGCCACTTCCTTGGCCTTGGCGGACATCGACGGGGATGGTGACTTGGACCTTTACTGCACGCACTACATTGACGCCATGTTGCTGGCCGATCCGACGACACGTTTCGCCATGGCTAAACGGGGCGACCAGTGGGAGGTGACGAAGGTCAATGGCGAGTCGACCCGCTCGCCGAGATGGCAAGGTCGGTTTGAGGCGCTCCCGGACGGGAAAGTGCGGGAGTTGCCCGAGGTGCATGGATTCTATCGCAATGACGGACACGGGCACTTCACCCCCATGCAGTTTGAGCCCGGTGTTTATTTGAACGAGCAAGGCGTCCCAATCCCGCCGCCGCGTGATTGGGGACTGTCGGCAATGTTCCGGGACCTAAACGGCGATGGAATTCCTGACCTGTACGTTTGCAACGACAATGCTTCGCCGGATCGAATCTGGATCAATACCGGAAAGGGAACGTTCCAGGCGATCGACCCGTTCAAGTTTCGTCATACCAGCCGGTCGTCCATGGGCGTCGACTTTGGCGATCTTGATCGGGACGGTCACGATGACATTATTGTGGTCGACATGCTGGCGCGGGAGCACGCCAAACGGATGACCCAGCTGGTGCGGGATCGTCCGAACCCGCTGGAAAGCGAGCAGCTCGAGGCGCGGCCACAGTTTAACCGGAACACGCTCTTCTTTGGCCGGGCGGACGGATCGTTCGTGGAGGCCGCGTTCATGGCCGGAGTGGCCGCCACCGACTGGACGTGGTCCCCGATTCTCATGGACGTCGATCTGGACGGCTATGAGGACCTCTTGGTGACGAACGGATTTGAGTTTGACGTGATGGATCAGGACAGCAGCAACGAGATCAAGGATGGCCGGCGGCGGCTCACCGAAGCGCAATTGAAGCGCTCGATGCAGATTCATCCGCGCTGGCGCACCCGGAATGCCGCGTTTCGGAATCGTGGCGATGGATCGTTTGAGCCCGCAAGTCAGCAGTGGGGATTCGATCACGAGGGAGTTTCGTTTGGGATGGCCCAAGGCGACCTGGATAATGACGGGGATCTGGACTTGGTAGTTAACAATCTGAATGAAGGGGTCAGTCTATACCGCAATGATAGCACCGCCGGTCGCATCGCGGTACGTTTGAAGGGTCTGCCCCCCAACACTCAAGGCATCGGCGCACGGATCCAACTGGTGGGCGGCGCGATGACGCAGGCCCAGGAAATGATCAGCGGCGGGCGCTACCTGTCCAGCGATCAGCCCACCCGGGTTTTTGCGGCCGACCCGGACGCCAAGACTCCGATGCGCTTGGAAGTACGCTGGCGCGATGGCAGCCAAAGCACCATTGCCGATGTCGTAACAAATCGTATTTATGAAATCACGCAACCGGCCGCGGCGGCGCGCGTACCCGTCGCCCCACTGGCTAAGCCGGAGCCAATGTTTGCGGACGTCAGTTCCCTGATTGATCACAAACATGCTGAGGCAAGCTTTGACGATTGGGCACAGCAACCCATGCTGCCCCGCCGCCTGAGCCGGCTGGGACCGGGTGTCAGTTGGTACGATTTCGACGGCGACGGTTGGGAAGATTTGATCCTGTCCGCGGGCCGCGGGGGCCAGTTGGCGGCCTATCATAATGAACAGGGCCGCGGCTTTCACAAGCTCGACGGCGCTCCCATCGCCGCCGGCGATCAAGGCGCAGTGCTCGGGTGGGCTGACGGGGAAGGCCATCGTAAATTGCTGGTGGCGACTTCCAATTATGAGATGGCCTCCGAACGGGAATCGGAAATCGCGGTGTATTCCCCCACCAACCTTGCCAACCCGCAACGCTTGCCGGCGGGGGTAGCGAGCCTGGGGCCAATGGCCACCGCCGACATCGACGGCGACGGCGATCTGGATTTGTTTGTCGGGGGGCGCTTCCGTTCCGGCCGTTATCCCGAGCCGGTTGCGTCGACCATCTGGGTGAATGAGGGAGGCAAGCTTACCGTCAGCAGTTCACTGAGCGAGCCCTTCAAAACCCTGGGCATGGTCAGTGGGGCAACCTTTGCCGATCTGGACGGGGATGGCTGGCCCGATCTCGCCCTGGCGATGGAATGGGGACCCGTGCGGATCTTTATGAATCGTCGGGGACACTTTGAAGAGATGACGACGCAATGGGGGCTCGCCGATCTGACTGGCTGGTGGACGAGCGTGGTCGCCGGCGACTTCAACGGCGACGGACGAATGGATCTGGCCTGTGGCAACTGGGGGCGCAACACTGTTTATGAATTGTACCAACCGACGACGTTTCGACTCTACTACGGCGACTGGAACGGCAACGGCGTGGTGCAAATGATTGAATCGTGGGCGTCCGGCACCAACTGGTTCCCGGTGCACGATCGAACTTGGCTCGAGCGCGGGCTTCCCAGATTGGTCGACCAATTTCCCACTCATCAGGCGTTTGGCCAAGCGACGGTTCGGGACATTCTCGGGGCGACTTATGAGAAATCCCCGTGGTTGGCCGCGGCACAGCTTTCGTCCATGGTTTTCCTCAACCGCGGTGACCGATTCGAGGCGATCCCGCTGCCGCGCGAGGCCCAGCTGGCACCGATCTTTTCCCTGAACGTCGGCGATGTGGACGGCGATGGCATCGAGGATCTTTTTTGCAGCCAGAATTTCTTCGGCACAGCCTCGGATATTTCCCGTGACGACAGCGGCCGCGGCTTGTGGCTCCGGGGAAATGGGCGAGGCACTTTCGCGGCCATGGACGCGAGCGTAACGGGAATTCAAGTCCTGGGCGAACAACGCGGCGCGGCGCTGGTCGACTTCAACCATGATGGCCGGGTGGATCTGGCTGTCTCGCAGAACAACGCCGCGACCAAGTTGTACGTTAACCGGGGGGCCAAACGGGGGCTGCGCGTGGAGCTCACCGGCCCCACGCAAAACCCGGACGGCGTTGGCACCCAATTGCGCCTGCTTTACGCCGGAGATCGCAAAGGCCCGTGCCGAACAGTCCAGGCTGGCTCCGGCTATTGGTCCCAGGATGCCGCCCCGCAGGTGCTCGGCCTTCAGGAATCACCGGTGGCGTTGTGGATTCGCTGGCCCGGGGGCAAGGAACAAACCGTGGCGATAAAGGATCAGGAATGGACTGTTCGCGCCACGTTTGCAAAATGAATACCCGCACTCAAACTTTGCGTCGGCCATCGCTGTTAGCCGGAGCATTCATCCTGCTTGCACTTTTGCTGGCGCAGCCGGCGTGCAACCGAAAGTCTGTTACGCCCGCTAAGCTCGAGCTGGTGCCCATGACCAATATGGTCGCTATCAAGGCTGGCACTTTCATGCGGATCAAATTTCCCGTCACGCTTACGCGCGATTTCTGGATCGGAAAGTATGAAGTCACCCAGGCCGAATTCGCGGCGGTTTTGGGCCGGAACCCCAGCCACTTCCTCGGGGACTCCAATCGGCCGGTGGAAAAGGTTACCTTCCTCGACGCCAGCGCGTATTGCTCAGCGCTCACCCAGCGCGAACGGGCGGCTGGCCATTTGCCAGCCGACTATGAATATCGCCTCCCCACAGAGGCGGAGTGGGAATACGCGTGTCGCGCCGGCTCCACCAATCGGTTCAGTTTTGGCGACGACACCAGCGTGGCGGATCAATTCGCGTGGACGGCGGAAAACAGTGAAGCGACCACGCATCCGATCGGATTGAAGCGCCCGAATGCCTGGGGATTATACGACATGCACGGCAATGTTTGCGAATGGTGTTCCGATTGGTTCGAGCCCTATCCGGCGGCCCCGCTCACGGATCCCGTCGGACCGGCGAGCAGCAAGTATAAACTCTTCAAAGGCGGGGGATGGAATCAAGACAGCAAGTACGCCAGTTCGTCCAGCCGGTTTATGATGCAGATTTCCACCGGGATTCATTTCGTCGGGTTCCGGGTCGCCCTCGGCCCCGTTCCACCACGGCCTACCCAATAAAATCAACCCAGCAATCTCAAGCAATCCTATGGAAACCAAATATCAACTGCGCGCGGCCGGCGGGGCCGCTGCGCTCCTGCTGCTGCATGCGGTCCGCACTGTGTTCGGCGCGGAGCTCGCTCCGGCCAAACAAACCATCAACCCTTTTGGTCAGACTGAGAGCACCCTCCGCGCGCTGGAGGCGAACAAACAAAAGCAGCTGCAAGCCGCCCAAGGGTGGAAGACCTTTCACGACTTTAGCTTTACCGATCAGTCCGCCGAGAGTGGTATTCGGTTCGAACATCATCCCGTGGATGACGCCGCCAAGGATTACAAAGCGGTCCATTATGATCACGGCAACGGTCTGGCGGTCGCGGACGTGGATGGCGACGGCCGGCTCGACATTTATTTTGTCAATCAGCTCGGGGCCAGCCAGCTCTGGCGGAATCTGGGCCACGGTAAATTCGAGGATATCACCGCGACCGCGGGCGTCGGCTTGGCCGATAAGATCTGCGTCGCCGCCTCCTTTGCGGACATCGACAATGACGGCCGGCCGGATTTGTTTGTCACCACTGTCCGCATGGGCAACGTCCTGTTCAAGAATCTCGGCGGTGGAAAATTCAAGGATATCACCTTGGAATCCGGTCTCAGCCTCAAACGCGCTGCACATTCCTCCGGCGCCGTCTTCTTCGACTTCAACAATGACGGCCTGCTGGATCTGTTCGTAGCCAACGTGGGCGTTTACACGCGGAACGAAAAAGGCCGCGGCGGCTTCTATCTGGGGCGCTCGGATGCGTTTCAAGGGTGGCAATTTCCCGACCGCAGCGAGCAGAGCCAATTGTATCAAAACATGGGCGGCGGAAGATTTGAGGACGTCTCCCACAAGCTGGGCTTGGAACATCGCGGCTGGAGCGGTGACGCCACGTTCTGCGATTTGAATCTGGATGGGTATCCCGATCTCTATGTGCTCAGCATGTCCGGCCCGGACAAGTATTACGAAAATGATCATGGTCAACGGTTCGTGGAGAAAACGGCGGCCTATTTCCCAAAAACACCCTGGGGCAGCATGGGGGTCAAATTCTTTGACTACAACCTAGACGGCTTAATGGATCTATATGTGACCGACATGCACTCGGACATGACCTCCGTGCAGATCAAAGCGGGCGACCAGGACTTCAGTCCCAGGTTTGAGAAACAGAAAAGCGACGCCTGGTGCTCGGTGGAGTGGTCACCCGCCGCCTTGCAAAGCGCCTCCAACAGCATCTTCGGAAATGCGTTTTATCAAAACCAGGGGAACGGCAAATTCAGCGAGGTGTCCGCCTCGGTCGGTGCGGAAACTTATTGGCCGTGGGGCATCAGCGTCGCCGACCTTAACGCGGACGGTTACGAAGATGTCTTTGTGACGGCGGGTATGGGTTATCCCCTGCGTTACGCCATCAATTCGGTGCTCCTGAACGAGGGCGGTCGACGGTTTGTGGACAGTGAATTCGTATTGGGTGTGGAGCCGCGCATGGGCAACCGGATCGAAAAGGAATTCTTCACGCTCGATTGTTCCGGCGCCGACAAGCGGAACCCGCTCTGCCGCGGCCAGAGCGGAGTTTTGACGGTGACGGGTAGCACCAGCTCGCGTTCGTCGGTCGCGTTTGACCTCGATGATGATGGAGACCTGGATCTGGTGACGAACGAGTGGAACGACCATCCGCAAGTGTTGATCAGCAATTTGTCGGAGAAAAAGGCCATCCATTATTTGAAGATCAAACTCGTCGGGACCATTTCCAATCGAGACGGGCTGGGCGCAACCGTCAAAGTTCACTGCGGGGCGAAAATTTTTACCCGCTACCATGACGGAAAATCCGGTTATCTCTCGCAAAGTTCCATGCCGCTCTACTTCGGGTTGGACGCGGCTTCCACGATTGACCGAATCGAAGTGCTCTGGAGTTCCGGCAAGCAACAACTGCTGACGGAAGGAATTCCGGTGAATTCGCTGCTCACGATCACGGAGGCTCGTTGATCAAGGGCGCTTGGCTGTGGGTGGAGAGATTGCGGAAACGGGTCGGTAACCGGCATTTTTGTAGTCCGCTGCTCCGGGCACAAAATCGTTGTTGAACTGGGGCGGAGGGGCTTGCAATACGTTTTCCGTGGCGGACACGACCTGGCGTACATCGTGGTAGTTGCCCTTGATGAAGCAACCGGTAACTTTTGCGCCCGCGTTCACCGCCAGCTCATAGCGGGCAAACCCTTTCAGCCCCGCATCCAGCCGGTTCTCGAAGAAGATACAGCTGGTGTAGGTGCTCTCGCCTCCCATGTCATCCACTCCATTGCGATTGCCGGTAAACGTGCAATTTTGCACCGTCGCTTTCGATTGCCAGAAGATCGTCAGTACCCCGTTATTCACGAACGGCTGCTCGCCCGAGGTTTTCGCCACCGGATCTTCACCCGTGTTCGAGACATTGCCGACGAATAAACAATTGATAATGCGCGCGGCACTCCCTGCCAGCAGGTCAATCGCGGCGCCAGTGCCCTGCGCCCGGTTCTGGCGAAACCTGCAATTTTCAATCCCGACCGAATCCTGTTTGAAGCCCTGATGCTGTACCGAGATGCCGGCGCCACAAGGGCTGGTAAAATTATCCACCACGTCCAGGTTTTGCAGGCGCGGATACGACCGGCCAAAAACCTTGATGGCCCCGCCGTCGGAATAGAAAAAGTAGTTCTTGGGAATGGTCCGGTCCGGCTCCATTTCCCGGGTCTGTGCCTTCGTTACAAAGTTATTGGCTCCGGTGATGCGAAATCCCTTTAGTATTGTGCGGGCGGTGATGCCGTCCCCAAAATAAACCACATGGTTGACCACCGCCGGAAAGCCGGGTTCGGAAGGCAATGCCAACTGCGAGTTGGCGGCGGTCAGGGTCACCAAGCCATCGGCCTCGAGTCGGATGCCATCGTGCAATTTATTGAACCAAATCAGGGCCTGACGCCGGCTATTGGGACTATATTCGCCGGCATGAACTTTGACGACCTTGTTTGATTTATTTGCAGCCGCCTGTTCCAGCGCCTCCTGAATATTGTCGCCGGGAAAGACATGATAACCGTCCTCCGCCAGGCTGATAGCGGCAACGAGTCGTGCCGCGGTCAGGCCAAGCCACACGAGCACTTGGGCGATAAATCGCTTCATCGAATGCGAATTGTCAGCTCACGGTGACGAACCGCACAAGCCAATTTTCGTCGCCCACTGTTGGACGACGGACCAACTCAGCATTGCGGTGTGTGCAAGCGGTGCAACCCTGTGCATGATTTTGCGGGTACCTTGCCTCGGCAAATCACAAACACTTTCAACAATCTTTAGCTCACGGGTACTCCGGTTGCGTTCAATCGGGTGCTCGCAGCGAACGCAACCGCGGGTCGGGGGTAAGGCCGACTTTGTGAACGTCCGACGCGTCGGATTATCGGTGGCGTAAAGTTGCCGCATCTGTTCGCCGCTCGGCTTGGGGAAAGTGATCAGCGCCGCGAACCGTTTTCGTCATAGTAATGAGTTGCGATTGGATGGGAGGGTGGTGGGAAGCATTATTGATGACAACGAATAACAATTCTTAGGAATGGGGACGAGTTGTTGAAGTTCAGGGGTGAGAGGGTTGTAAGCTGGGGCCAAATTTCCGATTTCGAACAATTTTTCGCGAAAAGTTCTTGACGGTTCCGACCCGACCTGTCAAACAAGTGTCGTTTACGCAGAACATCAGTTTCAGAAAATCCTTAAGCGACCCATGCCTAAAATTATCATGAATAGAAAACTCCTCAAAACACTGCCAGTTCTGGCCCTAGGCCTCCTCGGACTTAATGCCGCGGCGATTAATGATATTGAGCCAGGCAAGGAATACTATACGGTCGTCCGCACAACTACTCCGATTGTTTTGGATGGTAATCTTTCTGAATGGACGGGGGTGCCCGTGCTGGCGGACCCCAAATTTGCGACCCCCAAGTATTCCGGCACGAACGCCTCTCCGAACTACGTATTGTTTGAAGAGTATAACGGTGGGACGTGGACCGGGCCGGACGATCAAACCTCGGCGGTTCAGGTCACCTATGACGCGGACAATGTTTACTTCGGCTTCGTGGTAACCGATGATTATCATGAAAACTCGGCCAACAGTGCCTGGAACGGCGATTCCATTCAGTTGATGATTGCCGACGCCTATCGGACCAATCAAGTGGCCTTGTACAACTACGCACTGGGTGGCGTCGAAACCAATCTCGGAACCACGATCATCAATGAGGAGGCGGGGCCGGGCGGCACAGCCGCTGTTGTGACGCGGAACACCGTCACGAAGCGGACCACCTACGAAATCAAACTGCCGAAGGCTGCACTGGGGCTTACGGATCTGACCAACGGGGTACGTTTTGGTTTGGGCATGGCGATCAACGATGGCGATCTATTGACGCCGGGCCAGAAGGGCTGGGGTGGGTTGGGCGCGCACGCAATTGTCTTCGGCAAGACGCCGCAACAATGCGCTTTGATGACTTTGGCTGCCCCCCCAGCTCCTTCCAATGACATCGAACCAGGCAAGGAAACCTACACGGTCGTCAGCGTTCCGAAGGGGATTGTCTTGGATGGGAATCTTTCGGAGTGGGCCGGAGTTCCGGTACTTGCGGACCCCAAGTTCTCAGTTCCGAAAGGCTCTGGCCCGCTTGGAACAGGGACCTATGTGTTGTTCGAAGAGTATAACGGTGGCACTTGGACTGGGCCGGATGATCAAACCTCGGCGGTTCAAGTTGCCTACGATGCAGACAATGTTTACTTCGGTTTCGTCGTGACCGACGATTACCATGAGAACTCGGCCAACAGCGCTTGGAACGGCGATTCCATTCAGTTGATGATTGCCGACGCCTATCGGACCAATCAAGTAGCCCTGTACAACTACGCACTGGGTGGCGTCGAAACCAATCTTGGTACCACGATCATTAACGAAGAGGCGGGGCCGGGCGGCACAGCCGCTGTTGTGACCCGGAACACCGTCACGAAGCGAACCACCTACGAGATCAAGCTCCCGAAAGCTTCACTGGGGCTTACGGACCTGACCAACGGGGTGCGTTTTGGTCTGGGTATGGCAATCAACGATGGCGATCTATTGACGCCGGGCCAGAAGGGCTGGGGTGGGTTGGGCGCGCACGCGATCGTCTTCGGCAAGTCACCGAAGGAATGCGCCCTGATGACCTTGGCTACATTTGTGCCCCCGGCTTCCAATGACATCGAACCCGGAAAAGAATTCTACTCGGTCGTCCGCAGGCCGAATCCAGTTGCCTTGGATGGTAATCTCTCGGAATGGGCCGGCGTTCCGGTGCTTGCCGATCCCAAGTTCTCGACCCCGAAAGGCTCTGGCCCGCTTGGAACGGGGACCTATGTGTTATTCGAAGAGTATAACGGTGGGACTTGGACCGGGCCGGATGATCAAACCTCGGCGGTTCAGGTTTCCTATGACGCGGACAACGTTTACTTCGGTTTCGTCGTAACCGACGATTACCATGAGAACTCAGCCAACAGCGCTTGGAACGGCGATTCCATTCAGTTGATGATTGCCGACGCCTTTCGGACCAATCAAGTGGCCCTGTACAACTACGCACTGGGTGGCGTCGAAACCAATCTCGGAACCACGATCATCAATGAAGAGGCGGGGCCGGGCGGCACAGCCGCCGTTGTGACCCGGAACACTGTCACAAAGCGGACCACCTACGAAATCAAACTACCCGCTGCTTCGCTTGGGTTGACGGCGCCGTTGACCGCTGGAACGCAGTTTGGGTTGGGCATGGCGATCAACGATGGCGACCTGCTGACGCCGGGCCAGAAGGGGTGGGGCGGATTGGGCGCGCACGCGATCGTATTCGGCAAATCCCCGAAGGAATGTGCATTGTTGACCTTGCGTGGCTACAATGACATCGAACCCGGGAAGGACACTTACACGGCCACCGCCGCCACCCGTGGCATAGCCATAGATGGCAGCTTGTCAGAATGGAACGGTGTTCCTGTGCTTGCCGATCCCAAATTCTCAGTCCCTAAAGGCTCCGGTGCGACCGGAACCGGTACCTATGTGTTGTTTGAGGAGTATAACGGCGGCACCTGGACCGGGCCGGATGACCAAACCTCGGCGGTACAGATCGTCTATGATGCGGAAAATGTTTATTTCGGTTTCGTCGTGACTGACGATTACCATGAGAACTCTGCCAACAGTGCTTGGAACGGCGATTCGATTCAGTTGATGATTGCCAATGCGGGCCGGAACTCGCAAGTGGCACTTTACAATTACGCATTGGGTGGCGTCGAAACTAATCTCGGAACCACGATCATCAACGAAGAGGCGGGTCCGGGCGGAACAACTGCAGTAGTGGTCCGCGACGGATTGAACAAGAAGACCATCTACGAAATCAAGCTACCCGCCGCCGCGCTCGGGTTGACGGCACCTTTGACACTTGGTACCCAATTTGGTCTCGGAATGGCGATCAACGACGGCGACCTACTGACGCCGGGCCAAAAGGGTTGGGGCGGATTGGGCGCCCACTCTATTGTGTTCGGTAAATCGCCAAACGAAACCGCTCTGGTCACCTTGGGTAAGGCTGGGAGTGGCTCTGCGGTGTTTTTCTTGTCGGGGATCAATCCTGGCGTGAATACCTTCAAATTCCGGACCAGTGACTTGGGGACATCGATTGTGAATCCCGCCAGTGCCAAATTGGTCATCGATGGTCAGGCGGTAGCGGTCGTTGCGAGCCCCAAAGTGCTGGATGCAACGGACTTCACCTACACCCGTGCGACTCCATTTGCGGGCGGCAACCATACTTACGCCATCGAGGTCAAGGATACTCTGAACCAAGTGGTGACGGATTCGGGAAGTTTTATTAGCGCCGTGACTCCATACTTGGCGGCTTCCGCTCGGGCTGTATCGGTGGACACCACCAAACTTGGGTTCATCTGGCGCGTGTTCCAAAATGAGGGAGCTCATCTGGATCTGGATCCGCTATTAAACACCGATGCCGATTATCTCGCCCAATGCGAGTTAGCCCTAAAGGGCAAATTACCGGATCCGGCTAACCCGCCGGCATTTTTCGCGAATCTCGCCGATCCGGCTGCCCAAGGAGCTGCCTTGGCTCCAGGAACGATTGATGGTCCGTTGGTAAAATTTGAGATCACCAACGCGGTTTATTTCAATGAGGCGGCCGACGGCTCGTTGGCAAATCCCGCCCCGCCGCTCCTGGCAATTCCGGTCGCAGCCGACCAAATGCCTGGCATTCCCGGTTTAAGCGCGGCAAACGATGGAATTGATGCCGAAATTCTCACCTTCGTCGAACTGCCGGCAGGGGTGACCAGATTGGGAATCGGCGGTAATCGGCACTTCCGTGCTCAAGGCGGTCTCATTAACAATCCAACCAACGGAGCTACGCTCTTGGGCGAGGGAGTCACGAATCCGGGGCAAAACCTACCCGTCATCATGAACGTCTTTGCCGAGACAGCTGGGGTCTATCCGCTCCGCTTCATTTATCAGGATCTGGCACCCGGTAGTGCGTGGGTCTCTTTATACTCGATCATGGCCAATGGAGACAGTGTACGCCTTGGCGACTTCGCCAATGGCGGGCTCAAAGCTTATCGCGTTGGCGTGGTGCCAGGTCCATCGTTCAACTTGGCTGCCGGAGTTGTGGGCGGCCAAATCAAAATCACGTGGACCGAACCCGGAGCCGTGCTGCAGGAATCCACCACTCTGACTGGATGGACCACCCTGACAGGCGCTACCTCGCCCTACACTTCGGTACCTGCGGGACGAACCAAGGTCTTTTATCGCTTAATGAAATAGCGATCGGTTGACATTTAGCTTCAGAAGGACCGGACGAAAGTCCGGTCCTTTTTATTTCTCTAGCGCTGGTTTCAAAAGCCAAAATAACAATGGCACCAGGCCGGAAATTTTTGAATCCCATGGCTTGTGGCAGGGGAAGAAACTCATCCGCGCGCTTTCCGGCTGCGGCCTTTC
>JANXWY010000338.1 GCA_025350905.1 Verrucomicrobiota bacterium
GCCGAGGCCGCGCGCCGCGAGTTGATTGAAGAAACAGGCTTCGAAGCGGGCCGCATTGAGGCACTGACCCACGGCCCATCTTCCAGCGGTCTTACTTCTGAGACGGTCACCCTCTTCCTCGCAACTCAACTGCGTCGAGTCAGTGAAGGCGGTGGGGTGGCGCATGAAGACATCACCGTCCACGAAGTGCCGCTGGCGCAGGTTCGCAGTTGGCTGGAGGCGAAGGCCAAATCGGGGGTGCTGGTTGATCCCAAGGTTTACGCCGGGCTGTACTTTATCGGCAGGAACGAATGACCTCTTCGACAACCATTTCGAAACGGGAACGAATTCTCGGCGGTCTGTGGGGTTTGCTGACTGGTGATGCGCTGGGTGTGCCGGTGGAGTTCAAAGACGGTGCAACGGTGCAGGCCGATCCGGTCAAAGATATGCGAGAATATGGAACTCATCATCAACCCCGTGGCACGTGGTCAGATGATAGCTCCATGCTTCTGTGCACGGCGGACAGCTTGGTGAACCACCAATTCAGCCTCGCGGATATGGGAGAACGGTTTGTCCGCTGGATGAACGACGGGCTCTGGACGGCGCATGGCGATGTTTTTGATATGGGCGGAACCACGTGCACGGCCCTGATGCGGTTTGCCAAGGGAATACCTGCGGATCAGGCCGGTGGAAGGCATGAGGATAGCAACGGGAATGGTTCGTTGATGCGAATCTTGCCGGCGGTGTTGCGCTTCGCAGGTGAACCGCAGGAATTATTTTCAGATCGTTTGGAGAAAGTGTCGGCGATCACGCACGGTCATGCCCGATCAAGAATGGCCTGTGTGTTTTATGGGCAGATGGTGCGACAGCTTCTACTGGGCTGGCAACCTCAGGCCGCGTTGGATTTAGTGAGAGCTGAATTTGCGGGCTCGTATGAGCGGTCACCGGAGTTCTCCACCTTCCGGCACATTTTGGAAGACGATCTGGTATCCGTCCCCGAAAGAGAAATAGTTTCCACGGGTTATGTGCTCCATACGTTGCACGCCAGTCTGTGGTGTCTGCTGACAACGGATAATTATCGCGATTGTGTTTTGAAGGCCGTCAATCTCGGCGGAGACACGGATACGACGGGCTGTGTCGCTGGCGGTCTTGCGGGAGTCGTCTATGGATTCAAATCCATTCCTGTGGACTGGATCCGGCAGCTGGCGCGTAAAGGCGATGTGGATTGCCTGTTCCACGAATTTGCCGAGTTGTGCGAGGCGTCGATAGGGAAAAAGGGAAGTTGATATGGCCTCGTCCTCCCCCACCCCTGATGCGCAGGATCGCTTCGCCGGAGTATTGCTCGGCACGGCGGTGGGGGATTCGCTGGGGTTGCCGGCGGAGGGAATTTCGCGGGGTCGAATCCAGCGGATGTGGCACGGTCAGTGGCGGCATCGTTTCCTGTTTGGCCGTGGCATGGTGAGTGATGACACCGAACACACCTTGTTCGTTGCCCAAGCACTGCTGACGCATCCGGATGATGTCGTTGCGTTTCAACGATGCCTCACGTGGAAGCTCCGGCTGTGGCTGCTAGGCGTGCCGGCAGGCATTGGTCTGGCAACGCTCAAGGCAATCTTGAAACTTTGGGTGGGAATTTCACCGAGCCAAAGCGGAGTTTGGTCCGCCGGGAACGGCCCGGCAATGCGGAGCGCCATAATTGGTGTGTATTTCGCCGCCGATCCGGCCAAACGCCGCGCGTTCGTTTCAGCCTCAACCCGACTCACCCACTCCGATCCGAAGGCCGAGACCGCCGCGCTCGCCGTGGCTGAGGCGGCGGTTTGGGCGGTGAATCAAGACGAACCCATTGAGCAATGGCTGACGCATCTGTCCGGTCTGGGTTGCGATGAAGAGTGGATCGGCATTTGTGAAAAGCTGGTGGACGCAATGGCCTCGGGAAAGTCAGTCGAGGGGTTTGCCGACTCACTCGGTTTACAGAAGGGTGTTACCGGCTATGCGTACCATACGGTTCCGGTCGCACTTTATGCCTGGTTGCGTCATCGCGATGATTTTCGCAAGACGTTAGAGGCCGTGTTGGATTGCGGCGGCGACACCGACACCGTGGGCGCAATCGTCGGAGCGGTCGTGGGCGCCAAGGTTGGGAAAGAGGGCATTCCCCCTGAATTGATAGCCGGTGTCTGCGAATGGCCGCGTTCGATTTCGTTGCTCGAAAAAGTAGCCGCCCGACTGTCGCAACAAAAAGACACGGCACAGGCGCTCGGTCCAATTCAATATTTCTGGCCAGGACTGATTATGCGCAATTTTATTTTCCTGGTCGTGGTGCTGATTCATGGCTTCAGACGACTTGTTCCACCATTTTGATCAGCTATCTGCTCAGTACCAACTAAGCGCAAGATCATCCTTCTGTCGCCGCTGGCGAGGCGCCCTTAGAATGCAGGTGCAGATATCGCTTCACTGTGCGCCGGTCCAGTTTGGTCTGGCGTGCCACTGTTTCGTAATTCCTGCTCTTTTCATATAGCAGTGCGCAATATCCCGCCAGGAGTGTGTCAGCATCCATGGATTCAGTTTCGATTCCTGTTTTCAACTGTTCCCGCACATCAAGCGAGGAAGGCAACGAACTGGCCGCATAATCATTGGTCAGCAAAATACGCCGGACGGCTTGTTCCAATTCGCGCACATTACCTGGCCAGCCATAGCGCACGCCGACGGTGCGGCGAATCGTCTCGGCGACAGTTACCTCGAGCTCTGCCGCCGGTTCACCGATGATGCTGGTGATGGTGTGCACAAGCATTTGACGAAGTTCCTCCGGCTCCTCCTGCAACCGCTGGCGCAGTGGCGGAACATGAATGACGTGGGAGCAAAGCCGATAATAGAAGTCCTCCCGGAAAAGTTTGCGGCCACGTAGAGCTTCCAAGGGACGATTGGTGGCGGCAATCACCCGGCCGTGAAACCGCAGCGATTCATGGCTGCCAACCGGGCAAAAACTCCGCTCCTGTAACACTTGCAGCAGTTTGATCTGCACCGGCACGCTGACGTCGCCGATCTCATCGAGAAAAATTGAGCCGTGCGGACTGCAACGTGCCAGCACCCCTTGGTGCGCTTCAATCGCCCCGGTGAATGCCCCTTTTCGGTGGCCAAATAATTCCGACTCGATGAGCGTTTCAGGGAATTGCGACAGGTTCAGCGCGATGAAGCCGCGCATAAAACTCTCTGTGAATCGTCCCGTTTTTTCGTCGAACGGAATAAAACCGGATCGGCCGATGGCGGCAGCGGCGCGACCTTTACCCGTGCCGGTCTCCCCCAGCAGGAGGGTGGAAAAATCCTCCATCCGATTCCACAGGTAGCGATCATACAGCCGCACGTCCTGGGTGAACACGCTGTTCCACAGGTGCCGTCGGAATTCCTGCATGCACGGGCTTTGGCCAATGAGGCCGCGCACGATGAAGTGATACGCCCGTCGTAACTGATAAAAGATGGCGAAGAAGCGCGCGGACTCGGCTGCGCCGATGCCGCGATCGCGCAGGCGCGTCAAGGCGGCATTGGCGAATTTTACCAGCGCGGACTGCGAGCCAAGCTTGACCTGGTCGAGTATCAGTTGATCGAAGTCCCGGCAGAACTGGTGGTAGGTTTCAAACAGGAAAACTGTCTGCATCAGGTCGTGATCCGCGGCGGAATACCGACGCACGTCCGCCAAACCTTGGGCTTGGAGCTTCTGTACGCGCGCGGTAATGACCGAACTGAACTCGTCCAGATGCTCCTCCGGGAAACGACCGACGCGGTGTCCGAGAAGTTTCGCATCCAGTTCGAGGCGGTGTTCGCTGAACGGATTGCAGAAGGCGATTTGAAATACGATCTCGAAGAACTCGCGATCGGACGGTTCAAGGCGAACAGAAGATGCCATTCATTCTTTGTATATTGCTAATCATTTAATGTCTAGCCTCACTTGCACTTTCGTCGGGATCCAAATGGCGTATTAAGCTATACATAATTATTCATCAATTGGTTATACAACGTCATCCGCGTCCGGCACAGGAAGTGGATATGCGGAATCATGCGGGTGTGGTTCGCGAGCCGCTCAGCGGTCGCAAAGGCACACCAAGGACAAACAATGAATAAAAATTCGCCATGAAAACTATGACAATGAAATTGAGGGGAAATCTAGGCGGCCTGTTGGCTGCCATCGTGATGGGGGCAACCACCCAGCCGGCTCCGAGCCATGCGGCGGGACTGCTGATTGCCGACGGGGGGTTGGGCGGCGTACTGGAAATCAAGGAACACAACGTCCAGGTCACGATCAACAACGGCATTGCCGTCACCAAGGTAACGCAGGTGTTTCACAACACGGAGAAGCGACAGATCGAGGCGCTCTATACCTTCCCGGTGCCGAAGAGTGCATCAGTTGCAAACTTCAGCATGTGGATCAATGGCAAGGAAATGGTCGGCGAGGTATTGGAAAAACAACGCGCCCGCGAAATCTACAACAGCTACAAGCAACAGCGGCGAGATCCGGGGCTGTTGGAACAGGTAGATTACCGCACCTTCGAGATGCGCATCTTCCCCATCGGCCCGGAGGCGGATCAAAAAGTTGAGATCACGTATTACCAGGAACTGGATTTCGACCACGACACGGCCACGTACGTCTATCCGCTCGCCACCGCGACGCGCAAAGGCGTGGACTCGCGCACAACGGGCAAATTTGCCATCGGCTTTGATGTGAAATCTGCCGTAGCGCTCACGGAGTTGGAAAGCCCCAGTCACGGCAAAGCATTTGCCGTGGCGAAACACTCTGACACCTACTGGCAGGCCAATCTGGAAACCACCGGTGGCAGCCTGGCTCAAGACGTGGTGATCACCTGCCGCATTTCGCGCCCCAAAACCGGCATGGACCTGATTACCTCACGCAGCAGTGGCGAGGACGGATTCTTCTGTCTGACGCTGACGGCGGGCCAGGATGTGGCGCAGAAGCAAGACAGCATGGACTACGTCTTTGTGGTTGATGCCTCCGGCAGCATGGCGGACAGCGGAAAATTGTTGCTGTCGAAGGACGCCGTAGCCGCGTTCCTGAATGAAATCGGGGAGGCTGATCGTTTTGAGATCATGACCTTCAATGTCACGCCGAATCTCGGCTTCAGTCAGCTGCTCCCGGGCAATGCCGCGAACAAACAACGCGCGCTCGAATTTCTTTCGACCCAGCAAGCACGCGGCGGCACGGTGCTGCAACCCGCGATAAGCACGGCTTACAAATACGCCGCCACCGATCGACCGCTAAACGTCGTGATACTCAGCGATGGTCTTACCGACCAACAAGAACGCGCAATATTGCTGCAGCAGATTCAGAAGCGTCCTGGTAACACACGGGTATTCTGCATCGGGGTTGGCAATGACGTGAACCGTCCGTTGCTCGAGCAACTCGCGGAGGATTCGGGCGGACTGGCGTCCTTTATCTCGACGGGCGACAACTTTGAGCGGCAGGCAAAAGCATTTCGCCAGAAGTTGATGCGACCCTTTGCCACGAACCTGGAGCTCAAAATCGCCGGGGTGGAGGTGCACGATGTCGAACCGACCGTGATGCCGAATCTGTATTTTGGGGCGCCGGTAAAAGTCTATGGTCGCTATCGCGGCAGCGGCACGGCGGAGGTCACGCTACGCGGTAGCGTCAATGGCATCGAAACCAAACAGACCGCCCCGTTGGAATTTCCGAAGACAGATTCCGCGAACCCGGAGATTAACCGCATGTGGGCCTGGCATCGGGTAAACCGTCTGCTCAAGGATGCCGACCGCAACGGCGACCGTTCACCAGCATTACCGGAGATCATCCGCCTCGGCGAAGAGTTTTCCATCGTTACCGAATACACCTCGTTTCTCGTGTTGGAGAATGACGCGGAATATCAACGTTGGAAGATTTCGCGAAAAAACCTGGAGCGCACGGCCAACGAACGCCAGGCGCAGGCGAATTTGCAGGCGCAGCTGGATGGCATCCGCAACAAAGCCCTCGCGAATCTGGGGCCGCAGGGTGCTGAAGCGGCGTCACCTACCAAGCCAAGGCAGATCGCAACTCCAACACCGGTGGCGCAACCGGCCACCACTACGCCGTCAGTACCAACTCAGCCCGCAACGCCCTCCAACAGCAAACAAAGCTGGAACATCGGCGTGCCGGGCTCCAGCCCGGTTGGCCCCCTTGGTGTTTTAGGAGCAGCCTGGCTGCTGCGCCGGAAACGCAAAGTCGCATAACTGAAAGGAGACTGGCGGGGCAGGCTTCGACCTGCCCCGCCCCTATCACCCAAAACCCGCGTATGACCATTCAAAGCAATTTGCCCGTCACAACCGAAGGCTTGTGCTCCGTCCTCGCTGCGGGATCAAGCGTCGGGACGAAGATTTCCGCACCGCGCCTGGCTCGACCGGAGATGTTGCTGTTTGTGGGTTTGATCGTTGTATTCAGTGGACCGGTGTTCCTTGGCTCTCCCTGGTATTCCATGATGTTTCAACCCGCCGCCGTGAAAGCCGGGGAATCGTGGCGTCTCCTTACCCATCCGTTCGTTCACATCACCTGGTATCACTTGCTGCTGGATGCATCCGCCTTCCTTCTGCTCTACCACGGGCTGCTTGAAAGAAAGATTACCCGTCGTCTCATCTACGTTGTCGCGGCTGCTGCGGGAAGCTTACTCCTCTCCTGGCTGGCCGCACCGGCGATATCGACCGGAGGGCTTTGTGGCCTATCCGGCATCGCCCATGGTTTAATGGCAATTTCGGCGGTGGAGTTGATGGTCGCTCAACCACGCGGTTCACCGGAGTGGCGCATTGGTGCCTTCACTTTTGCAATTGTCGTTTGCAAGGCGGCCTTTGAAGCCATCAGCGGTCGGATTCTCTTCGGTTTTTTGTATTTCGGGATGGTTGGCGAACCGGTGACCGTGTCCCACGCGGGCGGCATCGTAGGAGGATTGTTCGCTGTGTTACTCTTGCGTTCCGCCAAACGGGCACCTAGTGCGAAGTCGTCGGAAGACGCAGCCTCGTTTGTTGGAAGAGCGCCAAAGGATATTTTTCCTGGCGTGCCAAATCTTATTGGGACGCAAGAATGAACCCGAAAGACCACTGAATGAAAAAGTTGATCTCAGCACTAGTGCTCTGCCTGCTTACCCAAGGATGTGTAGGCGTGGCCGCTGTGAAGACACGGACCGCAACCTTCCAAAGCCCACGGGTTTCCAAAGAGGCCGGGATTTATGGTCTTGGTCAGGGTGATCCTAGCCAAACAAACTCCGTCACCTATACCGCGACTTGGCTGGAGGAACATTGGGGCAAGCCTAAATGCATCCGCCACTCTGGTGCCGGAGGTCTGGACGAGGTTTGGGTTTACAAATTCGATCCACTCTGGAATGGCGTCGTTCCAATCATTTTGGTACCCATCCCGCTCATTGTGCCAACCGGGAGAGAGCAGGTTCAGTTTGTCTTGCGCGAGGGACATGTTATCAGTGGCAAAGTGCGCGAGTCACATTCGGTTGGCGGCGCGTTCGGGTATTCCGCCGGCCCCTGTACAATAAACTTTGGGCCGTTTTCGTTGACTGATTAACCCAAATTGCGAGTGAAAAGTTCACGGTTATCACTGCTATTGCTGATTTTTGTCATCGGCTGCACCACCAAGCCGCGCGGTTTACCGCCGGCCAATGACATCCTCAACTTTGGCAAGATAAATGACCGGCTTTATCGCGGGGCGCAGCCCAATCATCTTGGTGTCGAGGGTCTCAAACGAGCCGGGATCAAAACGATTGTTAATTTAAGAATGAAAAATGATGTCTGGGTGGCGGAGGCGGCAGAGGCCCGCGCCAATGGCATGATCTACACCAATGTGCCGATGCGTGGTTTGGGACGCCCAACGGACATGCAAGTCGCCGACGTGCTTGCGATCATCGAGACTTTCCCTTCCCCGGTGTTTATTCACTGTGAACACGGCTGTGATCGGACTGGCACGGTCATCGCCTGCTATCGCATCCGGCACGATCAATGGACAAGCACACAAGCTCTGAGCGAGGCCGTTCAATATGGAATGTCGAAGTGGGAAGTCGGAATGAAAAGATTTGTTATCGACTATGAAAAGCCTTACCAAAGTAAGTAAGCCCACAGCCGCACGAACGCGAGCGTGTTGTATATGCCATTTGGATTGATAGCCATGGGTGCCTTTTGGGGGGTCGCGATCAAGCTCTGGTTTGTCGATGGCCCGAAGATTCCGCTGATCTTTATCGGGCTATGGGTGGTCGGCTTTTTTGGCATTCCGCTGCTACATTGGTCGGGCGCTGTCTTCTTGGTCTTTGAGTGTCTTTTGGCTGTTATTCTATTGCTCATCGAACGATACAAATCTGCGCTGTGACCGCCGTGGAAATCTATGCAACAGGCCCTACGGACTCGGTCGAGCCAACAGAGGTTTTGCGGGCCACCGCATGATGTTGCTATCAGGAGATCGAAATTTACTTGCTGCCGATAAAATCCTTACCTTTTGGTTCCAGCGTCAGTTCAAACTCATTGGTGGTTCCTGCCGAGAATTTGATGCGAATGTACCGATCACGCCACCCTTTGGGCTCCTGCTGCGGATTCCGATGATATCGGACACCTGTTCCAATTCATGTCGGACACCATTCCGGGGCTGTCGGACAGTTGTCGGAGCGAAGCGACGCTCTGCGGGAGTGATAATGGGGTGTCCGACAGGAGTCAAGGTTTGGTCACGG
>JANXWY010000389.1 GCA_025350905.1 Verrucomicrobiota bacterium
ACACAGGCCGGCGACGTTTCGGCCTGTGTTTCCACGATCGGAAGGGCCGTGAGCGAACCGTTGCCGTATTTTTCCGAAACCCGCGCGCTGCGTTCGAGCAGACGGCTATGCAGGTAGAAAACGTCGCCGGGATACGCCTCGCGCCCGGAGGGACGCTTGAGGACGAGGGAGACCTGACGATAGGCCACCGCTTGTTTGGAGAGATCATCATAAATGATCAGCGCATCCATGCCGTTATCCATGAACCATTCTCCCATGGCCGCACCGGCAAACGGCGCCATGTATTGGTTCGCCGCGGAGTCGGAAGCCGAGGCCGCGACGACGATGGTATCGCCCATCGCCTCGGCCTTTTCGAGTTCCGCGATGACCCGCGCCACGTTCGATTGCTTCTGGCCGATCGCGACGTAGATGTTGTAAATCGGGCGAAAGGATTTGTCGCCCGACGCGCGCCCCACCTTGTTGTTGCGGGCCTGATTGATCATCGTGTCCACGCCGATGGTGGTCTTGCCGGTCCCACGGTCGCCAATGATCAACTCGCGTTGGCCGCGGCCAATCGGAATCATTGCGTCAATGGCCATGATGCCGGTCTGCACCGGCTGGCTCACGGATTTGCGCCGGATGATGCCGGGGGCAATTTTTTCCACCGGATAAAACGCGTCCTCTTTGATCGGACCTTTGCCATCAATCGGCTGGCCCAGCATGTTGACCACGCGGCCGAGCAGGCCTTTGCCCACGGGCACGGAGAGCAACTTGCCGGTCGTCTTGACTTCCTGGCCTTCGTGAACGCCGAGATAATCGCCGAGGATGATGGCGCCGACTTCGGTTTCTTCGAGGTTGAGCGCGAGACCGGTGACGCCGTTGCCGAAGTCGAGCATCTCATTGAGCATCGCGTCGGTCAGGCCCTCAATCTTGGCCACGCCGTCGGAACATTCGCGCACGATGCCGACATTCTGCCGGGACACCGACGTCTTGACGCCGCTGATTTGCGCTTCGATTTCTTGCAATAGATTGCTCATATCAAATTTTTATTACCGTTCGTCGATCAAAAACTCGCTTCCAATTCGCTCAAGCGCGCCTTCACGCTGCCGTCAAACACATCGCTGCCCACTTTCACGCGCAACCCGCCGATCAACGACGGGTTCACCGCGAAACTCACCGCCAGACCGGGACCGTAGCGTCGCGCCAGGTTCGCTTGGACCGATTGCTGCAAAGCCTCACTCGCCGGCACGGCGCTCTCGACGCGCGCCGAGCGACGTTCCAGGTCCAGTTTCACCAGGCGCTGAAAATGCGACAAAATTCCCACGTAGCCCCGCGGCTTCTGTGCGATGACCGTGCCGACCACCTGGCGCACCCGGCCTTCGTCCAAACCGCCACTGACCCGGCAAGCGGTGAACAATTGTTTCGCATCGCGCCGGGCTTGTTTGCTGATTTTCATGCTGCTTTTCCGGTCGAGTCGACGCCAGGCAGCGTCGCCCATCAATCGGTTGCTAGTTCGCCGCCAGTTGTTTGTTCGTGTCTTCCGCGAGCCGCGCCTGCTGCTCCGCCGTCAAAATATTGCCCGTAACTTTCGCGCTGGTGGCCACCACGAGCCGGCCGACTTCCTTGCGCAATTCCGCCTTCATGCGCACCAGTTCCGCTTCACTCGCCTGCCGCGCCTTGGCGATGATGTCGTTGGCGGTGGCGATGGCTTTCTGGGATTCCTGGGCCAGAATCTTGGCCGCTGACTGCCGGGCTTCTTCGATCATCTTATTCCCCTGCGCGCCGGCTTGGGTCAGAATGTCCTGGGCTTTGGCCTGCGCGTTGGCGAGTTCCGTCTTGATCCGCTCTGCGTTAGCCAAACTCTCCGCAATTTTCTCCCGGCGCTCCTCCAGCACTTTCAAAAGCGGGCCATACGCAAATTTTTTCAGCGCAAGCGCGACGACGACGAAGAGTATGATTTGCGAGATTAGCAGTTGCCAGGTCACGCCGAATTGATGCGCGATGGTGGTGATCGGATTTCCCGGCTCGGCCGCTGCAAAAATTACAAAGTTCATGTTGTTCGTTTTGAAAGACAGGAGACGCGGAGTCTTGCGACTCCGCGTCTTTAACGTATTACTGGCCCATCTTGCCGAGGAAGATGGCGAAGAAGACGACGCCTTCCGCCAACGCAGCGAAAATGATCGCCTGGTTGCGGATGGCGCCTGCCGCGCCCGGATTCCGTCCGGTGGCTTCGGCGGCCTTCATGCCGATGATTCCCACGCCAATGGCTGACCCAAGGGCCGCCAAACCGATGTGCAGACTACCTGTCATAGTTTTGTCTTTCTGTTAACTGTTTGTTGTTCCGTCCGCCCCCGCAGTTTGCCCACGATCCGGCGGTCGAAAGTTTAATGCGCAGGTGCGTCCATGTCGCTGGGTGCGGCCTGTCCTTCACCGTGGCCTTCCTCGTGATGCTCGCACATCAACGCCGTGAACACGGAAGTCAGCAGCGCAAACACCAGCGCCTGCACCAACCCGACGAGCAACTCCAAAAAGTAAAATGGCAGCGGTAAAATCGGCCCGAGCCACTTGCCGCCAAGAAGCATCATGGCCTCAAGAATGTTTTCACCCGCGAAAATGTTGCCGTAGAGGCGGAAGCTGAGCGACACCGGACGAAACGCGATGGAAATGACTTCAATTAAGCCAACGAAAAGAAATACGACCGCGATGAACACCGCCATGAAACCCTTGCCATTATCTCCGCCAGAAAACAGGTGCTTAAAAAAACCACCTACGCCCAGCGCTTGGAACGACCAGATTGTCCACAGCGCAAAGAACGTCAGAGCCATGGCCAGAGTCATGTTCAAGTCCGCATTGCCTCCGCGGAGGATGGGCTGGGAAATGTGATGCAAACTCCCGTCAGGCTCCGGAGTGCCCCAGCCAATCGAACCTACACCGGGGATCAGCCCGACCCAGTTCGTCACGAGAATGAAAATGAAGATGGTGCAAAAGAACCAAAAGGTTTTCTTCACCAGCTGCTTGCCGAGGATTTCACCGAAGAATTCATACATCCCCTCGATGAGCCACTCGAGAAAGTTCTGCAAACCCGTCGGAACGTGCTGCACTTTGCGGGTGGCCAGTTGCGCGACCAAGATCAACAACGCGGCCACACTCCAAGTGATGACCATTGAACTGGTCACTTGAAACCAGCCGATCTGAAAAGCTATCGGGGCAGCGGGCGGCAGCCCGCCGTGCATTTCGTGTTTTGCATGCGCCAGATCGTGCTCGATATCCTTGGCAGCCGCTCCGGACGCGTTTTCCGCGTCCGTAATGACCGCCCGGGCTTCCTGCGCCGCGGTCGCCGCCGCCGCTGGCGCCAGCATCGCCGGCAGGGTAGCGAACATAACGGTCGCCAAAATGATGTTAAGCAATCGCATTGATTGAAATTCTGGGTCCTGGTCGCGCCCGCGACATGCGTCTCCAGTCGAGGCAGGCGGCGAAAGGACACGCAGAGTGCCCCGCTGTGAAATTATTCACAAGGTTTTTTTGAATTTTTTTACTCACCGCCATTGATTAAACCGGTTTAATAATCTGGGTAAGTTGCGGGCAATATTCCCACCGAACTCCAGGCCGCAACTATGGGGTCGGGTGAGTCAGGAGTGCGCCCGGTTCGGGGTCGTGAGGTTCGTGCCCGGTCGTCTCAAAACGGCCGATCACCAGTGCCACCGCCAGGCCCGCGATCAACGCGACGGAAAGTTTGAAGCGGTCGTGCGAGTGAAATTGCAACTCGGGTAGCAGATCGCTGCAGGCAATGCAGAGGAAATTGCCCGCGCAAAAGGCCAGGGCGCCGCCCAACAGGGCCGCGTTGGCATCCGCCAGTTGATTCGCTCCGAGGCAAAATAGTACCGCCCCGAGCGGCGTGGCCAGTGCGAACAGGGCATTCAATAGCTGCCGGGAGGACCGGGATTTGCCGCTCGCGGTCATCAGCGTGGCAATCGCCATCGCATCAAACGGTTTGTGCAGGATCACCACCAAAGCCGTGCCGAGGCCGGCCAGGCCGAGGTGGCCGCGCGCCTCGGCCATGACCGCTGCCGCTAGGGCCAAGCCGTCGAGGAGCGAGTGCAGCGACAAGCCGAGCGCCGTGCCCGCCCAGGAGAGTTGCCGTGCGGATTTTTCCGCCAGCGTATGGGAGTGATCATGGGTGTGCGGTTCGGTGTGGTCGTGACAACAGTCTTCGGGATCGTCTTCGGGCAAGTCGTGATGATGAAACTGGAAGAACCGTTGCAAAAAAAACATCACCAGAAACCCAGCGAGCACCCACGCCACCGTGCGGTCCACGGAATGGGATTGCGCGATGGCATGAGGAATCAGGTGCAGCAAGGCCATGCCGAGCATGAGGCCGGCGACGAAGCTGATCGCGGTTTGTAACCGCGTGTGCGTCAGGCGTACGAGCGTGGGTAGCCAGCCCCCGGCCATCGAGGCGACCAGGACAACCGCACAGTAGGCGCTCAGCAGCCCAATCGTGGAATTCATGACCGTGTCCATGATTGAGGGAACGCCGGTTGCCGTCCAGCCGGAACGTGGCGGGAATGGAAGCTTGACCGGTTTTTGGCGAGGAATATAGTCCGGTGGCCAACGTTTCGGTCGCGACCCTCGTGCAGGCGGAAGTGTCATTCCGCCGTCGATCAAAGTCAGACGCGCCAACGCGGTCGCGCTCGAGTTCAGACCGAACCCACTTCCATGCCACCGAAATCCGCTCCGAAAACTACGGCAACTTTGTCCGCCGAACGACAGCGCCTGGCCAACGACAAGGCGGGCCGGGAAAATTGGCGGCGCTGGGGACCGTACCTTTCCGAGCGGCAATGGGGCACCGTGCGGGAGGACTACAGCCCGGGCGGCGACGCGTGGGAATACTTACCGCACGATCACGCTCGGAGCCGCGCCTATCGCTGGGGAGAGGACGGGATCGCCGGATTCAGCGATGACCGGCAACTGCTTTGCCTCTCCCTGGCGTTGTGGAATGGGCAGGATCCGATTTTGAAGGAACGGCTTTTCGGGCTGACCAATGCCGAGGGAAATCACGGCGAAGACGTGAAGGAGTTGTATTACTACCTCGACGCCACGCCCAGTCATTCCTACCTGAAGATGCTTTACAAATGTCCGCAGGCGGAATTTCCCTACGCGCGACTCCGCGAGGAAAATGCCCGGCGCAGTCGGGAAGAGCCGGAGTTTGAATTGCTCGACACCGGGTTGTTCGACGCGGACCGGTACTTCGATGTTTTCGTGGAATACGCGAAAGCGGCACCGGAGGACATGCTCATGCGGGTGACGGTTCACAATCGCGGACCGCAAGCGGCGAAACTTTCCGTGTTGCCCCAACTCTGCTTCCGCAATAATTGGTCGTGGCGAGCCAAGGGGGCGAAGCCCCGGTTCACCGGCGGGAAGGCGGGCGTCAACATCGAACACCCTTTGTTGGGCAACTACCGGCTCGATTGCGACGGCCAACCGACGCTGCTTTTCTGCGACAATGAGACCAATGTTCAGCGGCTGTTTGGTCAGGAGGCAGCGCGGGGTTTTTTCAAAGACGCCTTTCACGAATACGTAATCGGTGGCAACCAGGCGGCGGTGAATCCCGCGCAGAGTGGCACCAAGGTTGGGGCGCTGTACGAATTGAGTGTGCCGGCGGGTGGCGCCACCGTGGTGCAGCTGCGGCTGGTAGCCGCCGACGTGAGGCGAGAGACGGCGGCGCCCAGCGGTGACTCGGACTCGACCTCCGCCTCGTCACCTCGGCGGGTTCAACCATTCTCCGACTTCGACGCCGCTTTCGCCCGGTGTCGCCGCGAGGCCGACGAGTTTTACGCCGGATTACAGCATGACATCACCGACGCGGATGCGCGACTGGTGCAACGGCAGGCCTTCGCCGGGATGATCTGGAGCAAACAGCTTTTCCGCTACGACGTGCAGAAATGGTTGGACGGCGATCCGGTCAAGCCCCCGCCGGCGCCGGAGCGCAAGTTGGGTCGCAATCATGATTGGCAGCACCTCAACAATGCCGAGGTGATTTCCATGCCGGACAAGTGGGAGTATCCATGGTTTGCGGCCTGGGATCTCGCTTTCCACTGCCTCCCGCTGGCCATCATTGACGCCGAGTTTGCCAAGGGGCAGCTCGTCCTGCTGACGCGCGAATGGTACATGCATCCGAACGGGCAGTTGCCAGCGTACGAATGGGGGTTTGGCGACGTGAATCCGCCCGTGCATGCATGGGCCACGTTCCGGGTCTTCCAGATTGATCGGAAGCAGCGCCGCGAATCGGCGCCGGCGGACCACGGTGATCTGGTGTTTCTGGAGCGCGTGTTCCAGAAGTTGCTGCTGAATTTTACCTGGTGGGTCAACCGCAAGGACGCGCAGGGGCGTAACATTTTTCAAGGCGGATTTCTCGGTTTGGACAACATCGGCTGTTTTGACCGGAGCAACCCGCTGCCGACGGGCGGTTTCATCAATCAGGCCGACGGCACCAGTTGGATGGCGATGTATTGCTTGAACATGCTCCGCATCGCTGCCGAGCTGGCCGTGCATAATCATGTTTATGAAGACATCGCCACGAAATTCTTCGAACACTTCCTTTCGATTGCGGGGGCGATTAACGGAGTCGGGGTGGGCGCGCTAGGGCTGTGGGACGAAACCGACCAGTTCTACTATGACCATCTTAGCCTGCCGGACGGCCAAAATCTGCCGTTGAAAGTGCAATCCATCGTGGGGTTGATCCCGCTCTTTGCCGTCCAGCCGGTGGAGCCGGCAGCGCTCAAACAGTTGCCCGAATTTACCGCGCGCATGGAATGGTATCTGGAACATCGTCCGCAGTTGGCCGCCTTGATTTCCAACTGGCATCTCCCCGGACGCGGGCAGCGCAGTCTGCTGTCCCTGCTGCGCGGCCACCGCATGAAAGCGCTGCTCCGGCGGATGCTCGACGAATCGGGATTTCTCTCGGATTACGGAGTGCGCGCCGTCTCGAAGGTCCACGAGCGGGCGCCGTTTCGCTTTCAGGCGGGCGGCCAGTCCTACGAAGTCGGCTATTGGCCAGCCGAATCGCGCAATAGTCTGTTCGGCGGCAATTCCAATTGGCGCGGCCCGATCTGGATGCCGATCAACTATCTCATCATTGAATCGCTGCAACAATTCCATCATTACTACGGCGACGATTTCACGGTGGAATGCCCGACCGGTTCGGGAAAATTCATCACGCTGAACGCCGTGGCCGACGAATTAACCCGCCGCCTCACCCGCCTGTTCTTGAAAGGCGAAGACGGCCAGCGGCCCGTCCTACAATCGCATCCCAAGTTGGCGACGGATCCGCATTTTCGCGACTACGTGATGTTCCATGAATATTTTCATGGCGATACCGGTCGCGGTCTGGGGGCGTCGCATCAAACCGGTTGGACCGGTCTGGTGGCAAAACTGCTCCAACCGCGGAGTTCATTTGCCGATGGATTGCCGACCCCCAACAAGCCCGCAACGCCGCCGACCGCAAAAGGAAAAAAAACCTGAGCCGCTACCCCGGCCCGGCGTCTTACTCGGGATACTCAGGCTCGATAGGTTGTCCTTGTCGGCCTAGTCGAGGCGTCGATCTGGATTGAATCCTAATGCCCGGTTTAGCTCTGACGCCGCTGGACCGGGCTATTTGTTGTCGAGCAAACGGGCCTTTTGCGTCTGATATTCTGCGTCCGTAATGGCGCCGGCGTCCTTGGCCTTTTGCAAGTCAATCAACTGCTGGCCCAACGTCCCGTTGCCGGCATGTTGGGCGTCGCGATTGCCAATCGCCGCCACGCAACCACTGAGGCTAAGCGTGACCGTCAGGGCGAGTAAGAGGGGAATAATTATTTTCTTCATGTTGTGCCTTGTTTTTGCGGTTTGCGGGTGATGTGCAATTTCAATGACCGGGAGTTGGTGCGTTGAGCTTCGGGTCGTGGCTGGGGCGCAAGCGAAAAGTAAAAGTGAGCCCACTCCAGACGAGTTAAGCCAGTAGAGCATCTGGTTGTCTTCACGGTTCAAAAATGGCCCAACCCACAATGGCGTCAAGGATTTAGGCCGCCCGCGATTGCAATTTGTAGCGATTGATCCGCGACTACGTGGTATCGATGGGGCGACGGCGTCTTGGATAAGACCCGATCGGTGGCGGATTGGTAATTGGCAGGCTGCGAGTTCAGGAGCATTTTTGTTCACTAAATTTTCCGATCCCTTCTCTGTCCTGCGGTATTTCCAAGGGTCTGTGTTTCCTGCCAACGCCAATTCACTGGACGGGCGCGGTTGATCGTTCCAGAAACCAATTGGTGTCAATCGGGGCACTCCCGCCTTGTCGTGGCCTTGTTTGCCTGGTTACCGGTTCCACTGTTGCCTGATTTCTCCATTTGTGGACTTCGGCGTGGCCGTCGGCAAAACCAATACCACAGGCCGCACCGTGGTAACTCGCCGGTAAATCTCCCCAGCCCCCTCCGCCGGGCCAACTGTCGGTCAGCCAGCCGTCGTTAATGCTATCGGGATGCTCGTCCACGAAGACCCACAAATTGGACGGCGGGGGCCGCCGGATATCGGACAACTTTTTGTAAGTAAAACAGGGCGGATTCTGTCTCGTGCCATAGTCCGCGTCGAGCACTCCAACGAAGGAGTTCATGGCGACGCTGCGGACGCGGGGCAGAATGACGCCCGCCCTGATGATGCAAGGATAAATATCCGCCGCACATTTATAGATGCCGATACTCTTGGTGTACGGCCCAATCTTGGCGTTCGTCAGGAATAGCGTATTCGTATTGTCCGTGTTGCCGGCATTAAAATCCAGCCAGCCATCCACCCAGCCTCCTCGGCTGTTGCTGCCGCTGGTGTTGGGGGGTACCCGGTCTTGGTTGTCGTCCGCATACATGACCCAAGCCAGTGTCAGTTGCTTTTGATTGTTCATGCACGAGATCGCCTGGGCTTTGACCTTGGCTTTGCTCAATGCCGGGAGCAACATCGCGGCGAGAATCGCGATGATGGCGATGACGACTAGCAACTCGATTAGCGTGAAGCCGACCGCGCACACGCGTCGGTGGCCAAAGGAGGAAGCGGCTTGCCGCTGAGATTTTTTTTGCGCCGTTTTCATGGCAGGTAAATATAAACGAAGTGAGGGATAAACCTTCACGCCTAATTTTTAAATCGGCACTGTAGAGCGGTCAATCCTGGGGCTGACAATGTTGCCGGGGCCCGCTCGAGGATCATTATTCTGGCGTCCGCGCCGCTTAGGCGCGGTCTCATGGGTGGAAAAAAACGGGCTGCGCTCTCAAGCGGCAGCCCGTTTTTTTGTTTCTGCATCGGTCGCAATCGTTGACCGACCATTGGGGCGGGCCGCGGCGGTTGCCGCGCCCCGCCTGGTTCGCTTACCGCTTGAGGCGGACGAAGGTCGGACTCGTGCCTGCGGGTATCGTGACTGGGGACGCCACATTCCCCGCGGTCGCGTCACTCCAAGTGGTCGGACTGGACAGAGAGGAGGCTGTTTGTACCGTGAACAGGCCGTCTTCCGGATTCCACGAGAGGTTAAGATTGCTGCCTGACTTGGTCAGGGTGATGACCGGTCGTGGCGCGGGAACAGGCACCGGTTGACTGATGACCGTGTAAACCGTCTGCTCGGGCTGACTGTTCGGCCCCGCCGTTGCACTGTTGGTGCTGTTAATGGTGCCTTTGGCGGCAATGCAAATCTGCATCGTGTTCATCGCTACCACGGGGTTCAAGGTCGTATAGCCCAGTATGTTCGCCGGGTTCTGGTCATGGTTTACAAACGGGTAGAAGGAGTGTGTCTGCCAGGTGAAATTGGCACCATCAAACTGCGCCACACGCGCCGCCGCCTGCCAGGGGAACGACACGTCCGGCTTGTACATGTAGGTCACACATACCCGATTAAGCGCATCCACCGCCACTGAGGTCCGATCCGTGCGTTCCGCGTCGGGATCGCCATCGCTCACGACTGAGGAGCCGACGAATTGGCCTGTCCGCGAATCCCAAGCGGCTACCGCGCACGAGTTGTTATTCCCATAATGGCCGGCAAAAAAGACGTAGTAGCTCCGGATGTCGCCACCGATGCGGAGTGCGTCGCCGCGGTCCCCGTCATTGCCGGCAATGCTGCCGTTGAAGGGGATTCCGCTGCTCCGGTTCACGTCATTGGTGTGCAGCAGATTCCCGCCGTTGTCATAGAAATACAGGGCGTTGTGGACGCGGATACAGAAGCCACCCTTGTACGCGCACGCGTTGTCAAAGATGTTCCGCGGATCCACCAGCGTCGGTCCCTTCAGGATCGCCCCATTCGGCTGGATGATCGCGAAGGTCGTGACTTCACCAACGGGACTGACAATGGCCGACTTGTCGTTAATCACGACCACGATATTCCCATTATCCAGGAAGTTCGGCCGACCGCCGGTGCGCTCGACTTGCGTCGTGTCCGCCGCCGCGCCCATGCTGCCCACGTACGGACCATACACATATTCCCAAGCATTCGTGACCGGCGTTTGCGTCAGCGTGGTCGTGTTCAGGTTGAAGAGCTGTTCGCCGCAGTAACGAGCGATACCATTGTAAATGTTGTTGTTGCCCCAGCGTGCCACCGATTGGAATTCCGGCAGCTGGCCAATGGAAACTTCACACTCGGTGATGAACTTGCTGGCGCCATAGCGCAGGTCGCCGGCCACCCGTCCCGGATTTCCATTCTGCCGCGAAAGGTTGATCTGGCCTTTGTACGGCAAACCGTTGTCTCCGTAGTAGGCGTAGTCAACTTTTCCGGCTCCGCCGGCGGCCGGTTGCTTGGCGACGGCGTTGTTTTGTAGCGTCAAGGTGCCGTCGTTGGCGAAGGTGTTGAATTCAATCAGGAATGTGCTGTCGCCGATGGAGCTTGCGAAAGGCTCCCAGTTGCCGAGGGTGGCAGGCGTGGACTGTGTGGTCAAATTGATGTAGCCGTTGGTCACGGTCCCGGCAATCGTGTCAAACCAGCAAGCCACGTCCGGCACGATTTGGGTCAGGCCCACCGAGGCGGCCCCGCCGGGCAGGACGTAACCCGGATTGGAAAAATTACTGGTGTGAACGCGCCCATTGTGGGTGCCGGCGGGATCGGCGGAGTAATTGGCGGTGATCGTTACCGCGCCTCCACTGCCGAGCGATGAGTTCGCCGGCAGCGTAATGTCGAAACTGCCAGTATTGGCAACCGTGAAGGAGCCCACGTACTTCCGTCCCTGCGGGAAGCCGTTGGTGTAGGTCGAATTGTCAGTCAACTCGGCCAGGTCCATTTGCACCCCATCCTGCCATCCTTCGGGGTCGAGTTCATAGACGTCGAGCACGATCGTGGTGTAACCGGAGGTGCCGACCGCAAAGTTACCGCGGACGTGCGGGAAAACATTGGTGGTTGTCACACTGGGGATAATCTCCCCGGTGGTGTCCATGAAGGGGGCCGCGTAATTGGTGAAGGCCGCCAATCGCCCGCCCGCCCCGTCGGCGTAGGTGTACGGGATCAAGGTGTTTCCGATCGTCTTGTTCCCGCGCAGCGAAACCCGAGCGCCGGGATCGAACCGCAACAGTTGATTGGGTACCGAACCCGCCGGGGTTGGATAGACGGTGTCGAACGGCCAACTGCTGTAAATGAGATTCGCTTCAAGTGTGTCGCTGACGCCGTCGAAGTCCGAGCCGACGCGGCCGGTGGCGGTGCTGGAGTTGAAGCGCACGATCTGGCAGGTGTTCGTGAACCGGGTGGTGCCATCAACCGCAATTCCCACATAGTTTCCGGCGAATACGATATTAGTGCGCGGCCCGCTGTACATATAAACGTTGTACCAACCGGCGGCCAACGAGCCGCCGAAGACGTTGCCTTCTTCCGCATCATTGACACCGTCGCCGTCCGTCCCGATGGTAAGATTGGCCACGCCGTCGCCGCCACATTCAAAGTCACCATCGCCTTGGTCGTTACCCGCGGCCGGCGGCACGCCGGCAACGATCTGACTCCAATCGGCATTGTGCATTCCATCGGGCAGGACGTTGGCAAAATTTCCCGAATAGCGGTGTCCGGGACCCTGGAGGTCAGTCCCATAACCACAAACAATCACATTGAATTCGGCCCGGGGATTCGTTGAATTCTTGGCCACGCCAATCGTGCCGTTGGCGGCATAAACCGTGTGAAAGGCATTCGCTTGCTTGCAACCATACGTGGCAATGCCGATCGTGCTGGAACTCGGTTCGATGCCCGGCCCGCCCGTATAGTCAATTTGGCCCGTAGCCGGATCCACCCCGATCCAGCAACCGCTGATGTGCCATCTGGAAGCGGAACCGAAGAAGTTCGTCGTGTCCTGTGCGGTCGTGACGTCGGTGGCAATGCAAATTGCCTTCATGTCGCCACCGGTCGGTTCAGATGAGCTGTAACTTGAAAGGAACGCAAGCCCTTTGATCTGAATATTCATCCCGCGATAAAGTGGCAGGATGGCCACTTCGGATACCCCCCAACCTGAATCGGTGACGGCGCCCCAGGTATTCGTGTCCGTCAGCGTGGTGGTGCCGTCCGGTCCACCCATAGGCCGACCTGCCCCATTCCGGGAGTCGAGCACAATCTTGAGCTGGGCATTGTTTGGCTCGTGAATGCTGTGCGTGTTGGGTGAGGACCCGGGCTGGGAATAACCATCAATGGTCAAATTGTTGTTGGTAATGAACGGGTATCCACCCGCCGGCGTGGCGATGTATTTTACCCCCGCGCCGGGGATGTTGAATTTAATGGTGTCGCCATCGGCGGCGGCAACGATCGCAGCGGTCAAGCTCCCCGGACCGGTGCCGGCGGTGGTGGTTACGATGCGATCAACTGCGCGAGCGACGGGAACAAATGCCAGCGCCCCAACGAGCACTAGGGAGTAGGTTTTTTTCATAAAAAGAATCTGAACTTTTCGGTATGGTTTTTTCGGGACAAAACCATCCTCCATTTTTTTTGAATCGAAGGCAAGAATTTTTCACGCTGGATTTTTTTCAAGCTGGAATGAATGGCGTCGGAGCGGTGAAAAGTGGAAGGGCATTTCAGGGGTGCGGGCTCGTTAGCGGATGGAGTTCAATGCGGCGGAAATAAATCTCGGCCCCCTCAGACTGAAAGATGAGCTGGCCGGATTGGTGGCTGAGCTGCGTGGCTTGATTAACCCGTTTGCCGTTTACGAAATAGTCAAGCGTGTCGCCGGCGCATACGACCTCGATGTGCGTCCATTCGCCGCCGGGACTTTCCACATCCTGCCGGCCGCGGTAGCCGAGGGTGTCGGCCCAATCCGGGTCGCGCCCCCACCAGTTGATGCGGCCAGTGTCGAATATTTTGGTCGTGCCCTTTGCGTCCCAGCACGGCTCGCCGTCGCGGTCCTTCACTACGGCGGCGGTGGCGAAGTATTTTTGGACCGTGCCATCGGGTTCGTAGCCGCCGAGCACGAGCAGATCCCCCACGCCCCCTTGGATGATTTGAAATTCGTAGGAGCGCATCCACGGACCGTTAAAATCCTTGGCGAAATAATTCCCGTCGCGACCCGAGCAATGCACGAGCACACCACTATCCTTGGTGGCATTGGTGCGGTTGCCCCAAGTGGCGAGCCCCCAGCGGAATTCGGCCACGAGCCGGTAATTCGCGAACTTCTGCTTGGTGTACAACCCACCGAGATCCTGGCCG
>JANXWY010000399.1 GCA_025350905.1 Verrucomicrobiota bacterium
TGGGCCGTGAGGGGAACATCGTGGCGGAACGCTTGCGCCAGGATGGAACTGCCCGGATGCCGGTGCGTTACTTCGACGCGGCCGGCCGGAAGCCCGTGCGTGATCATCGCCTGCAACAATTCGGCGCGGGCTGGGGCCAGCGGGTGCGCCGGTTCGGCGCTCAACGCTTTTTTTAGTTCGTCCGCGGTGGGGAGAGTGGTGCCGTCTTCGACGATGAAGCGACCGAGGCTGCGGCCGTAGCCTTCGCCGCGCAAGGCGCCCGCCAGGAGGGCCAGATGCAGATTGCGGCCGGTTTCGTCCCAGGTGCCGAAGGTGCCGGTGGCCACATTGTCGCGGACGCTTTCCGCCGTGCGCCCTTGGAAGGCGAGTTCCCAATCGTGAATCGTCCCGGCGCCGTTGGTCGCAAGGTGCGTGACCCAACCGCCCGCGACGAGCGCATTCACCACCTCGAGCAAGCCATTCTTCACGAGATGCGCGCCGTAGATGAGCATCACACTGGCGCCGATTTTGCGCGCCGCCGTGACTTTTGCCACGCACTCACGGATTCGCCCTAGCATCGCTTCCGGGCAGGGGGCGGCGCTCTCGGCGGCCCCGGTCAAGAGTTCATCCAAGGTGCTGAGATTCCGGCGTTCGGCCAGCGGGTAGGCTTTGATTTTTTTGAGGTCGAGGGGCGTGGGAAAATCTTTCATGTCGCGCCCGCATTAAAACATGGCGGGACGCCGATGAAAACGGATTTTTTGACGCGTGGTCGCGGGAACGTGCGTTCGTTTTTTTCCGGGTGGCGGCGACGCGCGTCCGCGCTGGCTAGGGCCGCCGAGATCCTTTGCCGCCGTCCTCCAGGCCCGGCCTTGCCCGTGTCGATCAGAAAGGTCAAAGTTTTTTTGTCGGAATCCCCGGTTCGGCGACGATACACTTGTGAAAATTGAAAACGAGCGAAATTGAGACCGCCACCGACCTGCAACTGCTGGCACGCTACGCTCGCGACCGCGCCGAAGATGCTTTTGCGGAACTTGTCCGTCGCCACCTCGGCCTCGTCCATTCCGCCGCGCTCCGGCAGGTCGGCTCGCCGCAACTGGCCGAGGAAGTCGCGCAGTCCGTGTTCACCGACCTCGCCCGCAACGCCGCGAAGTTGAGGCCGGGCGTCGGTGTGGCGTCGGCCCTCAGCGCGTGGCTCTATCAAGTCACCCGTCGCACCGCCATTGATGTGGTGCGCCGCGAGGCCCGCCGGCAGTGGCGCGAACAAATCGCCACCGACCTGAATGCCATGAACGCAACCACCAACGACTGGGCGCACATTGAACCTTTGCTTGACGACGCGATGGACGCGCTCGATGCCACGGACCGCACCGCCGTCCTGCTTCGTTACTTCGAGAATATGTCCCTCCGCGAAGTCGGCGCCACGCTCGGCACGTCCGACGATGCCGCACAAAAACGCGTGAGCCGCGCCGTGGAACGCCTGCGCGAATTCTTCGCCCAACGCGGCGTCCGCATCGGCACGAGCGGACTCGTCGTCGTGATCTCCGCCCACGCCGTCCAAGCCGCGCCAGTCGGATTGGCGGTCACGATTTCCACCGCCGCCGTGCTGGCGGCAACCACCATGACCACCAGCGTGACCTCCACCACCATCACCACCATCGCCATGACCACTCTGCAAAAAGCCGTCCTCGTCGCGACCCTCGTTGCGGTCGTCGGCACCGGAATTTACCAAGTTCGGGAAGTTTCAATTCTGCGACGTCGGGTTGAAGCGTTGCAGCTAGCGCAAGCCCCACTCGTCGAACAAAACGCTCAACTCAAATCCGACAACGAAAGCCTGGCCAACCGGCTCGCTCAGGCTGATAAATTGTCTTACGTGAGCAGCGATCGTTTGCGCGAGTTGTTGCGGCTTCGGGGTGAAGTCGGGGTGCTCCGACGACAACAGCGGGAGTCGGAGCGGGTGGCCGCCGCGCAGGCCAAAACGGCCGAAGTAACCGGCCGACCCGCGGCGGGCGCCACCCTGCCGCCGAACCAGCCGCTGCCTTTCCAGGTGCAGCTGGTCCTCGATCAACCCGGCGAGGATGCCGAGCTCATGACGAACAGCGCCAGCGGGGACGGCGGGGAAACCCTTTACGTCGGGAAAACCCCGTTGCTGGACTACACGGCTATCAGTTCCGCCACCGTCGTGAGAAACCCGGCCTCCGGCGCTGCGGAGATCAGCGTCGAGTTCAGCCCGGAAGGCCGGGAACTGTTTGCGGCCGTTACGAAGGAGAACATTAACAAGCGGCTGGCCATTGTGCTGGACGGCCACTTGTATTCGGCCCCGAGGATCCGATCGGAAATCACCGGCGGCAAAGCCCAGATTACCGGCTCGTTCACCGACGCGGAGGCGAGCGAGCTGGCCGCCAAAATTAACGAGCTGGTTGGCAGCCGGTGACGTTCAGCCCACGAGTTGAGGCCGGTGACTGGACGGCCAGGGTGATCGTATGCTGGCGACTTGGTTACGCGCCCTCCCCCCGAAGTCGCGACGGAACCGGGTGCTGACGAACTGAATTTTCTCCTTTCCTTGTCCGATTTTCCCATCGGCGGCTACTATAGGGTGAGTGAACGATCAAACCGACGCCCAACTGCTGCGCGCCTATGCGGAACATCGCTCCGATCCGGCCTTCGCCGAACTGGTGCGCCGCCATGTGGATATCGTACATTCCGCCGCGGTGCGCATGGTTTGTGACGCACACCTCGCGCAAGACGTGACCCAAGGTGTGTTCCTCGCGCTGGCCAAGCACGCGGCCCAACTCACAAACCGCCCGGTACTGTCCGGTTGGTTGCATCGCACCACGCACAACATCGCCGCGCAGACTGTTCGCACCGATGTGCGCCGCCGTTTCCGCGAACAGGAGGCCGCCGCCATGAATGAATTGCTTGCCGCCGAACCGGACGCCGTTTGGGAACACATTGGCCCGCAGCTCGACACCGCGCTCGGAGAACTGAACGAGACCGACCGCGACGCGTTGTTGTTGCGCTACTTTGAACGGAAGTCCGCGAGCGAGATGGCGATCACGCTCGGCATCAGTGACGAGGCCGCCCAAAAACGGGTGAACCGCGCCGTGGAACGCCTGCGCGAATGCTTTGCCAAACGCGGTCTCGCCGTCGGGGCCAGTGGACTGGTCGTCGCCATCGCCGCGAATGGGGTCCAAGCCGCGCCCGTCGGATTGGCGTTCACGATCTCCACCGCGGCCGCGCTGGCGGGAACCACCCTCACCACCACCCTCAACACCATTGCCATGACTACTCTGCAAAAATCGCTGATCGCCGTCGCCCTCGCCACGGCCATTGGCACCGGGATTTACGAAACGCGGCAGGCCAACCATTGGCGCGAGCAGAACCAGGGCATGCAGGAAGCGTACGCCGAACAGATTCAGCTACTCCAGCAGGAACGCGATGCGGCAACGAACCGGCTGGCCAGGCTGGCCAGCGAACCGTCCAGCGTGAGCGACGCTGGCGGCGAACTGCTCAGACTGCGCGGCGAGGTGGGAGTGCTCCGGCAACGAACGAATGCGCTCGCCAAACTGCTCCCCGCCGGATCGGACTCCGCCGAGCGCATCTTGGCTGAAAAGGTAGCGCAAGATTTGCAAGGGTACACCAACTTTCCAAGGGACTCCTGGACTTACGAAGGCTTTGCCACGCCGGAAGCGGCCATGAAGTCCTTCATGTGGGCCAAGAGCGTCGGCGACATCAATACTGTTCTGGCCAGCGGCACCACGGAGTTGCGACAGGAAGTGGAAAACGCTTATTTCAAGGACAAATCCCAGGCGGAGCGGAAGGCCATCTTGCTGGAGAATGTTCAGAATGTTACGGGCGTCGAGATTCTAAAGAAAATGGCCTTGTCGGAAGATCAGGTGATTCTCCAAGCCCACTTTGGGGGCGCGCCGGATAAAACTTACTCGATCCTGACGATGGTCAAACTGGACGGCGAGTGGAAGGTCTCCAGCGTCGAAGAACGAACCGATGCCCATTGACCTTGGTTGCCGGTGGGGGGCACGGCCTCAGTTCACTCACACGCAATTTATGAAAACTCCTGTCGTTGGGCTAACGAGTTTCGGTCGCTTGCTCTACCCCGGCAGTCTGACTTCGCTTTGCTTGGTTCTTGGTTGCCGTCCTGGGGCCAGGCGACGCGCAATCCATCTCCCGGCACGATTCGCTTGAAATGATATTGCCCCATTGCCGATAAAAACTTTGTCGGATTTCGCCACCTTTGGTTATTAATTGGGTGAGATGCAGGCAGAATCCGACGCGAAACTTCTCCGCGACTACGCTGAACGCGGCGTGGAACGCGCGTTTACCGAAATCGTAAACCGCCACACCAATCTGGTGTACTCCGCGGCTTTGCGGCAGGTCGATTCGCCGGATGTGGCCGCCGACGTGGCGCAACAGGCGTTCCTCGGTCTGGCGCGCGGCGCCCGGTCCTTGTCTGGAAAGCTGGCCGGGGATGCCTCTCTGGCGGGTTGGTTGTGCCGCAGCGCCCGTAACATCTCTCTCAACCTGCGGCGGGATGAATTCCGCCGCCATTCCCGCGAAAGGCAAGCCATGCAACCCCAAAACCTCCAGCCTGAAACCGCGCCGGATTGGGATTGCGTCCGCTTGGTGCTGGATGAATCCATGGCGGAATTGAGCGAACCCGACTACGACGCGCTGGTGTTGCGATTCTTCCGAAACCAGGATTTACGATCCGTGGGCCTGGCGTTGGGAGTCAGCGCTGACACGGCTCAAAAGCGGGTAGCGCGCGCGCTCGACAAGCTGCGGGAACTAATCTCCCGACGCGGCCTCAGCACCACCGCGGCGGCTCTGTCACTTGTCATCTCCGCCAACGCCGTCCAAACCGCCCCGGTTGGTTTAGCCGTCACCATTTCAACTGCCGCCGCTCTTGCCGGAACAATCACAACTGCAACCATCGCCACACACACAACCATGAACTGGCTCAACCTTAAATCCATCGCCGCAATCGTCGCTGCCGCCCTCGCTGCTGGCACAGGAACGCACCTCGTGCAAAAGCGCGAGACAAACCGTCTGCGCATCGAGAACCAAAACCTAATTACCCAACAAGAAACACTGACCAGCGAGCGCGATGCAGCGCTTCCTGTGGCCACGGCAAGCACAGATGAACTAGAGCGCCTGCAAAAGGACAAAAATGAACTGCTCCGATTACGCGGAGAGATCGGATTATTACGACAACAGCAATCTGACGTTGCCAAGATGCGTGAAAAAGACCTGCGCATTCTAAACGCAGCATCCGTGTCGCCGACACCAAATACAACCAACACAAATGGCATCCAGTTTTTCCAGCGACGATACAATATCAACGCAGGCTTTCTGGAGAATCTGAACCATCAGGTCAAAGCCATCGGTGAAGAAAGCACGCATGATAAATTAAGAAGTCTTTTTGAACAGAACGGGGTGACATTTGCTCCTCCGGCCTCTTTCTTCTTCAACGACAAAAAGGGGGAAATCCTTGCCTACCATTCACTCACCAATTTGGACGCTATTGAAACAATTCTCGGTTTTCTCGATACGGCCAAGTGAGAGACTTCGCCTTGTTTTCAAGACGTCTTCGCGGCGATGTTGTGTCGGAACTGCGCGCCATCGAATGGATTTCTCGTCCCCTGTCGGATTTGAGCAGCGGCGGCTACTCTACTATTGGGTGAGTGAACGACCAAACCGAAATCAAAAAGCGCTGTAGGTGCGGCATGTTTATAGAATCCGCCCCACACAAATCACAAGCTCCGTAGGAGCGGCATACTCCCGGATGATGTCGCTCCTACGGAGCTATGATTTCACAGCCGCGTGATGGCTATAAATATGTCGCGCTCCTGGCGCTGAACCCAATTGTATAGATTGAGAATCCCAACCGTCCCAGCAACGTGGTTCAAATTGTCACTGGCTGATCGACCACGAAGTCACCCGTTGATCTTTTATCATGAGCCTTCTGACGTCGGCTGCTAAGGGATTACACATCGCAAATCTGCACGCCTTGTTTGAGGGAAGCCAGCACGTCGGGACGCTTGGGCACAAATTCCTGGGCGACGAAGCCTTTATAGCCGGTATCCAGAATCGCCTGCATCACGCGTGGGTAGTGAAGTTCCTGCGTGTCATCACTCTCGCCCCGCCCCGGCACGCCGCCGGTATGATAGTGCGCGATGGATTGGTGGTTCTGTTTGATCGTGTCACAAACATCGCCGTCCATGATTTGCATGTGATAGATGTCGTAGAGCAGTTTGAACCGCTCGGAGCCGACCTGTTTGACCAGTTCCACGCCCCAGCGCGTGTGGTCACACATGTAGTCGGGGTGGTTCACCTTGCTGTTGAGCAATTCCATGATGACGGTGACCTTGTGTTTCTCGGCGAGCGGCGCGATGCGTTTCAAACCGATCGTGCAATTCGCCAAACCTTTTTCGTCATCCATGCCGGCGCGATTGCCGGAAAAACAAATCACGTTTGGTGAACCGAACTCAGCGACGGCGGGCAGCGTCTGCGCCATAAACTCAACGATCTTGTCGTGGTTCTCGACCCGATTGAGTCCGCTAGTGATACCGCCGGGCACGCCGCTCACAACGGCGCAGGTAAGGCCATGCTTCTTGAGCGTGGGGAAATCCTTTACTTCGAGGAGTTCAACCGATTGGAGACCGATTTCTTTGCCGGCGATGCAGAATTCTTCGAGGGGAATCTTGCCGTAACACCATTTGCAAACCGAGTGATTGATATGACCCTTGAGTTTGGGCGCGGCTTGATCAGCGGCTCCGAGGCGATGAGAAAGACTGGAGGCAACGGCGAGTGCGGCGGCACCGCCGGTAACTTTGCGAAGCGCGGAGCGGCGGGAAAGTTGGGTTTTCATGGTTAAGCTTGTACCACGGATGGGCAGGAATGGGCACTGATTTTTTTGGGCTTCGTGCAATCACAGCTGGTAGGGATGGCGCGCTGCGCCGTCCAGCGCCGCGTCCAGCGGTGCAACGTCTTGGATACGGATGCGCCACCTCAAAAGGCGTTCCGGCCCTGCACGGGCCGGTGGTCATCGCAGAATGATGACCCTACCCG
>JANXWY010000401.1 GCA_025350905.1 Verrucomicrobiota bacterium
AATAATGATTGCCAGACTAGTTATACCTTTAAGTCGTTCTCGGATTTTGTCGCCAGAACATTTTGCAAAAGCCTTTCAAACACAGCCGCGGCAGCAGCCATCACGATCGAACCAAAGGTGATGAGAAAGCCCATAAAAACCCCGCCGGACCGGTCATCGGAGTTGTCTAGCATAATGAAGATTTCCCCGACCACAACAAAACCAATAAGGGATAGCGCGCAATATTTTATTGTCCGCAACGCTTTCACGGCCCCGGGCGAGAATACCGTATTTTGTCCGACATATCCCAACAATTTGAATGCCTGATAGAGCGCCGCGAAAAACGGAAGGGACGCCAGATACGCATACGCCAAAAAGGGATCGTTGAAATATATTTGAAAGAGCGTGGCGTGCGCGTTCCGGCCCTCGATGTGGGGTTCCCAAAGCATAAGGGCAAGCGCCCCGAGGCCGAGGAGCACAACGACTCCCTGAAGAAAAATGGTTGAGCTTCGGATCATAAAATTATGCCCGGATTATTAAGGCCTACAGCCTAAAGTGAGGTTCATCGTTTTTCAATGTTTGGAGCGGAATGATTTGACCGTACGGCCTGACACCGGAAGGAATGTAGTGAACCCGGAGCGGAGCGAAGGATAAATTGCATTCCCAGGTGGAACGAATCCGTGTCGAAAAACTTCGGCTCGCGCCCGACCGGTTTCTTTTGCAGGATCAACTCCGGATGAAGCCATCAGTACAACGCCAAGCCCTCGCGGCGGCCGTTCGCGCCGCGCGCGCCGCCGGCCAACTCATGCGCGCGAACTTGCGCGCCCCCAAAGTTGTCAATGCGACCACCGCATATGACATCAAGCTGGAACTGGATGTGCGCAGCCAGCAGCTGATCGAAAAAATCCTGCGCGCGGCGTTCCCGCAAATCGCACTACTCGGCGAGGAAGGTGATTCCGGAGCGGTGAATGAGGAATATCGCTGGGTGGTGGACCCGATTGACGGCACGGTGAATTTCGCCTACGGCATCCCGCACGCCTGCGTGTCCATCGCCTTGCAGGGGCGAAGTCTAAAGTCTAAAGGCCAAAGCCTGAAGTCAGGGAAGGCGGGCGGGCGGGACCCGCAATATGACACCTTGGTTGGCGTGATCTTGGATCCGTTCCAAGCGGAGCTTTGGACCGCGATCCGCGGCAGGCCCGCGCGATTAAACGGGCGCGTGATTCACGTGAGCCATCGACGCGCGCTGAAGGAGGCGATCGTGTCCATGGGCTTTGGGAAGAGCCGGGGCAATCTGGAACGGGGGCTGCCGCAATTCGGCTGGCTCGTGCGCCGGGTGCGGCGGGTGCGCATGATGGGCGCGGCGGCACTCGGCGTGGCCTACGTTGCGAGCGGCCGGTACGACGCCTATCTCGAACGCAGTGTGAGCCTCTGGGACGTCGCCGCGGGCGGCCTCATCCTCGAGTGCGCCGGCGGTAAATTCTGGACGGAACCGATTCGCGGACGAAACAAACTCCGCATGGTGGCGAGCAACGGTTTGCTCCACGACCAGTTGCCAGTACCGCGTTGATTTCCCCAACCCAACCCAACCAGAATTGGTTCACCACTTGTTATGAGTTACCAGCGCCTGTCCTATACTTTTCTGCCGCTCGTCCTGGCCGTCAACCTGGCCATGAGCGCGCCCATGATTGATCCGTTGCCAAACGTCAATATTCCCGCCGGCAAATCCCTCACGATCCCGGTCACCGCCGCATCGCCCAATGGCCAGCCGCTGACCTACACCATCACGAGCAGCACCAACCGGATCACGATCGAACAGCATACCAACAATCCGTTCTGGAAAATGTCCGTGGTGCAGGTCGCGCCGGGGAATCCAGCGGGAGCGTTTCAAACGCCATTTCGCGGCGCAATGGCCACCGTGACCAACGTCGGCGATATGACGTTCCTGTTGTTACGCGACCGCGCGCCGCGCACGGTGGACGCCATCGCCGCCATGACCACGAGCGGATTTTACAATAGCAACACGATCTTCCATCGGGTGGTGCTGGTGCCCTACTTCATTATTCAAGGGGGCGACCCGGATACCAATGGCAGCGGCGGCCCGGTGTTCCGCTACGATGACGAACTGCAGCCGCGTTCGCTCTTCAGTGGCAGCGGCCAGCTGGGTGCGGCCAATTCCGGATCTGACACCGACGGCTCGCAGTTTTTTGTCACCGCGGCGCCGCAACGGGGCTTTGATTTGCAATACACGATTTTCGGTCAGCTGCTGCGCGGGTATAACGTGCTCAGCAATGTGCTCAACACGCCGACCGATGCGAACAGCCGTCCGCTCCGCGATGTCATCATCACGCACGCTTCGTTAGTGCCGAACCAGACCGATACGGCCATCACCCTGACGAGCACCAACCTCGCCGGGGTCGCCGGAACGATCCAAGTCGTGGCCGACGACGGCGTGGGCGGGCGCACGACCAATGCCTTCACGGCGACGACGGCCGCGGACAGCGCCAACAATGCCCCGGCGTTTTTGAAAACCCCCGCCATCACCAACCTGTTGATCCCGATGAACGTGATCTCCACCAATTTCATTCAGGCTCAAGATATTGATAGCAAAGTGATCTACTACCACGCGCAATTTGCGGATGCCACTTCCGCCTCCAATGCCCCCAACTCCAACATCTACACGAACGGGGCGCTGGCGGTGGGACCGAACCCGGGCTATGCCGGACCGATCCATATCCGAACCTATGCCTCGGATGACGGCTTCGTGAATTACGACCTGCAGACGGTTACGTTTGCGGTTGGAGACACGGCCATCACGATGGTTGGCACGAACTTCATTGCGCAACCGTTGGCGCCCTTCACCAATCAATTGCTCGCCACGTTTACCAACGGCATTCCGAACAGCGCGGCCGCCAGCTTCAATGCCCTGATCAATTGGGGCGACAACTCGACCAACAGTGGCGTGATCGTGACGAACGCGATCGGGCTCAAGGAAGTCCGCGGCTCGCATACCTACACCAATTCCGGACACTACCCGATTTATGTCACGCTGCAGAGTGTGCTGGGTGCGGAAGCCACGGTGATTTCCCCCGCCGACGTTCAACCCAGCCTCAACCTGACGCGCACGGGCCCGACCAACCTTCTGCGCTGGCCGGCGTGGGCCACCGATTATCAACTGCAAGCCACCACCAACCTCGTCCCCGACAATTGGTCGACGGTTACCGACTTCTCCGCCTTGGTTGGTTATGAAACGGTGGTTACCAATCTCTCAACGGAAACCAATGGGTATTTCCGGCTGAAACACTAATCACGCCGTTGAGCCGAGGTGGGCTTTGAGCCTTGCCAACGCCAGCGCCCGGTGACTGATGCGGTTTTTCACTTCCTCGCCCAACTCGGCGAAAGACAGGTCAAAGCCTTCCGGCGCAAAGAGCGGGTCGTAACCAAATCCGCCCCGTCCGCTCGCCGCGAATAGTATCCGCCCTTCGCACACGCCGTCGAACAATCGGGTCGGCAGTGTAAATTCGTCCGCATAACAAACCGGTGACCCATTCTCCACTGGCGACTCCATCACGGGCGTCAACGCAAGCACGCAGCGGAAACGAGCGGCACGGTCTTCCCGTGGTACGTCCTTGAGTAGACGCAGCAGCTTGGCGTTGTTGTCCGCATCCGGGGTATTGCCAGAGGAACGGGAATCCAACGCGGCGAATCGCGCGGAGTGAACTCCAGGCTGCCCGCCCAGCGCATCCACCTCCAAACCGGAATCGTCCGCCAAGACCAACCATCTTGGGTCTTGAGCTCCCTTGAACAAGTCTTGCGCGGCCCCCCAGCCCGCCAACTGCGTAGCTTTCTTGGTCGCGTTGCCGGCAAAGGTCGCCTGATCTTCAATCACGGCGGGCGACTGGGGAAAATCCTGGAGCGTGAGGTAGCGAAATCGTTCGCCCAGAATGGCGCGGATTTCGGAGATTTTGTGCGCGTTCCGGGTGGCGAGGAGCAGCGTGATCATGCGCGGTCCATGCTCACGATTGTGGGGCCGGAAACAAGGCAGAAACTAAGGCTGCTGATTGCGAACGCGGATCACCACGTTGGTCGCGCCGCAGAAAGCTTCCAGCCGGGGAAAGGTGGTGGTATTCGTGCCGTTGGCCAGAACATTGGTAAAGTTCGCAACCACCGTCCAAGTGGGGTCGCCGACGCCGCAGCGAAATTCGGGGATCGCACTCCAGCCATTGGCGCCAGTGGATTGGAGCGTGATAAAGTCGGCCACTTGAATAAAAACAATTTTGACCGTCGGCGGCGCAGGCGGGGTGACGATGTTGATCGTGCCAGCCATGGCCGAGTGACTGCCGCACTGGTAAAAAAGTGTGTCCGGCGCATCGGCGGGCACGGTGAACGTTAGATTGCCTGCCGTGGCGCCGTTGTTCACCACGCCAGTGTTAAAAGCGCCGACGCCTCCGGAAAAGTCCCCCGCCAGCGTCGACTTGATCCAAAACGGGTGGAAGGTGATCCCACTCAGGACAAAGACGTAAGTCACGCCGCGCTGAAAAGTGAAGGCCGGATCGGGCTGACCATTGATGGTGTAGTTCACGAAATCGCCGCCGGTCACGTTGTTGGTCTGCGCTGGCGCCGAAGCCAAGGCACCCACCAGAATCGACAGCAGCAGTATGGAATAGGTTTTCACGATTAAATATTGGCTCGCGGGCGTTGCCCAACGAAACTAAGAGACTTATGGCGGCGTTTTGTTCCCGGATTCGGCCCCGATGCGAGGACCTAAATTCCGTTGCGCAGGGGCTTGATCACGACCATAACTTTGGCGTTCAACGAACGGGCCCGGGCTCCAACCGAGGAGACTTTCCCAGGTCAGATCGAATTTTGGTATCAGGGCTGCTCCCGAATCGCTGCGACCTTTGCAATGATGACCTATGATCAAGACGCGTTGGCTATGCCATTTCGGGCTGTTAAACTTAAATCTGTTGTTCTGGAACATTGAGCCGGGAGCCTGGGCGGCGACGACGACGGTCACGGTCGGGAGCAGTTCGTTCAGTCCCAAGAACGTTGCAATTCAGCGGAACGACTCAGTCAGGTGGACGTGGGGCAACAGTGGGCATTCCACCACCAGTGGGAGCCCAGGGGCCCCTTCCGGCCTGTGGAACTCGGGGGTGCGCAACGTTCCGTACGCATTCACCAACACGTTTCCCAACGCGGGCACTTTCCCTTATTACTGCAACGTTCACGATTTTACCGGCTCGGTGATCGTCTCGAACGCGGTCAATCAGCTCCCTTTGGTTACGATCACGAACCCACCCAGCGGCGTCACCTTCGCCGCACCTTGGACCGGCCTCATTCAGGCCAACGCCTCGGATAGCGACGGCTCGGTCACGAATGTTCAATTTTTCAGCAACTTGACCTTGGTCGGCAACGATCCCACCGCGCCGTACGCCGTGACCAACAGCAACGTTCCCGTCGGCAGCTACACCTTGACGGCCGTGGCCACGGACAACAAAGGGGCCACCAATACTTCGGCGGCGGTAACTGTAACGGTCGTCACGCCGGTGGCCATCGTCATCACCGCGCCGCAGCGATTGTCGGCCACCCAATTCCGGTTCACGTACACCGCCAACGTCGGCCTGAGTTATATCGTTCAGCGCGGGGCGAGTTTGAACGCCTTCACGGACCTCGCCACCAACACCGCCACCAGCAACAGTGTGACCTTCACCGACAACGCGGCCATCAGCGTCCCCAACCTCTATCGCGTTGTCTGCGTGCCCAATCCGTGAGTTCTCCGCCGCAAGAACCCACCGTGGCCCTGGTCATCCGCGCACGCATCAGCGAACGGGAATAATATGGAATTCCGTTCCTGGTTCACTGTTGTCGCCGTGGGAATCCTGGTTGCCGCTGGTCGTTGCCGGGTAGATGCCGCGACCACGATCGGCACTCCTCCGGCCACAAATCTTGCCTTCAACGCCACCGGAACCGTGCGCGAGTTGACGCCGGACGATGGCCGGCTGGTTATCGCCCACGACGCGATTGCCAATTATATGCCCGCCATGACGATGTCGTTCAAGGTACGCCAAACCAATGAACTGGCCGGGTTGCGCGTGGGCGACGAAATCAGCTTCCGGCTATGGGTCAGCCCGGAGGCAAGCTGGGTTGATCAGATAGTAAAAACCATCCGGCACGACGCCCCCAGCGGCGCGCCCCTAAGTGTGACGACCAGCGCTGCAATGACCACCACCAGTCGGCACACGCTGCTGGATTACGCGTTCACCAACCAACTCGGGCAGCCGGTCAAATTGAGCCAGTTCCAGGGCCAGGCGCTGGCCATCACGTTTATTTTCACGCGCTGTCCGCTCCCGGAATATTGCCCGCGCCTATCCCGGAATTTCGCGGAAGCATCCCAGAAGCTATCCGCGCTGCCGGCGGCGCCGACCAACTGGCATTTCCTTTCCGTGTCGTTCGACCCGGCTTTTGACACGCCGCCAGTTTTACAAGCCTATGCCGGGAGTTACCATTACGATCCGCAGCACTGGAGTTTTATCACCGGCCCCCCCGACAAGATTTCTGAGCTGGCCCAAGCCTCGGATGTCACCGCCACGCCCGACGGCAGCTTCTATAATCACAACTTCCGCACCTTGATCATCGACGCGAACGGTGAACTCCAAATGAGCTTCCCCATCGGCGGCGATCTTTCCGACGCGATCGTGACGGAAATGCTCAAAGCCGCCGCCGTTACGAACCGATAGGCTTGGCGGCCCTGCCGGACGCGGTAATGGCGTCGCGGCACCTTGGTCCTGGTTGGGGCGCGGATCATCGTGTACGAGCCGCCGCCATTCAAAGGCCGCGCGAAAAATCATCCGGGTGGAACAAACCTGCCCAACTTTGCCAGCGAGGCTTCAGAGTTACGAGCAGGTTTCGCCGGCAAAGACTAAACTCGGGTCAATGGCTGGGCCCAGCCCTGTCCCCGCCAGAAACTCACGGTGATCTTCTGGACCGGGCGCGGAGCGGATGACCATTTCGTTCCCGGCAAGCGCCCGCGCGCGGTTGGTCGGCGGGATTTGCCGCCGCGCCGTGGATTGGGCTTTGGCGAGGGCTCCTTCATTCACAAATAGGACGCGCGCGGGGATCGAAGGTTCCCAGCTGTCCGCCTTTTTCCTGCTCGAATCTCCGGTCCACTCACGCCAGAGTAGCACCCGGAGCGGCGGCGGGAACCAAATCCCTTCTCGTTGCTCGTATTAGGGATGACGCGCTATGGCTTCCGCCTGGGATTTTGAAGGACTGGTGGCTCGATACTACGAGCCCCTGTACCAATTCGCCTTCAGCCTGACCCGCTCGGAGGCGGACGCCTGCGATTTAACGCAGCAGACCTTCTGCGTCTGGGCCACGAAGGGCCACCAATTGCGAGACCCGGAAAAAGTGAAGACCTGGCTGTTCACCACCCTGCACCGTCAATTCCTGGAATCGCGGCGTCGGCAAGTCCGTTTTCCCCATCACGAACTTGAGGCGGCCGATGTTGACTTGCCCGTCATCCTGCCCAGCGCGATCAGCCAACTCGACACGGCGCTCGTGTTGACGACGCTCGGGCGCGTGGAGGAAACCTTCCAAGCCCCGGTGGCGCTGTTTTATCTGCAGGATCATTCCTATAAGGAGATCGCCGAAATTCTTGAACTGCCGTTGGGTACGGTGAAGTCGAGAATTTCCCGGGGCATCGGTCAAATGCAAAAACTGCTGGCCCGGGATTTGACACCGCAAAAACCCAAGCCCCGATTGTGACTCCGCAAGACGCCAAACAATTATTGCTCACCTTCCGCCCGTGGGCCAAAGACCTGCATGACCCCGAAGTAATCGCGGCGCGGGCCTTTTGCCGACAGGACGCCGAGCTCTCGCAGTGGTTTGAACATCATTGCGCCCTGCAAAACGCGATCCACGCCCGGTTCAACCAGTTGCCGGTCCCGGAAGGCCTGAAAGAACAGATCCTTTCCGAATACAAATCGCAAGTCGAGATGAAATGGTGGCGACAACCCGTCCGGCTGGCCGCGGCCGCGCTCGCCATTCTCCTCGCCGTCGGATCCATTTGGCTGATCGGCCAGCGACCCTCGCAGGCGGAAGTCAACTTCGCTTCCTATCGCAGCCGCATGGTGCGCATGGCCTTGCGAACCTATGGCATGGATCTGGAAACGAACGACGTGGCCCAAATTCGCGCCTATCTCGCGCGCAACGCCGCGCACGCGGATTACGCGCTACCCAAGAATCTGGCTCAGACCCCGAGCGTTGGCTGTGGCGTCCTTAACTGGCAGGGTAATCCAGTGGCCATGGTCTGTTTTCGTACCGGCCGTCCCCTCGCGCCGGGCACGAAGAGCGATTTATTTCTGTTCGTGATCGACCGCAAGTCCTTACCCGGCCTCCGGCTCACGAATACGACGGAGTTTGCGGCCGTAAACAAGTGGGTAACGGCTAGTTGGCTGGCCGACGAAAAGGTTTACATCCTGGCGGGTCTGGACGAAGCGACGCTCCGACTCCGACTCTAGTAAAACCGGAATTTTTCCCCGCCGGCCATCGCGCCCGAAGGGCTCGTCAGGGTTTCACGCTCATGTGCTGCACCACCCAGCGAAAATCGATGGTTTGCTGTTCGCCCATGGACAAGGGCAGTTCGGCCCCATCGGGGCACGCCGGCGGTTTGGTGCTGTCGTTGCGCCAGTGCTGCAACTGGGCATGGCCGTCGGCAAAGGCAAAGGACGCCGCCCCATTGTGATACGAAGCCGGAAGGTCCACCCATTCCCGGGAGTAAAACTGGTTGAGAAAATAGCCGTCGTTGATGCTGTCCGGATGCTCGTCGAGAAAAACAAAGATTTCCGACGGTTGCGGGATGTCGGTCAGGCGGAAAAATTGGAGGTAATGCGGATTGTTTTGGTTGAAGCCTTTTTCCGTCAGCTCGCCCGCATCGCCCACCATCGCGTTCATCGAGTAACTCCGCACCCGCCCGGTCCAGCCTGCCTCCCGCTGACTGGCACTCACCACGTGGTCCGAGGGACAACGATAAATCTGGGCCGTGCGATTGGCGTAAATGCCCATGGCCGTCTCCGTGAGCGTGGCGGTATTGGTATTATCGGCATCCAGATTCCAAGTGAGGAAACTGTTCACCCAGTTCAGATTGGTTTTCTTAACGACCGTCTTCCGGGAGGCGTCGCCCCCGAGGTTGTAGGCGAGCCGACCATTATGGTCATCCGAGTAGAGATGCCACGCGAGGACGAGTTGCCGCGTGTTGTTGAGGCATTGGAAACCTTGAGCTCGCGCCCGCGCCCGGCCCATCGTCGGCAGCAGCAGCGAAGCCAGGATTGCGATCAGGACGATGACCACCAGCAGTTCGATCAGTGTGAACCCCCGCCGCGCCGCGCTGCGGCGGCGACTCTGACTTGGCGATAGCCGAATCGAATCCATATTACTGAGCACATTCTGCATGCGCCGAGGTGAATTTTCACATTTGGCCGCCGAATGTCAAACTCCCGTTGCGACGTGAATTTCTTTGTCGTCCGGAACCAAATCCCGCGCTAATCATCCTACCCGGGGAAGCAAACGAATGAATAATCCTTTGCCGCAACTGAAGCGGACAACACCCGCCACTGGCCGCCGGCTCGGGGCGACCTGGCTGTGCGCCTTATTTCTCGGACCGGCCGCCCATTCCCTCCGCGCCGATGTCACCAATTTGATCGCCGTGGCGGACACCACCCTGCAAGAAGCTTTTCCGAATAATAACCTGGGCGGCGGCTCAACCATACTCGCTGGCGGACGCGGGCAAGGTGGAAGCACGCGCGGACTGTTGCGGTTCGAAATCGGCGGCACCCTTCCGGCGGGCGCTACGGTTAACTCCGCAACGCTGACCTTGACCGTAACTGCCACCCCCTTCGGCGGAGGCGATTCGGTGTTCGAACTCCACCGTGTCCTCGGAGCCTGGGGTGAAGGCAGCGGCTCCGATCGCGGCGGCGGCACTTTGGCTCAGGTTGGTGAAGCCACCTGGAACGCGCGGCTAAGCCCGAATACGGCGTGGACCGTACCGGGCGGTGATTTCGTCGCCACGGCAAGCGCAAACCTAAATGTCGCCGGGGATGGGTCGTACACTTTCACCTCGGCCGCTTTGGCTGCGGACGTGCAGTTTTGGTTCGACCATCCGACGAACAATTTTGGCTGGCTCTTGCGAAGCGAGGCGGAAACCACGCCCGCCACCATCCGCCGCTTTGCTTCGCGCACCGACCTCAGCCACCCGCCGGTACTGACCATCAATTACACGGCCCCGGCGTCGCCCCTTCCGCCCACGATTTTCGGGGTGGCGCTGACCGCAAATCAGATCCGATTCTCGTTCCTCGCGCAATCCAACCGCACCTATGCGGTCGAATTTCGCGACAGAATCACCAATGGCAACTGGAATGTCCTGACTAATATTCCCGCTCAGTCGGCGAACTGGACGGTGGAAACCACCAGCTCCATCTCGTCCAACGAATGCTACTTCCGCATCCGTACACCCTGACCTAAGGAGACGCTGAATAAAGCGATGTTTTCAATTTTCCCGGATTGCTGACGGCGCATGATGGTCAAGCGACCCGCGAAACTCGCCTGACGGCTTGGTTCGGCGTCGCAGTTCTGGTTCGGTGGCGGTCTTGAACCGCC
>JANXWY010000409.1 GCA_025350905.1 Verrucomicrobiota bacterium
GGAGGGGAGGACAGGGGACAGATGTTAGAAGACAGAGCGGATCTGGAAGCCCGATTGGCCAAAATCAGAGCAAAGGAAATAGCTCAGAGACTAGAACCATATTCCGGAAGACCAAAGCACTGACGCAGCCCAACACGCTCAGGCCCGCAACGATCGCGATCAATACCCGCTTCTCCAGGGCCCAAGTCCATTCCTCCAACTGCAGGCTGCCCGCGTAGATCCCGAGTCCCAGCACCACGAACAACGCCGCGCCGTGGATCGGGATGGGGCTGAAGCCCCGCCACTGGTAGCTCTCGCCCACATCGAACGCATGGCCCAGCACCGAAAGTATTCCGACCATGGCGACCGTGGCCGCCAGGCTCTTGATCCACAAGCGTTGGTTTGCACCGCCCGTCGTTGATCCGCGCGCCAGCAAGGCGACCCCGAGCGCGAGAAAGCAAAGCGCGGCGTTAGGCGGAATCCGACCCGGATGCGCTGCGGCCGAACCCAGCCCGGGATCGGGGAAAACGAATTCATCCAGTCCCGAATTCCAATCAAACAAATATTCGCCGAGGGTGAGCGCGGCGATGCCGGCCACCACGCCCGCCGCCACCCGCCCGGCGCGGCGGGCCTTCACCCCGCGGGCCGCGGGCTCGAGCCACCACCAGGCCAGGCCGGACAGGATAAAGCAAACCGCGGAATTGGCCTTCAAGGCCGGCCACGCGGGATAAATGCTCTTGAGTTGCGGGAGGTGGAACAGCCAGCCTAGGAAGACCAACCCGCCCACGCCGATGCTCAGCCCGGCGGCCGCGCGGGAGATCCGGCGGAGCCCGACGGCGCGGCGGAATTCAGAATGGGAATCCACGCCTTCTCCTTTCCGCTGCAGCCAAGGCGGGGCAAGCGCGGATCCCAAAGCAAATTTCCGGATGGAATTGTGCAAACGCTTCGGCTGACCTTGGGCCATCCGCTTCCGATCGCATGGGAAATGGTTCGGGCTCCGGGGCGATTCGGTTCGTGCCCTTGGCAGCCAAGCTGGCGGGCGGGGTCGTGAAATTTGGCGCGTGGGCGTCTGGCCGCTTCCCTAAGGACCGGGCGATGAGTCCTGCGGAAATTACGGTCGAAGCACAAAACGGAGCGCACCGCGAAGCAGGGCTCTTTCTCATGGGAGAAATTCTAAGCCCATCCGCCGGGCGGACCCTATGGGAGGATGGCTGATGCGCTTGTAGGCGGCGGCCTACACGCGGCGACGATTGCGCGGCGCGGGTGCGGCGGGCGCCGCGGGTGGGGTCACCTGGCATTCCAGCAATCCGTGCTCGACCGCGTAGCGCACCACGGCCACATCATTCTGCACATGGAGCTTTTCCCAGATGCGCGTGTGAAAGGTGCTGACGGTCTTGACGCTCAACGAAAGTTCCGCCGCGATCTCCTTGAGGGTGCGGCCGGCGACGATGAGCCCCATCACTTCAAATTCCCGCTCCGATAATTTTTCGTGGGGCAGGATCGAGCTCCCGCCAATTTCCGCCGCCAGCTTTTCGGCCAGCGCCTCGCCGATATAGCGGCCCCCCGCCCGAACCTTCTTCACGGCCTGAACCAGTTCCTCGGCGGCCACGCGCTTATTGAGATAGCCGGCGGCGCCTAATTTGAGCACACGCACGGCCAATTGTTCCTCGGGGGCACTGCTGATCACCAGCACCGCGAGTGCAGGCCAATGCCGCCGCACCTCCTCCAACACCTCGAGCCCGCTGCGGCCGGGCATGAAAATATCCAGCAGCAGCACATCCCACGGCTTGCGCCGCAATTGCTCCAGCGTTTCCTCGGTCGTGCCCACCTCGCCCAGTTGGGCATTGGGAAATTCCTCGGCCAGGAGTTGACGTAGGCCTTCGCGGACCAGCATGTGGTCGTCGGCGATCAGAATTCGGGTCATATGGGTTTTTCTTTTAAGGACTCTCCAGGTTCAGCTGCAGACTCACTTGGACCGTGGTGCCGCAGCCCGGCTGGCTTGTGATTCCAAGTTGCGCCCCGAGCATAAGGGCGCGTTCGTGCATACCCAGAATTCCGATGGAAGTGGGATCCGTAAAATTGTGCTCCTGCATGCCGCGACCGTTATCCTGGACGGCGAGGAGCACCTGTCCGTCCTGACTTTGCAGGCAGATCTCCACGCGCGTGGCGTTCGCGTGGCGCTCCACATTCGTCAACGCTTCCTGCAGGATCCGAAAGAGCGCGGTCGCGACCGCATGGTCTAGCAGCTGGTCCGTGGCCGGGACGGTGACCTGGCAGGGGATCTTCGTCCGCTTGGAAAATTCGTCGGCCTGCCATTGGATGGAAGCGCTCAGGCCCAGGCTGTCGAGCACCACCGGGCGCAAACCGGTAGCGATTTCCTGCACGGAACTCAGCGATTTGTCGGTCAGTTGAATGGCGGCGGCCAGTTGTTCGAGCAGCGTTTGGCGGGCGATTTCCGTTCCCGTCCGGGCCACGTGGCGCTGCATCTGACTGAGGTCCATTTTCAACCGAATCATTTCCTGCGCCACCACGTCGTGCATTTCCCGCGCTAGGCTGCCCCGCTCCTCCTCGCGAGTCGTATTCAGGTTGGCCGCGAGCAACCGCAACTGCTCCGTCAGGGTTTTCAGCCGGGCCTCCGAATGGATGCGCTCGGTGATGTCCAACAGCAAGCCATGCCACAGAATGCTCCCGTCCGCTTCGCGTTCCGGTGACGAACGGCCTTCAATCCAGCGATAGCCGGCCTGGGGATCGCCGACCCGGGCCACACAATTCCAGGGGGCCAAGGTTTGGGCCGAGACCTCGAAGCTGGCTTGAAACTTCGCTTTATCCTCCGGATGCAACCGGTTGAAAATGGCTTCCGCATCGCGGACCACGATGGCCGGATCCACGGCAAACATTTCTGCGAACTGCGGACTCGTGTAGGGCAGGGAAGTGCTGCCGTTGGGCTTGAGCCGGAAGGAAAAGACCGTCCCGGGCACGTTCGCGACCAGTTTGGAAAGTTGGGCTTCCAGCCGGAGGCGTTCGTGCATCATGGCTTCCACCTCATGTTGCGCGGTGACGTCCTCCGCCACGCCGGCAATCCGGTACACGGCCCCCGCATCATTGCGGATCGGGAACGAGCGATCGCGAATCCAACGAATGGTGCGATCGGGCCAGACGATGCGAAATTGCTCGTCCTGCGCCTTCGTCGTGGATTGCACCATGGCGCGCGCAATGCGTTCGCGATCCTCCGGGTGGATGGTTTCCAGCCAGGACGGACGCGCCGCGTAGAGGGAGTTGCAGGTTTGGCGCCAGAGCGGCTCGTAGCCGGGGCTCACGTACAGCAGGGCGTTCGTGGCGGCCTCGCGCAGCCAGAACACCTCGTTGATGTTTTCCGCCAGCTGGAGGAAGCGATGTTCGCTCTCGTAGAGGGCTTGGGCCGCCCGTTTCCGATTGGTGATGTCATGCAGCGAGGCGACAAAGAATCCGGGCTGCGGGCTATAGACCCCGATGGCCAGCCACGCCTTGAGCGGCAGAACAAAGAGCTCGAGGCGTTCCGCCCGGCCCGACCGCGCCACGCGGCCGTACGTTTCAAACAGCTCTGGATTCGTCTCCCGCAGGTTGGGAAAAACCTCGGTCACGGGTTTCCCCTCGACCTCGGTCCGGCCGGTCAGGACTTTAAAGGCCGTGTTGACCGCGAGGTAGATGAAGTCGTGCGGCCGGCCGTGCTCGTAGACCATCTCGCAGTACGCGCAGGCATCCATCATGTTTTCGAAGAGGGCACGATAGCGGAGTTCACTGGCCCGCTGGTTTTCCTCAGCCCGTTTACGCTCGGTGATATCTTCATGCGCGACCACCACCCGGACCGGGCCTTCGCCGAGAAAGCGGGTGGCGCGCAGGTTGAACCACTGGGGTTCGTCCGGAGCTTGACGGGGATATTCCACGGTGAACCTGGCCTGTTCGCCGCGCATGACAGCGAGCAAGCCGCGGAAAGCAACGTCCAGCCGTTCCTCCTGCCCGCGCTGGACGAGTTCCTGGGAAACCGCCAGATAATTGGCGCCGACATAATCGGTTGGGTCCCCCTGACCGTGCTTCCGGGCGAATCTTCTCCACGCCTCGTTCACCGCGACGATCGTGCCGTGCTCATCCATCACGGCAATGTGCGCCGTGAGGGAGTCGAGCACGCTCCGACTGAAGCGTTCGCTTGTCCGTAGCGCTGCCTCCGCCTGCTTGGACTCGGTGATGTCGAGGTGACAGCCCAACATGCGCACGATTTTGCCCGCGGCATCGCGCGACACGTCGCCGAGCGAATGAATCCAGCGGTACGATCCGTCCTTGTGGCGCAGGCGGTATTCGGATTCGTAGCGGCCTTGGGGGTTGGCGATGAACGCCTTGAACTTTCGCGCCGCGGGTTTGGCGTCCGCCGGATGCAGGCGGCCGATCCATTCCTTGTAGCGGTTGGGAATTTCTGCCTCCGCGTACCCCAGCTGACTTTTCCATTCGGGGGAGAAATACACGTGGTCGGTGCCCAATTGCCAGTCCCACAAGCCGATATTGGCCGCGTGGACCGACAAGCGCAGCCGGACTTCACTCTCGCCCAGTGCCGCTTCCGCGCGCTTGCGCTCACTGATATTCTCATGGGCGACGACCACGCGGACGGGGCCAGCGCCGGGAAAACGGGTGGCGCGCAGGTTGAACCACCGCGGTTCCTCGACGGAGTCGCAGGGATATTCGAACGCAAACTGCGCCCGCTCTCCGCGCAGGACCGTGAGCAAACCCTGGAGGATGGTCTCCACCAGTGGATTTTGGACTGGGTGGGGTGACTCCCGACAAACGGTCAAGTAATTGGCGCCGACGTAATACGACGCGGCATCGCCGCCATTTGCCCGGGCGAATTGTCGCCACGCTTCATTCACGGCCAGGATCGTGCCGTGCTCGTTCATGACCGCGATGTGGTTCGTGAGCGCATCCATGACGCAACGATTGAAGTTTTCGCTCTGCCGCAGCTCCGCTTCCATTCGCTTCCGTGCGGAAATATCTTCCACCACCGAGATGAAATAGGCCGGCGTGCCCGCAGCGTCGCAGACCAGGGACACCGTCAGTTGGGCCCAGATGAGTTGGCCGTCCTTGCGCCGGTAACGCTTTTCCATGGCGTAATTGCTAATCCGGCCGGCGAGCATCTGGCGCACGAATTCCAGGTCCGCTTCCAAGTCGTCAGGATCGGTGAGGCTCTGAAAATCGCAGGCCAGCAGTTCGTCCCGAGAATAGCCGAAGATCGCGCACAACCGTTGGTTCACATCCAGCCAGCGACCGTCCGGGGCCACTTGGGCGATACCGACTGCGGCTTGTTCGAAAATGGCGTGGAGGCGGGCTTCACTCGCCCTCAGCGCCGCATCCGCTTGCTTGCGCT
>JANXWY010000468.1 GCA_025350905.1 Verrucomicrobiota bacterium
CACCTCCCGCTTAAAAACCATGGCGAAACGAGATTATTACGAGATCCTCGGGGTCGAAAAAAATACACCCGCCGAAGAAATAAAAAAGGCCTACCGCAAGATGGCGGTCAAATATCATCCCGATAAAAATCCGGGGGACAAGGCCGCCGAGGAAAAATTCAAGGAGCTCGGCGAAGCCTACGAAGCGCTGAGCGACGCGCAGAAACGCGCCGCCTATGATCAGTACGGACACAGTGCCTTTGATGCCCGCGCCCGCGCCGGCCGGGCCGGGGCGGGCGGTTTTCACGATCCGTTCGACATCTTCCGGGAAGTCTTCGGCGGCGGCGGCGGCGGCGGGAGCATCTTCGACGAATTTTTTGGCGGCGGCCGCGCCGACCCCACCCAGCCGCAGCGGGGCAACGACCTGCGCTACGACTTGGAGATTGGCTTCGAGGAAGGGGCGCTCGGCTGCGAAAAGGAGATTTCCGTTACCAAACCTGAACGCTGTGATGGGTGCGACGGGACCGGCAGTGAAGCCGGCGCAAAAACCCGCACTTGCGGAACGTGCAACGGCCGCGGGCAGGTCATCAGTTCGCGTGGTATTTTCAGCATTGCGCAGACGTGTCCGCAATGCGCCGGCGCCGGGCGTCTGATCGAGCGGCCGTGCAAAACGTGTCGCGGCACCGGCCGGCGGGATCACGCTTCGAAAATCACGCTCCGCATTCCGGCCGGCGTGGACACCGGGGCGCGCCTGCGCTCGTCCGGCAATGGTGAAGCCGGTTTGCGCGGTGGCCCCGCCGGCGACCTTTATGTGGTGCTCCACCTCAAGGCGCACGAGATTTTTCAACGCGATGGGGATGACTTGCTGTGCGAAGTCCCGGTCAGTTTTGTCCAGGCCACCCTCGGCACCGAGATTGAAGTCCCAACGCTGAAAGAAAAGACCACGATCAAGATTCCGGCCGGCACGCAACCGGGCACCGTGTTTCGGTTGCGCGGCAAAGGCGTGAAAAATCTGCAGGGTTACGGACATGGAGACTTACATGTGCGCATCAGCGTCGAAGTGCCGGCGCACCTCAGCAGCGTGCAGAAGGCGAAGCTTCAGGAATTTGCCGAGTCGTGCGACGAAAACGTGAACCCGATCAGCCGCAGCTTTTTTGCAAAGGCGAAGAGCCTGTTCCGCTGATGAGCGGAGCGCCGGCCTCCGCCCCGGCCGCGAAGAGGACGAAGATATGAGATGGTGCTTTGAACCGCCCGCATCCCGGCCCTCTCCCCCAGGAGAGGGTGAATTCGATGCCGTCTCATTCGCAAGCCTGCGACTGGATTTGCCGGATGCGCCTTCGCAAATTAGAAGACTCCCAACTGCTGTTCCCTCCCCCCGGGGGAGAGTAGCACTGTTGGGTATTACACAACGGCAAATAGCGATTTCTCGTAGCCACATTGGGGCGAATCGTAGGCCGAGAAGGGCTTTATCTACAACCTGAAAGTATGTGGGGTTGGGAGCGGTGGCCGACCTCCTTTCGCGCAGACCAGGCCGGAAATTTTCATTTTGCTAATTCTGAATATTCCTTCCTATCCACCCAATTGTATGAGCTATCAGTCTTAATTAGCGCTTGGGTTGTAGAATCTGTAAGCAGTCGAACAACCTTCATTTGAGAATTTTCTAAATTTTTCCCCTCCACCACCAACACGACATTATTTGTTCCTAAACGCATTTGGACAGCCACCTTATTATCAGTAAAATAAATTTTTCTCTCATGCCACCCTTCGCGAGCAATTACCTCATCTAAAATCGAGAAAGTAGCCATTATAGTTTTGGCATTTGATTTATCGAGTTGTTCAAAGGAGGATTCTTTCCAGCGCCATAAAGCTGGCCAATCCGCAAGGTTGTCCACGCCCACTGTATAGTAAATATTGCCGCCATACGGAAACATCCCTCCCCCTGATTGAAATCCCGTGAAATGGTGCCGTTTTGTCACACCGTCTTCAACATGCCATACTATCATATCCTCCCGAACCAGATCTGCCTTAAAAGATACAAAAGCTAAAAGTTCACGCCAAATCAATCGAGGAAGCGAGCCAGCGACGCCGCTATTTTGTATACCAACCTTTATGAACGCCTCTTTATCATTCCATATCACTTCCAGATTGTTCATGAGTTCAGCCTTCACGAAATACTGCCTCTTGACCAAAAGAAGAATGACACAGGAAATAATGGCGGTCCCAATCAGCGCAGAAATTGCATACTTTTTTTTCACTGCAATAATTTAATAAACTCAGCCTTTTTACTATTATCAAATTTACCTTGAATATTATTACCAGAAGAATCGAGCGTTCCTCCTGCAACGGTTTTTGTTTTTTGCAGAAGGCTCATCCATAATTGGAGGATTGCATCGTTTCCGCCTGCATTTGCTTTAATTCGATTAATTGGCCCATTCGGCTCATCTACAGCACCAGTTTCGACAACAATGCCATCTCCCGTTTTGTACACTCTCCAAAAGCGCCAGCCTCGTAATGGATGACCACCCATTGTGACAACCGCGAAAAAGTGATCCGTTGGCCCATCTTGGCCAGAATGATTTTGGAATTTAGTAGTAGATACATAAAAACTATCCTGTCCAAAAAAGCCAGGCCCAGAGGTAATGCGCCACTTGATGTTCTGACCAACTCCGGTGACGGGCACTGGACTAGCTGATGCCCCATCTACATTCATTTGTGTTAATTCCGTGAATATCGTGTCGAGGTTTGCGCTCGCATTTTTGATTAAAATCGAATGATAGTTTGCAACTAGGTGAGGGCTGTTCAGATCTGGCAACTGTGGTTTGCTCGAGTCATAGAAAACCGTTCCTCGCCTTACGTAACTAAGTACGGTGGATGATCCTGGAATAATTAGGTTAATCGGAATACCGATTGCTTCTCCCACAGCATCATGCCCGCTGGGATCAGTAAGATTTGCCGGATTACTTTGGCAATAGAGGTATTTATGGAGGCTCAGCGGATCAGACTGTGAGCCTTCGAATGTGTCCATGTTCTGAAACCGACCAATGTTTTGATCGAGGTAACGGGCGCGGAGATAATAGAAGCCTAAGTCGCTGTCATACTGCTCGCCCGTGTAACGATAGTTATTGGCAATCGTTCCGGTCGAATTCAAGAGCGACCCATAGGCGTCGTAAACGTAGGTATTGCCAACGCCGCCAGCGAGTGTAAGCAGGAAGCGCACACTCCCGAGACCATCATATCCGTAAAAATTGGTCGCCACGGTCGGCTGTCGTTGGCTGATCAAATCCAAACCATACGTGTAGGCGCAACTCAAATTCGTATTGCCGCCCGAAACTGACAACTCTTCCAACACTTGTGGGTAACCGCTGGGGTTGCGGGTGTCCACCAGATAGAGAATGGTCTTGGTGGGCGTGACCTTCTTCACGCGCTGGCCGTCTCCATTGTATGTGATAATTACGGCCCCGTTGTTCGCATTGGTCAGCCGGTTCTCCACGTCGTAGCGGAACGTACCCGCGTAACTGGTGGTGTTGCCGTTGGCATCGAACAGGGTGCTGGCGGTGCTGGCGGTGCCGTCGTTGTCCAAGCGGTCACTGTTGTCGAAATTGAAGGTCTGGTTCGTTGGAGCGGTGAAGGGTGAGCTAAAGCCGACCACGCTCCGCGTCAGCCGGTTGCCGACGTCGTCGTACGTGTAGGTGTTGGTGCCGCTGCCACTGGCAGCCAGCAACACCTCGTTGGTCAGGCGGTAAAGCGGATCATACACCCAACGATTGGTGCGGCTCACCGTGTTGACGGTCTCGGCCATGTTCGTCCGCGTTCCTCCCAGCTTTAATTGGTAACTAAAATCTCCCAAGGACGTCGTGGTCAGTTTCCACGTCAGGTTCGTCAGCCGGTTCAAGGAATCATATTGATAACGATTGGTCACGCTGTTCGGGTACGTGAAACTCTGCAAGTTGCCTAACACGTCGAAACGATAGGCCGTGTTCTGCGTGCCGGTCAAGCGGGCATCAATCACGTTGGTCAGCCGGTTGAGCGCGTCGTATTGATAAGTGACCGACGTGCCACTGGCGGTGGACGAGGTGATGTTTGTGATGTTTCCGTTCGCGTCATACAAATAATTCAGGGTGCCCGCCAGCGTCGTGTTGGCGAGCAGTCGGTCGCGCACATCATAAAAGTAGGAGCTGGTGCCACTGCCATCCACCATCGTCTGCCGCTGGCCGTTGGTGGTGTAGCTGTAACTGACCTGATAACCATTGACCGAAATCCGGTTGGTCAACCGGCTGAGCGCATCGTATTGACTCGAGATGATCACCCCGTTGAAATTGGTCTGTGAAATTAGGTTGCCGGCGAGATCATAGCCTAAGGTTTCCACCTGATTACCCGGCAACGTGCGTTTGGTGCGACGACCCAAACCATCGTACTCGAATTTATTTGTCCGGTTTAGCGCGTCAATCTGCGCACCAGCCTCATAAGGACGAAACCCCGAACAAAACGCTCCCTCACTAGCCGCACTTTTGACGTACAATTTGGGGTACGTTAGCATAATGTACGCTCCCGAAGGGTTCACCGCTCCGCTTCGTTAAAAGAATTCCCCATGCCTGGATACTTCATTTATTGCCGCAAATCCTCTGAAGCCGAAGACCGGCAGGTTCTTTCCATTGAATCCCAAAATCGTGAATTGGAGGCGTTTTCCGCCAAGCTCAATGTGCCGGTGGCGGAGATTTTCTCGGAGTCCAAATCGGCCAAAGAACCAGGCCGTCCGGTATTCAATCAAATGATGCAACGACTCTACCGGGGTGAAGCGGCCGGCATTATCTGCTGGAAACTGGATCGCCTGGCGCGTAACCCCATTGATGGCGGTGCTATCATCTGGGCGATCAAGCAACATGGCATCAAAGTCATGACCCTGGCTCAAAGTTATGCCCGGGAGGATGACAACATCATCCTCATGTATATCGAATTCGGGATGGCCCAGAAATACGTGGATGACTTGAGCAAAAATGTGAAGCGCGGGCTCAAAACCAAGATCGAAAATGGGTGGTATTCCGGGGTGGCGCCAGTGGGCTATTTGAACCATACCGACAAGCAGACAGGTGAAAACATTATAATCCCCGATCCGGAGCGTTTTGCATTGATTCGCCGGATGTGGGACTTGATGCTGACCGGGCTATACACCCCACCACAAATTGCGAGCATTGCGAACCGAGAGTGGGGCTTCCGCACCCGGTCAACCCGGAAGACCGGGGGTATCACTCTCGGACGAAGCGCCATCTACCGGATTTTCAACCGCCGGTTCTATTACGGAGAATTTGAATCCCCACAAGGCAGCGGGCTCTGGTATCGTGGGAAACACACGCCCATGATTACCGAGGCGGAATATGATCAAGTGCAAATATATCTGGGCCGCAAAGGCAGTCCCCGACCCCGCACTCACGGGGTGTTCCCGTTCACTGGTTTGATCCAATGCGGTGAATGTCGGGGGATGGTGACCGCTGAAGAAAAGCACCAGGTCATGTGCGGCCATTGCCACTTCAAGTTTGCCTATCGCAAGCGGGATACCTGCCCGCGTTGTAAGACGAGGATTGACACGATGACCAAGCCCCTCTTTCTCCATTATACCTATTATCATTGCGGCAAAAGCAAACACCCCGCTTGTTCCCAAAAATCTGTCAGCGGGACGGAACTGGAAAGACAGATCGATTGTTATCTCGCAAGAATACAAATCTCCGAACAGTTCAAGGCTTGGGGGCTCAAATATCTCCGGGAATTACATGAACTGGTATCTCGGAATCTCCAGGTAACTGTTCAGTCGCGCCAGAAAGCCCATGACGATTGCCTCGTGAGAATTGGCAACCTGGTTAAACTGAAAACCTCGGCGGCGAATACTGACGGCAGCCAATTGTCGGATGAAGAATACACCCGCCAACGAATGGCATTGATGAAGGAGAAAGCCGGACTGGAGGGGGCCGGTGAAGACGTTGGCCGGCAGATGGACACGTGTTTGCAAAAATCCGAAAAAACGTTTGAATTTGCCAGCACCGCGCAGCAGCAGTTTGCCAAGGGCACTTTCGAGACTAAAAAGGAGATCGTATCAACGATAGGTTCGAACCTAACATTAAGAGGCAAAATCCTCATAGTTGAAGCCCGCAAACCGTTCTTCCTGCTGGAAACTGCCCTCGTCCCTGCCATTGATCAAAAGGTGCCAATCGAACCAGAAAATATCCGCCGGCCACAAGGGTCAAATGACTCATTCGGCCCGGCTTGTCCTACTCTGTGCGGGGAACAGGACGATGTTCGCGCCTTCCAATTCAAAGCGATGCGTGCCGCCGCACTCATATACGCTCACTTCAGAAAGGAGTTTGGGTTTCCTATCAAACCGATTGGCGAACCAGTTAACGATAGCAGACAAGAAATATCCTTGAAGGAGTGAGCATTTGCCGAAGCTGGCAACCGTGAACAATTAATTTCTAGGGTTCAGCGGTTCGGGCAAAGTTGATGAGTTCGGGCAGCGGATTGCCACCTCCGCAGGTGTTGGGACCAGTGGCTCCGCCCCATTGATGCGCACTCTGGGTGGAAATAACCCGAGGCCAGGGTTCAGTATCCCACCAGCCAAAGTACGGTCCACCAGACTGCCCTGGGATAACATCAATGCGGTGTTTGATGCCGAATGAATCACGTCCACCGATAGTGCGCGTAAACGTGGAGTCCATCGCCTGATAACCAATAAAAGCCGGACGCGAACCGCTGGCGAGGTCTGTCGGGTAGCCAACGTGCCCCCAAAAATTGCCGCCATTCCAGTCGGTGGAATAGCCTCGCGAGCCCATCCAGCCCGTCACGTCGCCCATTCGGGCCTCCAAAACACAGACCACATAGTCAAACGCGCATTCATCAGCGCTAATTCCATCGGAGGGATTCGCTTTGTTCCACGAGTAGATCGTCGTGGCGAAAGCGTGTCCGAAGGGCTCATTACCATCAAAGAACAATGGTGTGAATTTCAACCAGCCCGCCGTATTGCCGGCCCCCCAGTTAACCACATGGCTGGCAGTCAACAGATGGCGCGGTCCGATCATGACGCCGGACCCGAAGCCGGCAGCCGTATCAACGCGTCCACAGGTGCTCCATGGGAACGCCGTATCGGAAAAAGTGAAACGATCGTCCGGTGCAAAGATGTTTGTTGGCAGGCCCGCGTCCTTATCCAATTTCAAATCGTAACGACGGATGCGATTCGGTTGCCGAAGTGTTTTGGGAAGCTCTTTTGGAATGGGCCGAAAGTCAAGGTGCTTGGGACGCAGTCCTATAGGCTCCTCGAACTCGATTCGTCTGGCCCGCGCCAAACTGACGGACTTTACGGCGGGTGGGAAAACTCGCGTTCCGAAGTCATTGCCTATAGCAACCAATTCCACAACTCTCTTGGTTCGACGCAACTTGATCGAACGCGCAATCGCTGGGGACAGCTCGAGGCTGGCTAAAACCAACTCAAAGCCTTTAGCCGTACGCTGAGCCTTTTGCGGCTTCAGACTCTTCGACCACTGCTCAACCAACATCGGCTTGTCTGCATTTGCCATATTAAATCCTCGATCTATCGACGTTATCCCACACCTTGTCGCCGGACTGTGAGTTGTGCCTTTTGCGGTGACGACAAAGCACTGCACCAAGGCCCATGCTATGTACTACAGCAAAACACGTGATGGCATACACAATAATTTAAACAGGGAACCTTCACCTTCCCACATTGTGGTGCGGACGTGCTGAGAGCTGATCCGAATGCCTCACATTGGGAACAAATCTTTGGCAAAGGAACAAAAGAGTCTGTTGATTGATCAAAAGCTGAGGAAAGGCCCGCCAACGTAATTTACTACATCAGTTGAAAGTCCGGCCAACTTGAGAAACTCTTCGGACTAGGCGGGAACACTTGGTTGAGCCACCAAATGGATTTACCTGAAGAAAGTGCGGATTCCGATGATATCGGACACCTGTTCCAATTCATGTCGGACACCATTCCGGGGCTGTCGGACAGTTGTCGGAGCGAAGCGACGCTCTGCGGGAGTGATAATGGGGTGTCCGACAGGAGTCAAGGTTTGGTCACGG
>JANXWY010000472.1 GCA_025350905.1 Verrucomicrobiota bacterium
ACCTGGCTCGATTTTCAGCGCGACCTGTCCGTCCAACCAGTCGTTGACGTCTGGTTCGTGTTTCTTCACTGGAAGAAGTCGAGGAGCGACAGGCGGTATTGCCTGCTGGGCGCACATCGTTCGATCTTCAAAACACCTTCCGCAGCATCGCGATGCTCTTCGGCACGGCCACGTCCGGGTCTTCCTTGCCTTCCATCTCCAGCGAGACGTAGCCGGTGTAGGCGGCATCGGCGAGGATTTTCGCGATGCGCTTGTAGTCGAGTTCGAGCGTGTACCATTCACCGCCACCGTGGTAGGTCTTGGCCTGCACGAATACGGTCTTCGCCGCCATCATGCGCAACTTCTCGTATGGATTTTCAAGGAAATTGCCGGTGTCCATGAGCGCGCCGAGCCATGGCGATGGAAGCGCGTCGAGGATGCGCAATAATCCCTCCGGCGTGCGGGCCAGTCCCCAATGATTTTCGAGCGCGAGGATGACACCGCAGTCCTCCGCTTTGGCGAGGCAGCGTTGGATGCCGTCAATGCACCACTTGAAGCCGTCCTTCTCGGTGTAACCGGGTAGCGGGTCCTCGATGCCGCGCTGGGCCATCAAGGTGTCGAAGTCCACGCGGTTCCAACGCCCCGTGTTGATGCGGATGCACGGCACGCCCAGTTCGTACGCGATCTCGATGCATTTCTGGGTGTGCTCGACGTTCTTCGTAATCTCCTCCGGCTTCGGATTGACGAAGCTCTGGTGCGTGGAGACGCAGATCAGGTCAATGCCATTCCGGAAGGCGTGGCGCTTGAGCTTGCGGAGGTAGGCGCGGCCCGCGGCATCCAGCGGCGCTTTCTCCTCAAGGTCCATCTGGCGATGAAGAATATCCACGCCTTCAACGCCGATGTCGGCGGACTTTTCGATGACGGTCTCGATGGGGACCTTGGCGGTCTTGAAGTGCCAGTAGGAATAGGTCGAGATGCCAAGTTTGATGCGCTTTCTTGGCGCGGCCGCGGCGGCGGCGGCGGGGTTGGCGGTGGCGAGAGTAAGGCCCGTGCCGGTTAGCGCAGCGGCGGCGAGAAAGGATCGTCGGGTTTGTTTCATGCGAAGGTCGGGTTGGTCGAATTGTCCTTTAGGCTAGGCGACGCGGTGAGACTGTAAATTCAAAAAAGTCAGCGCAAGTGGGAGGAGCACAACAAAAGAGCGGCCACGTGACGAACTGCTTTTCGGCCAGCTTCAGAAGGTTGTAAACCAACTCCTGATGAGTGTGGGTGGAACGGCCGCGCGGCAGCGCAGACCCGCCAACAGTAGGGCGATGCTGCCGCGCCGCCAGTTCTGCTGCTAAGTTTTCGTCTCTGGCATCAGGGGACATCGGACTGGCTTCGAGGAAGTCGCGCAGATTTGGCCTGGCGGGAACTCCATTTTCCAATCAGGATTCCGACATCGCAGCCAACGACAAACCCAAGGATCGTGAAGCGCACGATTGGAGGGAAGAGTTTCAGCAGGAACGTAAGCCCGACCACGATGGCGGAAAAGACCACATACAAACCGATCAACAGCGGCACCTGACGCAGTCCGAAATTGCTGGGAAACAAGAAATCACTCAGCCGAAAAGACTTCACATTGCGATCCAGGCAGAAGGAACCGTCCGCCAGAATTCCCGCGGAGGCCGCGAACTTCTCTGGCGTTTCCCCGCGAAGTTCATCTTCGAGCTTTTCGACCGCCGCTTTGGCCTCGGCCAACCCCACTTTCGTGTTCTCCCGATACAAATTTACGGCCTTGATCTTCTCGCCGCGAAGGAGCGCCGCTTTGATGCCCTCCAATGTATTCTCAGGAATCGGTGTTTTCATAAGCGAGCGCGTCGAGCTGGGGCGATTTCTTCGTTTGGTTTGACTGGGTACAATTATCCATCAACTCCCATTCAGAGGCGTTCCCTGCGAAGGTGATAGGTAAAGTGGCGCAATGTTTGGGCGGAGTTTTGTGTCGGCGGTGGGATCTGTCAAACCCTCTCACAAATCACGCGCGTAGAGATTCATGAACTCGACCGCCCCGCCCCCGTCGCGCAATCCGAAAGCGCCGCGCGCGGGAGCGTCAGCCGGCAGTGTCAGGCGTTGGGTTTCTTGGTCATTTTGCTTCACGATCACCTCACGCCCTTTCACTGTGATGATAAAGCGCTGATATACGCCTGGCGTCGCGCCCTTCAATTCAACGTCTGCCGCTTTGCCCTTGTTGGCCCG
>JANXWY010000473.1 GCA_025350905.1 Verrucomicrobiota bacterium
GGCGGTTCAAGACCGCCACCGAACCAGAACTGCGACGCCGAACCAAGCCGTCAGGCGAGTTTCGCGGGTCGCTTGACCATCATGCGCCGTCAGCAATCCGGGAAAATTGAAAACATCGCTTTATTCAGCGTCTCCCTAGAAGCCAGAAGGCAGAGGGCGGAGGGCGGAGGGCGATCAGAGCCTCCTTACGTCGGCTGCTACCATTCCGGCCCTCATTCTGGGCGTCGGTCTGCATTACGGTCAGCCTGGGTTCGCAAATGATTTGGGCGGGAGAGAATCCCCCGGCGTTTCCGCCCGACCCGGATCAGGCCCTCGAACGCACCTGCTTTCAGACTGCGGCCCCGTGGAGCGGCGCCGGCAACCTGCGCTCGGATGTGGCCATCGTTTACGGCATTGATCCCAGTCTGCCGTCACGCCTTTCGACCTGGCGCGAGCGCGGCTATCGCCTCCACCTGATGACCGGTGTTTCTTGGGGCAACTACCAGAATTACCTCTACGGCCGTTTCGACGGCATCAATCACGAGGACGAAGCCCAGACCGAGCGGAACGGACAGAAGATCAGCCACGGCGGCGACGTGTATTACATGTGTCCCGGCACCAACTTCGGGAAATTCCTTTCCGTGGGGGTGCAACGCGCGCTCGACGCCGGGGTGGAAGCCGTGCATCTCGAAGAACCGGAGTTTTGGGTACGCGGCGGTTACTCGGAGGGATTCAAACGCGAGTGGCGCGCTTACTATGGTGAAGATTGGCAGCCGCCGTACAGTTCCGTCGACGCGCAATGGCGGGCGTCGAAACTCAAATATTTTCTCTACCGCCGCGCCTTGCAGCAGGTGTTTGATCACATCCAGGCGTTCAACCAGCGCACGGGCCGCAAAGTGCGTTGTTACGTACCCACTCACAGCCTGCTGAACTACGCGCACTGGAACATTGTCAGCCCGGAATCCAGTCTCGCCCGGCTCAACGGCTGCGACGGTTACATCGCGCAAATCTGGACCGGTACCGCGCGCACCCCAAATCTCTTCCGCGGCCAACTGCGCGAGCGCACTTTCGAAACCGCGTTCCTCGAATACGGCGCGATGCAAAACCTGGTCCGCGCGACCGGCCGGCGCGTTTGGTATTTGAACGACCCGGTCGAGGACAACCCGAATCATGATTGGGAGGATTACCGCGTGAATTGGGAATCCACGCTCGTTGCGTCGCTGTTCCAACCGGAGGTCTGGCATTATGAAGTCGCGCCCTGGCCGGAGCGGATTTTTGGCGGGAGCTATCCCCGCAAGGGCAAACCCGGCGAACGCGAGCCCATCCCACCCGCCTACGCCACCGAACTTCAGACCGTGATGAACGCGCTGAATGACATGAACCAGTCACGGGTCGAGTGGGATTGCGGCACGACCGGCTTGGGCGTCTTAGTGAGTGATTCGCTGATGTTTCAACGCGGCGAACCGACCCCGAGCGATTCGCATCTGAGTCACCTTTACGGACTCGCGCTGCCGTTGTTGAAGCGCGGCATGCCGGTGAGTCCGGTCCAGCTCGAAAACCTGACCGTCACGAATTACCTCGACGGCTTCCGGTTGCTGCTGCTGAGTTACCATGGACAGAAACCGCTCGGCCCGGACGTACATGCGCCACTCGCCAACTGGGTCAAACGGGGCGGCGTGCTCGTGGTGGTGGACGACGACACCGACCCGTACAACCGCGTCCGCGAATGGTGGAACAGCGAGGGACGCAGTTACGCGACGCCCCGCGAACACTTGTTTGAGCAACTCGGCTTGTTCGGCAAAAACGCGGTCAGGGCAGGCGAGTTCGTGAAGGCCGGCCAAGGTGGCGTGCTCTGGCTGCGGGAGGATCCCGCGAAACTGGCCGCCAGCGCCGGTGGTGACGCACGGTTGGTTTCAGCTGTGAAGCGAGCCGCGGCGAGCACGCGGTTGAAATGGCGGGAGACGAATCACCTCCTGCTCCGTCGCGGCCCGTATCTGATTGCCGCTGGCCTTGAGGAATCGGTGCCCGGCGAAGCGAAAGAGTTGCGCGGCCGATTTGTGAACCTGTTTGATCCCCAACTACGCTGCAGCAACGCGGTAAAGCTCACGCCCGGCTCGCGATCTTTCCTGCTGGATCTAAAGGCCGTGCATGGTAATGAACCGCACGTGCTGGCCTCGGCCTGCAAAACTTTGCGGACCAAGCGGAGCGCTTCGCAGTTGGTGCTCACGGTCGAGGGCGTCGGCAACACTTCGGCGATGGTGCTGTTACACGCGCCGAAGCCGCCGCGCGCCGTCACGCTCGCGGGTCAACCGCTCCACGACTTCGATTATTCGGCTACTGAAAAGCTCCTCCGGCTGCGCTTCCCGAACGAAACCCGCCCGCGGGAACTCGAGGTGCGGTTCTGAGGCCGCGAACCGACTTGGCATCACCAATCTCCGTCGGTCTGGGCTGGCGCAGCGGGAAGTTATTGGTTGAATTCCAGCCGTGGCCCGGTTTTCATCGCAGTATCACATGAGCATTCTCCTGGATTTGTCCGGCCAGGTCGCCTTAATCACAGGCGCGTCGCAGGGCATCGGGGCCGAGATGGCTCGCCGCTTTCACACCGCCGGGGCCAGCGTTATTCTCAACCATCCCGAGCTTGGCACGGCACGCGAGGATGCGGAACAACTGGCCGTGACCTTGAATGCGCTGCGCCCCAACAGCGCCGACTTAGCTGTGGCGGATGTGTCGAATGCGACGGCCGTGCAACGCATGATGCAAGACGTGCAGGCTCGCCGGGGCGGAATTGATTTTCTGATCAACAACGCCGGCATTCTCCGCGATCGCACGGTGGCGAAGATGTCAGTCGAAGATTGGCAGGCCGTAGTGGATGTGAACCTCACGGGCGTTTTCCTGTGCTGCAAATTTGGGCTGGAGATTATGCGGGACGGGGGCGCGATTGTAAGTCTCGGGAGCATCGCCGCGTTCCATGGTTCCTTCGGTCAGGCGAACTACGCGGCGGCCAAGGCGGGGGTGCAAGCATTGATGCGGGTCGTCAGCCGCGAGGCGGCGCGGCGGGGAATCCGCGCGAATGCCATCGCGCCCGGGGTGGTGGATACGGCGATGGTGGCAACCATCCCGGACGCGGTGCGGGCCGAAATGTTGAAAAGCATACCGCTCGGTCGGCTCGGCATGCCGTCCGAGGTCGCGAATGTGGCGCTGTTCCTCTGCTCGCCGCTCGCATCGTACGTCACCGGGCAGACCGTCGAGGTAAACGGCGGAGGGCGGGGCTGAAGCGGAAGTGGTGGGCGAATCGCCTGATTATTAATCGCGTTGGGCGAAAGTGTCCTAGTCTGGTAGGGATGGCGCGCTGCGCCGTCCCGCGCCGCGCGATAGCGGCGCAATCGACCGGAGGAAGGTTCGGCAATGTTAAATGTTCCGCCCGCTTTCCGGGCGGGGACATCGCAGCGCGATGTCCTTACCTTGTCGAATTAGGAATCTAGCCGTCAGTACGTGACTAGGGCGTTCGAGCCTTGTCGAACTGATTGTGGAATTGCTCGTGAGTGAAACTGGCATAAAACATCGGCCGCAACTCGTGCTGGAACCGGCCGAGTTTGCCGAGCTGTATCACACGCACAGCCGCGCGGTCTATTACCTGGCGCTGCGCTATCTGGGCGACCCGCAGAAGGCGGAGGATGTCACCCACGACGTCTTTCTCAAGGTGTATCGCAAGTTCAGCGAGTTCCGCGGCGAATCGTCGTGGCGGACCTGGCTCTACCGCATCACCATCAACCACTGCCACAACGTCAAACAGAGCTGGCACAGCCGGAACCTGGTCACCAACGCCGACGAAGCCGTTTGGGAAAATGCCGCCGCGCAGGTCGATTCGCCGTTCCGGGCGCTGGAAACCAAGGAGCTCGGCCAGCGGATTCAAACGGCGCTCGACGGGTTGACCGAAGAATACCGGCTCCTGTTGCTGCTGGTCGCAGATGAGGAGTTAAGCTACGCCGAGGTCGCCATCCTCACCGAGCAGTCCGCCGACGCTGTGCGCGGCAAATTGCATCGCGCGCGCAAAGCCTTTGCCGTCCTTTTTCAACAATCCGCCTGAGGTCCACCATGAAGCACGAATCCAAACTTACGTCCCAGGAACAGGAGCAGCTGGCCGAAATCAAATCCCAGCAAACGTCCGTCCGCGAATTTGCCTCGGTGGAGGAAGTCTTGCGCCAGGATGCGAACCAGACCGCCGTGCCGCCGGCCATCGCCGAACGTTTGGCCAAGTCCATTCAAAGCCTGCCCCGGCCCCCGCAAACTTGGTGGCAACGCTGGTTGAAACCCTGACGAACAACGGGCAAGTTCTCGGTAAATGAATTTTTCCTCCGAAGTCGAAACGCTGATCCGGGCACGCTACCCCATCCTCTACATCATCTCCAGCGAGGAACTTCGCGTGCAACAACTCGTCGTGGACATCGCCAAGAAGCGGCAGAAGAAAGTCTTCGAGTGGAGTTACAGCACCGGCATCGTCCCGGCCGGCACTTCCATCCAATCGCAGAAAAATCGCAACCTGGCCACGAGGGAACCGCTCGCGGCCTTGGATCACGTCATCGAACAGGTCGAGCCGGCCATCTTCGTGTTCAAAGATTTTCACCCGTTCCTGACCAAGGGCAATTATGCCGTCACCCGCAAGCTGAAGGAAATCGCGCTGCACCTGAAGAACAGCTTCAAAACGATCATCCTTGTATCGCCGACGCTGGAGATTCCGACCGAACTCGAAAAAGAAATCACGGTGTTGAATCATCCGCTGCCCACCCGCGATGATTTATCCGCGCTGCTGGATCGCATCATTGTCGAGGTGAAACAAATCAAACAGGTGAAAATCGAACTCGACGACGCGGGGCGCGAACGTTTGCTCCAGGCCGCCCTCGGCTTGACGCTGGGCGAAGCGGAAAATGTCTTCGCCAAGATCATCGTCAAAACTGAACGGTTAAGCGGCGACGGCGTCAGCGAAGTTTTCGCGGAGAAACAACAGATTATCCGCAAGAGCGGCCTGCTGGAGTATTACGCCACGACGGAAGACTTCACGCAGGTCGGCGGCTTGAGCGTGTTGAAGGAATGGTTGACCAAGCGCGCCGTTGCCTTCACCAGCGAGGCGCGCGCGTTCGGACTTGCCGCGCCCAAGGGCATTCTGCTGCTCGGGGTGCAGGGTTGCGGCAAGAGCCTGTGCGCGAAAGCCGTCTCCAACCTCTGGCAGCTTCCCCTGCTCCGCTTCGATGTGGGGCGGATGTTCGGCAGCTATGTCGGATCATCGGAGGAAAACATCCGCCGCGCCATTGCCGTGGCGGAATCCATCGCGCCCGCGATTTTGTGGGTGGATGAAATTGACAAGGCTTTCGCCGGCGCCCAGGGATCCGGGGCGAGTGATGGCGGCACCACCGCGCGGGTGTTCGGAACTTTTCTGACCTGGCTCTCGGAAAAGAATGCGGCCGTCTTTGTCGTCGCCACGGCAAATGATATTTCCCAGCTGCCGCCCGAACTATTGCGGAAAGGGCGGCTGGATGAAATCTTCTTTGTTGATCTGCCGCGCATCGAGGAACGCGTGGAGGTTTTCAAAATTCATCTCGCCAAACGTGGTCGTGACGCAACGGCGTTCGACCTGGCCCGAATGGCGCTGGCGTGCGAGAAGTTCAGTGGCGCGGAAATCGAGGAAGCCATCAACAGCGCGCTCTACGATGCTTTTGATGCGCACACCCATTTGACCACGGAACATATCTTGAACGCGCTGACGCAATCGGTGCCCCTCGCGAAAACGATGGACGAACAGATCAACCTGTTGCGCCGTTGGTCCGAAGGTCGGGCGCGCAACGCCAGTGGCCCGTGAGCTTTGACGATGAGTGAGAACTGAGGGTTTCCGGTAAAAGTGTTGGTCCACCACGCCGCACCTGTTATAAACGCGCTGGAAAGCCAAACGGAATACGATTTCAATAACGCCAACCATGAGCCGTTTCGTCAATCTCGAGTTCGGCGACGAACACGAAGACCAATCGCACGGGCAATCGAATCCAGTGCTCAAGGGTGAGGCCCATTACTTGCACGAAGCGCACTCCGCGTTTGCGAATGGAAATTTTGAATCCGCGCTCCGGCTTTATTCAAAAGTGTTGGAGTTCAATCCGCAATACGCCGCGGCCTGGACCGGGCAGGTGCGCATGCTGATCGAACTCGGCGAATATCGGGAAGCCAAGCTGTGGGCCGACAAGGCGCTGGAAACCTTTCCCCACGAACCAGAATTGCTCGCCGCGAAGGCCGTGGCGCTGGGGCGCAGCGGCGATCTGCAGGGCGCGCTGGCCTTCTCCGATGCGGCCATTGAGGAACGCGGTGACACGCCCTACATCTGGCTGGCCCGCGGCGACGTGCTGCTGGCGCGCAAGGAGGCGCGCGCGGATTATTGCTTCGATAAGGCGCTGCTGTTGGCCCCGAAGGACTGGTTTGTGGCGTGGTTGGCGGCGCGGATCCGGTATTTCCACGAACAGTTTGTCCTCGCGTTCAAATTGATGCAGCTCGCAGTCGAGTGGAACGCCGGCCATTTTCTGCTCTGGCTGGAACTCGGCCATTGCCAGCAGGCGCTCGGCCTGACGGGCGCGGCCCGCCACTCGTACACCCAGGCGCAACAACTCAACCCGCACTGCCCGGAAATCGAAACCGCGCTGGTGAAACTTTCCGGAACGGGAATCTGGTCGCGCCTCTGCGGCTGGGGCCGGCAATTATTTAATGCATGAGTACCGAAAGTTTGAATCGTTTCCTCTCGGCCGCCAAGGATTTCGACGCCTCGGATCTGCACCTGGTGGTCGGCGTCCCGCCGGCATTTCGGGTGAACGGTGAAATCATCATCGCGGATGAGGACGTCATTACCGAAGTACAATTGACGACGATGGCGAACAGCCTGTTGAACGACCAGCAGCAGCGGAAGTTCGAGCAGGACTGGGAGCTGTGCATTTCCCTGTTGCACAGCGTAGCGGGCCGGGTACGCGCCACGTTCTATCGGCGCAACGGTCATCCCGAATTGAGTCTCCGGTTTTGCGGCGAGCGCATCGCTACCCGTGCCGAGCTCGGACTGCCCGACCGCATTGACGAACTGGCCCACAAACCGAACGGCCTGGTGCTCATCACCGGCCCGACCGGCGCCGGCAAAACGACGACGTTGAATTATCTGGTGGATGTCATCAACAGCGAACGCCGTTGCAAGATTGTCACCATCGAGGATCCGATCGAGTTCGTGCATCAAAACAAACGCGCCATCGTCGTGCAGCAGGAGGTGCTCACGGACGTGCGCTCGTTCAACCGCGCGCTCGTCCATGTTTTGCGGCAGGACCCGGATGTGATTGTGGTGGGCGAAATGCGGGATTTCGAGGCGATCTCCACCGCGCTCACGGCGGCGGAGACGGGGCATCTGGTGCTGGCAACGATGCATTCCCCCAACGTGTCGCACGCGCTGGAACGCATCATCGGCGTGTTTGAAGGCAGCGCGCAGCGGCAGATTATTCTGCAATTGTCGAATGCGTTGCAGGGGATCATCGCGCAGGATTTGCTGCCGGCCACGGACCGTTCGCGCCGCGTGCTTGCGTACGAATTGCTGACGGCCAACGGCGCCGTCCGCAACATCATTCGCGAAAATCAACTGCACCATCTGGAGAACACGTTGCAGACCGGGCGGAAGGACGGAATGGTCTTGATGGACAATTGCCTTTACGACCTCTACTGCAAGTGCCTGATCAGCTACGACACCGCGGTGAGCCGCGCCCGCCACCCGGATCGCATCATCCGCCAGGGTGCCTGAGGATGGAGACATCGCCTGCCACCACTTGGAAATACCTGCCCGTTAGGCCTCAAGAATGGAACATCGAACCCAACTCTTAATCGATTGGCTGGGACAATAGGCGTGGCGGCAGCGGGTGGAAGTGGTCCGGGGCGTCAGCCGGCAGCTGCGCATGCTGCCACCCGAATAGCCCTGGGCGAAACCTTTTTGCCTATTCAACAAAAGTTCCTCATGGGCTCGGGTGGGCATTGATGGGCCACAACCGCGTTGCGCCAATCCCAAAGGGATTGACCGATGCCGCGCGTTCTCGCTGTGGGCTTGAAATTGTTCGCGGCCACCGTCGCGGGTTCACGCAGCTCCTCCGAACAGTTTTCCCATCTTCGCCTGCCCATTCCTCACGCCAGCAATGGCTTCACAATCTCGCCGCTGACATCCGTCAGGCGGAAATCGCGACCCTCAAAACGATACGTCAGCTTGGTGTGATCAATACCCAGGCAATGAAGCATGGTCGCGTGGAAATCATGTACGCTGACCGGGTTCTCGGTGATGTTGTATCCGAAGTCGTCGGTCGCGCCGTAAACCAAGCCCGGTTTAATTCCGCCGCCCGCCATCCAGAGTGAGAAGCATCGGGGATGATGGTCGCGGCCGAAATCGTCCTTCTTGATCTCGCCCTGGGAATAAGCGGTGCGGCCGAATTCGCCGCCCCAGATCACGAGCGTTTCGTCGAGCAGCCCGCGTTGTTTGAGATCCTTGATCAAGGCGGCGCTGGCCTGATCGGTGTTCTTGGTCTGGGTCTTGATGCCGTTGGGCAGGCCGCCGTGATGATCCCAGTCGCGATGGCAAAGTTGGATGAAACGAACGCCGCGTTCGGCCAGGCGCCGGGCCAGCAGGCAATTGTTCGCGTAGGACGCCTTGCCCGGTTCGGCGCCGTAGAGTTCCAGGATTTCCTTTGGCTCTTTGGCGATGTCCACCAATTCCGGCACGCTCGTTTGCATGCGGAACGCCAGCTCGTAATTATTGATGTGCGTGGCGATGGCCGGGTCGCCGAGGGCGCCGAGCTGCTTGCGATTCAATTCCTGCATCGCATCAATCAGCTCCCGCCGCGCCGTGCCGCTCAAGCCCGGCGGATTGGAAACGTAAACCACCGGGTCGCCCTGATTGCGAAACTGCACGCCCTGGTAATTGGCGGAAAGAAATCCGTTGCCCCAATAGTGCCCTTGCAACGCCTGGCCGCCGCTGCCGCTGGTGAGCACCACGAACGCCGGCAGGTCGTCGTTCTCGCTGCCCAGGCCGTAGGCCAGCCAGGCGCCCATCGTCGGCCGGCCCGGCTGCTGATTGCCCGTGCCCATGAACGTGACCGCCGGATCGTGGTTGATCGGTTCGGTGAACATGGACCGCACGAGCGTGATGTCGTCCGCAATGCCGCCGATATGCGGCAGCATGCTGCTCATTTCGACGCCGGATTTGCCGTAGCGTTTGAACTCGTAAGCCGACCCCACACAACGCAGCACCGCCTGGCCCGCGGTCATACCGGTAATCCGCTGCCCCTTGCGAATGCTGGGCGGTAATTCCTCGCCGGTCATCTCCTTCAACTTCGGTTTGGAATCAAACAGATCGAGATGCGACGGCGCGCCGGATTGAAACAGGTAGATGACGCGTTTGGCCTTGGCGGGCACATGCAGTGTCTTGAGCGCGCCTTTGGATTTCAAGCCGTCCCCAACTTCGGCGCCAAACAAGCGCGGATTCAACAACGATGAGAGCGCGAGCGCGCCAAGCCCGGTCGTGCTACGGGAGAGAAACGCGCGCCGACTGAGCGTCCGCTGGATTTCGTCCTGGAGGGTCATAGGCGTGTGATGTCCTTGATTCTTTCGTCAAATCGCACGGCGCGAATTGAAGCAGGCTGCCCCTCACCCCGTCCCTTTCCCCATCGGATGGGGAGAGGGTGTCCGAAGGACGGGTGAGGGGTTCGCTGGATTTCGTTTTGAAAAGTCATAGGGGGTTGATGTCCTTGATTCTTTCGTCAAATCGCACGACTCGAATCGAAGCAGGCTGGCCCATCACCCCGTCCCTCTCCCCATCGGATGGGGAGAGGGTGTCCGAAGGACGGGTGAGGGGTTTGGTCCGTTCCGTCCCTCGGTCTGGAAATGCAGTTTTCTGACGCCACGATAGATAATTACTTTGTAATGGTTTCGTTCAGATTCAACAACACGTTGGCCACCGCGGTCAGCGCCGCCAATTCAGCGGGATCGGCCGACTTGGGCAACTCGGATTCCCCGATGTTCAGCAACGCTTTCGCCGCTTCGGAATCCTGGCGGAAGTTTTCGAGTTGTTGCGCGTAGGTTTTCTGCAACACCCCGACCTCATCTGACTGCGGCGGGCGACCGAGCGTATGCCGGAACGCGCGCACCAGGCGTTGGTCCAGATTCTTGGGCGCTTCCCGCAACACCCGTTCGGCCAGTCCCCGCGCGGCTTCGACAAACGCCGGATCGTTCATGAGCACCAGCGATTGCAAGGGGGTCTGCGTGCGTTGACGAAGGAAAGTACACACCTCGCGGTTCGGGGCATCAAACGTGGCAAACGAAGGATAATGGGCCGAGCGCCGCCAAAAGACGTACAGGCCGCGGCGATACAGCGCGGCGCCGTGGTCCTGCTCGAATTTCGAGTCGGTGCCGTCCCAGATTCCGGGCGGTTGGTAGGGCTTCACACTCGGGCCGCCAATCTGGTCGTTGAGCAGGCCGGCCACGGCGAGCGCGTTGTCGCGGACAAATTCGGCGTCCAGTCGCACGCGCGGGCCGCGGGTGAAAAGACGATTGTAAGGATCGCGTTCCAGTTTTTCCGGCGTGACCGCCGCGGATTGCCGGTAGGTGGCGCTGGTCAGGATCAGGCGGACAAGGCCTTTCACGTCCCAAGCAGGAACTGAAGGCGGAGGGCGGAAGGCGGAGGACGGAGAGCGAATGTCTGCCCTCTGACTTCTGCCCTCTGACTTCTGTAGAGCGCTGCCGTCACGGAACTGCACCGCCAGCCAGTCGAGCAATCCCGGATGGCTCGGCCATTCGCCTTGCGAGCCGAAGTCGTTGATTGTCTTCACGAGGCCAGTACCGAAGAAGATGGACCAGTAACGGTTCACGGTGACCCGGGCCATCAATGGATTCTCTTTGGCCACGAGCCAGCGGGCGAGGGCCAGCCGATTGGCCGGGCCCGCTGGCAGCGGAGGCAGAATGGCCGGCGTGCCGGGCGTGACCGGCTCCCCCTTGTTGCGAAAATCCCCGCGCACAAAAACGAACGTCTCACGCGGCGGATTCATCTCCTCCATCACCAGGGTCGTGGGAATCTTGGTATAGAACTCCTCTTTGTGTTTCCGGGCGTCTGCTAGGGCGACATCCGAACGCAAGTAGTCAACCGCGTAGTTCTCCTTGTAAAAGCGCTGGAGTTCGCTGCGCTCGTCCTCGGTCCGGTTGCCGCGGGACTTGGCGATGATCGGCAGGTAACCGTTCAGGGTGAGCGACCGCGCATCTTCGACGGTGAGCGTGCGTTGATAAAAGCGAACCTCATCCACCTGACCTTTGAACAGCGCCTCGCCATTCCGGGCGCCAATGCGCAGTGATTCACTGTTCGTGATTGAGTCGGTCAGCTTGTCTTTCTCGATCTCGACGTCGCGGAGGCGACCGTTCACGTAAAGTTTAACGCCGGCCGCCTTGCCGGAGCCATCGTAGGTCGCCAGGACGTGCAGCCACTGGCTCTTGGGAAACTTGTCCTTGGTCCGGACCTTCAACGCATTATCCGGCCAGGCATTGGCCAAATGAACCTGAAAATGTTCGTCGGCGAAGAAGAGATCGAAACCGCGATAGCCCGGGCCCTTCTCCATCTTGCTCAGCACCGCCCCATCGCTTTCGACCTTGACCCAGGCGCCATAGCTGAAGGCGTTGGTGCGCTCGAAACTGACGAGCGAACCGAAGTCGGCGTGCACCTTGCCGTCGAGTTTGAGCGCCTTGCCCAGCCGACCGTCCGCGAATTCCGGCTTCTCCGCGTCCACGATTTTGCCCTCGGCAGCGGCGGGTGGTGAAGTGACCGCCAGGGAATCATCGAAGCGAAGCGCGGCCACCAATCCTTCCTCGTTGGGTTTGGGCGGCAGTTTGGCATTCGTTTCCCGTTCCCATTTCTCCTGCGTTTCGCCCAGTTCGTTGGACCGGTCCAGCAACGTCTTCTCGGCATCTTTCAACCGAAAGTCGGCTTCCACGAACTTCAATGCCTGGTCCGCCGTCGGCACGGGCAAGCGCGGAGGCGGGTTGTCGGTGCGGATGCGATCCAACCCTTTCTCCGGCACGTTGTGGAAAAAGGCGTACATCCGGTAAAACTCCTTCGTCGTCAGCGGGTCATATTTGTGATCGTGACACTCGGTGCAACCCACCGTGAGGCCGAGCCACACGGCGCCGACGGTGGTCACGCGATCCGCAACATACTTGTTAAGATACTCGTCGGGATCCGCGCCGCCTTCGTCGTTCGTCATGTTGTTGCGGACAAAGCCGGTGGCGACCCGTTGTGATTGGGTCGGGTCGGGCAGCAGATCGCCGGCGAGTTGTTCCACCGTGAACTCGTTAAACGGTTTATTATCGTTGAAAGCCTTGATGACCCAGTCGCGCCAGAGCCACATGAAGCGGACGCCATCGAAATGATAACCACTGGTATCGGCGTAGCGCGCGAGGTCCATCCAATTTTGCGCCATCCGTTCGCCGTAATGCGGCGACGCTAGCAACCGGTCCACCAGCTTCTCGTATGCATCGCGTGATTTGTCAGCGAGGAACGCATCCACCTCGGCGATGGTCGGCGGCAATCCAGTCAGATCGAGCGTGGCACGACGGATCAAGGTCGCCTTGTCCGCTTCCGGATTGGGTTGGAGCTTTTCCTTTTCGAGCCGGGCGAGCGTAAAATAATCAATCGCATTGCGCGGCCATTTTCGGTTATTCACCGTCGGCAACGCCGGACGTTCGGGCGGGATGAAGGACCAGTGTTTTTTCCATGTCGCACCCTCCTTCACCCATTGCTTCAACAATTCGACCTGTACCGGCTTGAGCGGCTTGTTGTGTTTGGGTGGCGGCATGACTTCTTCGGTGTCCGCGGAAGAAATGCGCAGGACCAAAGTGCTATGGGTCAGATCACCCGCCACCAAAGCATGATTGCCCGATTTGAGTTCCTTGAACGCGGCCTCCGGCAAATCGAGACGCAGACCGGCCTTGCGCTTGTTCTCGTCCGGCCCGTGACAGGCGTAGCAATGCTCGGAGAAGAGGGGGCGAATGTCGCGGTTGAAGTCAACCTTCGCGAGATCGGCGGCTGATGTGGCCAATGAATTCGCCGCACAAGTGCTGATCAGCAAGGCCGTCAGCAGCCAGCAACAGCCCGGTTGGGCATCAGACGGCGAATAATTCATACGTCACACCGGCACATGGTGACCCACCATAAGCCAAAGAAAACGTGTCGGACAATATTAAAACGAGCGCATTGCTTGTAGGAGCTTCACTCCCACGCGCTCGCCCGGGCAAAAGTCGCGACCGTATAAATCGGCACCGGCGGCAGATTTCTATTCCCTTGTCGGTTCAGCAGTTCATCCAATTTTTCCAAGGATTGATTGGCAACCAGCTGGTAGTTGGCAATCGTTGGCGCCGGGTCGTTGTTGAAATTCGCCGCCGCCGCGCTCGTGGCACTGGAGGGCAAGGGCAGGAGAACACGGGGACGCCACAGAAAGGTGGACAATACTGCGATAATCACGACCGCCGCGCCGGCCATGGGCAGGGCCACGCGCCAGTTGAGCAGGACTTCCCGAAGCTTCGCGACCGTGACTGCCCAAGCGGACCTGGATTCCTCTGCCCTCAGCCGGCCGACCACTCTTTGGTGGAAGGATGCGGATGCCCGAATGTCCGGCTTGATCTCCGGCGCGATCAGCTTTTGCGTCACGTCTGAAATCTCCTTCTGGTAGCGGCGGCAGCCGGCACAGGTTTCCAAGTGCGCGCGGAGATTTCGTGCCTGCCGGGGATCCAACGCGTCGAGTGCAAGCCAGGCGATGTCCTTCCGGTTTTTCGAACAAGGCTTCATAAAGTTCCTGCTTTCGTTTTGAAATTTTCGCATTGCGCGCCAAGCGCGTTCATCCCTCGCAACTTCTCCAAAGCATGGAACAGCCGGGATTTCACCGTTCCCACCGAACAACCCAGGGCCGCGGCAATTCCTTCCAACGAATCATCCACGTAAAACCGCAGATAAATGACCTGCTGATGCTTTGTTGGCAGTGCTTGAATGCATTCGCGTATCAGCGTCGCTTGTTCGCAACGCTGGGCGGATTGGTCCGGCCAACCCTGCGGATCGGCCAAATCGTCAACACGGTTTTGGAATTCGTCCCGGTCGTGTCCGGCGAGCGTGGAAATCGGAAGGGGCCGCTTTTGCCGAACCGTATTGCGGTAGCGATTGAGCAAAATTGCGCAAAGCCAGGTGAAGAATTGGCATCGCCCATTATAGCGGGGCAAGCCCTTCCACCCTTCAACCAGGGTGTCCTGCGCCAGATCTTCGGCCAGGGTTAAATTGCCGCAAAGCGCGATGGCCTGCCGCAACAGACGGGTTTCGTAAACCCGGCAAACCTCGCCAAATGCTTCGGCATCGCCTGCTTGAGCCAACTCCAGCAAACTCCGCGGGTCTGGGGTGTCGATTTCCAAGAGGGTTGGCGTCAGCGTGAACACGTCTCAATATTAACCGATGTGGTCCGGCAGTCCATGCGGGACCTGCCCGGTGGGTGGCGTTATTTTGCGGGGGGCGATTTCGGCAAGGCTTCACCTGCACTCCGCCCGTGGACACGAAATGGCGTCCCCTCTTTCTCGACGAAGATGAGCACCTCCCGATACCCTCGTCCATCATAGGCGGATTTGAGTTGGAATCCGCGGTCCACGCCTTCAAAAACAAAACGTTGCAAAGCAAACGGTCCCTCGCCGCAGGGATCAATCACCCTTTTTAAGCCTAGCTCGCCATGTAATTTGTATTCCACTGCTGCCCGCACCATGGCCAGGTCCACGAGGATCTCGAATTCCTTCGACCGACATTTCTCCAAGGCGGGGAAGAATGAATTGACAAGCGGGTTGGGTGATGTGCGAATCTCCGCGCTGAACTGTTGCATCTGATCTTCATACTCTCCATGTGGCAGAGCCATGATTCTAGCAAGGCGCTTATATTCCGGGTTCATAGCGCGAATCAACTTAATCACTCCTTCACTTGTTCCTCCCGCTGCTTTCGTCACTTGAGACTGAACCTGATTGGTTTGATGCGCGTCGGCGATCTCAAAGCGCGCGAACAGTTCATGGATGTCTTCCATCACTTTGGCGTCGTTTCCTGGATTCTCCTTTTGCAATTCCAGAATCTTGCCCGCAAACCAATCGGGCATCGAAATTTCTTCCGTCGGGATGCAGGCGGCCATCGTGCCCCGGGCTGGAGCCACAGCGAATCCATCAATCAACTGCTTTAGTGTCTCCGGGGAGAATTGGCAAAAATTCTCTGCCACAGTGGAGAAAACGATGTTTTCAATAGCGATCTGGACCAGTCCGGCAATCAAGGTGCCGTCGCGCGAAACATTTCTTCCCAGCACAAACGCGGCGAGCAAATCATCGCGGGCTTCCGCCGGCCGGTCATTCTGCAAATCCCACATGGCCCGCAATCGGGCCGCTTGGGCAACCGCCTTGTTGCGGGGGAGGTGGGGAAGCAAAGTGTTTGGACCTCGGCTCAAATCAATGCCCCAATCACAAGGCACGGTTGCGTGGGTCGCCTGGCGCACCAGTCTGAACTGAGCGTTATACCGGGCAACGAGTTCACCGAAGCGCTCTGGGAGCTTCTGGCCCCGCCAATCATTCGTACCATACAAATAGTCCTTCTCAGTCTGGGACAAATCCGGGGCCGCAATAAACGCCTGATAGTATAGCAGCGCCGGGTTGATGTCGGTGCGGAATTGCTCGCCGCACACGCTAACTAAGGCCCCAGTCACTATGAGCAGCGGCAAGCAGATTGATTTTATGGTTTTCATAATGTTCTTCTGATTTCGCAATCCAGTCTGGGCGTTAATAACAACAACGCGACGAAAGGTTCAATTTTTGTGAGTTTTTCCGGCGGCTCAGTGGAGTTCTTGTGTAGAAGGTGGTGCTCGCTTGAATACCTCAACTGGCAATTGTAGCGGCGGCCTGTAACCGCTGCATTGCCGAGTTCTATCCTTTGCGGTCAAAGACCGCTGCTATGCTAGGCCAACAATGGCTTCACCACTTCGCCATGCACATCGGTCAGGCGGAAATCGCGGCCTTGGAAGCGGTAGGTCAGTTTCGTGTGGTTCAAGCCAAACAGGTGCAGAATCGTGGCGTGTAGATCGTGGACGTGAACTTTATCTTCGGTCGCGTAAAAACCAAAGTCGTCCGTCTTGCCATAAACAATCCCGGGCTTGATGCCACCACCGGCCAGCCAGACGGTGTAGCCATGCGGGTGATGGTCGCGGCCAATATTGTCCGGCATCAAGCTGCCTTGCATCATGGGGGTCCGGCCAAATTCGCCACCCCAAATGATCAGCGTTTCATCCAGCAGCCCGCGTTCCTTGAGGTCCTTGATCAAGGCGACGGTCGGTTGATCGGTTTCGAGGCAACGCTTTTTCAGGTCGAAAACCAGATTGCCATCCGGGCCTCCGTGATGATCCCACCCGCGGTGATACAACTGAACAAAGCGCACGCCACGTTCGACCAGCCGGCGCGCGAGCAGACAGTTGTTCGCAAACGAGGCGCGGCCGGGCGTCGTCCCGTACTTTTCCTGCATGCTTTGCGGCTCTTTGGAAATGTCCATCACATCGGGCACGCTGGTTTGCATCCGATAAGCCAGTTCGTAAGCCGAAATGCGCGTGGCAATTTCCGGGTCGCGCAACACATCATAACGCATCTGGTTCAGGTCGCGGACGGCATCGAGCGACTGACGGCGGCGTTCCGCGCTCATGCCGGCCGGATTCGAGACGAACAACACCGGATCGCCTTGCGAACGCAGCTGCACGCCTTGATGCACGGTCGGCAGAAATCCGCTGCCCCAGGAATTGTTGGTGAGCGGCTGGCCCACTCCGGTGGTCATCACCACAAACGCCGGTAAATCTTTGTTCTCACTGCCCAAACCGTAGCTGAACCACGAGCCCATGCTGGGCCGGCCGGAGAGTTGCGCACCCGTGTTCATGAACAGCGTGGCCGGATCATGGTTGAACGCCTCGGAATAAAAACCCTGCACAAATGCAACGTCATCCACGATGGTCGAAAGCTGGGGCAATAATTCCGACAGCCAAACCCCGGACTTGCCATATTGTTTGAACTGATAACTCGTGCCGAGCAGGGCGGCCTCCTTACCGATCTGCGCAAGCCGGATGTTCTTCAAGATTTCGTCCGGCATCTTCTGGCCGTTGCGCTTAATGAGCTCGGGCTTGTAATCGAAGAGATCGAGGTGGGACGGTCCGCCCGATTGGAAGAGGTAAATGATGTTCTTGGCTTTCGGCGCGAAGTGCGCACCGGGCAAGGTTGACCCTCCGGCGCTTTCGGCCGGAGCAGCAAAAAGTTTTTCATTCAGGAGCGAGCCCAAAGCGAGCGCGCCCATGCCGGTACCGCATTGTTGAAAAAATTTCCGGCGGGTGACGTGTTTGAGATGTTCGAGCTGGGTCGGCGTCATAATCATCAGGGCAGATTTTCAAATCTGCAGTGTCGGCGGGTTTCAAGCTGGTCGGACGACTCTCCCTCACCCCGGCCCTCTCCCGCTGGGAGAGGGAGAATCTTCGTCCTGTTTCGGCGAAGAGCAGAGTCGCCATTCGTGGGGCGGCGCCGGAAGGCGTTGAGCGACGGTCGGCAGGTTCCCTCTCCCAGCGGGAGAGGGATCAAGGGTGAGGGAGAACCGAGCGGCGATGTGGGAGATCCGATTCGATCTTGCATGTTCAACCTTTCGTGAGCATCTCATCCAAGTTTAACAACACGTTGGCCACCATCATCCAGGCCGCCAGCTTGGGCACATCCAGACTGGCGGGGCGCTCGGCGGCGCCCTGGCTCACCAGGGCTTCCGCCGATTTGGGGTCGCGTTCAAAGCTTTTCCACTGCTGCTGGTAAAGGTTGGCCAAGCGTAGCCGTTCGAGCTTGGTGGGTGCGCGGGCCAGGCAGAGGCGAAAGGCATAATCAATTTGTTGTCCCGGTTCGGCCCCGCCCTGGAGCATAATGCGTTGCGCCAACACCCGGGCGGCTTCCAACAACGTGGGTTCGTTCAACGCCGCCAGCGCCTGCAGGGGCGTGTTGGAGCGCGGCCGGCGCGAGACACAAACCTCGCGGCTCGGGGCGTCGAAAGTCGCGAAAGTCGGATAGGTGCAGACGCGCCGCCAAAAGGTGTAGAGGGCGCGCCGATAAAGTTCCGGTCCCTGGCTGGTGGGCCATTCGTCCATGCCAATTTCGGGGCGCAGGAAACCCAGTTCCTTCCAGAGGTTCGGCACCTGTTCGGGATAAACGCTCGGGCCGCCAATCTCCGGATTCAACAAGCCGCTGACGGCGAGGGCCTGGTCGCGAATCATCTCGGCATCCATCCGGAACCGCGGGCCGCGGGCCAGCAGCCGGTTGAAAAGATCTTGCTCGAGCTGCGCCTCAGTGGCGGCGGCGCTCTGGCGATAGGTAGCCGACATCACCATGAGTTTGAGCAGATGCTTCACGTCCCAGGCGTGGGGAGGTTGAGAGGCGAGGGGTGAGAGTTGAGTCGAGCTGGGCAGCATGAATTCACAGGCAAGCCAGTCGAGCAGTTCGGGATGCGAGGGCAGCTCGCCCTGTTTGCCGAAGTCCTCGCTCGTCTTCACGAGGCCGATTCCAAACACGCGCTCCCACAGCCGATTCACCGTCACGCGCGGCGTCAACGGATTTTCCGGGCTGACCAACCAACGCGCCAGCGCCAGGCGATTCGTGGCCTCCGCGGCGGGGAGCGGCGGGAGGAAAGCCGGGGTGCCCGGCGTCACTTCCTTGCCCTTTTCCAAAAAGTTTCCGCGGACCTGAATAAAGGTCGGTCGGGGTTCTTCGCGTTCTTTCATCACCAGCGTGGTGAACTTCGTATTCGCCAGCTCACTTTCGCGTTCGTTGAGCCGGAAGATTTCCCGTTCCAGGTCGCGAATGATGGGGGACACAGTCCGGTAATGCGCTGCCAGTTGGCGCTGTTGTTCGGCGGAACGTTGCCCCGCCGGCACCGCGAGCAGGTCGGCGACTTCGGGTGGCAGCGGCCAAAGTTTGGCCGGGTCCGACTCACCCGTAACCGAAAGCCGCAGGCGACCCACGGTGTGGTTGTTGCCATGATACGAATCGAACCGGAATCCGAGCCTGGCGCCCGAATCAAAGTTTATGGGGGCTTTCAACTCGGCGATCAGAAAATGACGCTGGCCAAACTTGGGGCCGATCGCCCAACCGGTTTTGGGATTGCGATCCACCGCGTGTTCGGCGCGATAGTACTGCTGTTCCCAATCGGCAGTCGCCTTGCCGAACAAGATCGAATTCGGACTGATCCCAGCGCCGGACCTCGGCGCCGCTGTCAGGCCGAGTTCGTCCAAAATGAAATTGCCGGTCTGACTCCAGCGTCCGGGGCCGTTCTTGGGCAAGCTGGGATCCGGGAGTACTTCCAGCAGGATGGCGGTGATGCTTTTCAGGCCCGTCTCAGCTTCGATCTGGTATGTGTCGTAGGTTGGGTTGACCGCGGTGGCGAGGAGGGATTGATCGGGCAGATTGGTGAAGGTGGCGCCGCCCGTGGAAATGGCATTCGTGAGGTCCAACGTCACCCAGAGGTTGGACGAGCCCGCCATCTTTCTTTCCCACGCTGCCTGTTCGACGGGCAGTTGCTTTTCCGCCGCGGCGAGTTCCTGGCGCACGGCGGCGAGACGGTCGTGGAGGTAATTCACCCTAGCCCCCAGCGGTGGCGCGGGCACGGCGACGGCCGGCTCGGGACTGTAGTTGCCTTTATCGGCCGTGGTGTTGAACAAGGCAAAGAGTCGGTAATAATCTTCCTGGGTGATCGGATCGTACTTGTGAGTGTGGCATTCGGCGCACATTACCGTCAGACCCAGCCAGGTGGTGCCGGTAGTGGCCACGCGGTCCTTCACCGCTTTGGTTCGGTATTCCTCTTCGTCGCCGCCGCCCTCGTCGTTGAGCTTGGTGTTGCGGTGAAACCCGGTGGCAATCTTTTGCTCGAGCGTGGCGTTCGGCAACAGATCACCGGCGAGCTGTTCGATGGTGAATTGGTCGAACGGCATATTCTGATTAAAGGCATTGATCACCCATTCCCGGTAGGGCCACATGGATCGCGCCAGATCCACCTGGTAGCCGTTGGAATCGGCGTAGCGCGCCAGATCCAGCCACCCGCGAGCGAGGTGTTCACCGTAATGATTAGACGCGAGCAATCGATCCACGACCTTTTCATACGCGTCGCGGTTGTGGTCGTTTAGAAAGGCATTCACCTCCTCGATGGTCGGCGGCAGGCCGATCAGGTCCAGGCTCAACCGGCGGATCAGCGTGGTCCGATCCGCCTCCGGCGACGGTGTGAGTTTTTCCTTTTCCAGCCGGGCGAGAATGAAGGCATCAATTTCGTTGCGCGGCCAGGGTTTATTTTGGACGACCGGCCAGGCCGGACGCACGGGTTGGTTGAAAGCCCAATGCCTTTTCTCGTCCGGCCATACGGCGCCCTCGTCGATCCAGGCCTTCACCAAGCGAATCTGCTCGGCGGAGAGCCGCTCGCCTTTCGATGGCATTTGCTCGTCGGGATCGTTCGAGGTAATTCGCGCCACCAACGGACTCTCACTGCTCTGGCCGACCACCCAAAAAGGTTTGCCCGATTTGCCCCCCCGGACGGCGTCCGGTTTCAGATCCAGCCGCAGATCGCTTTTTTGTTTGTCCGGCCCGTGACATTCGTAGCAGCGCTTGATGAAGATCGGTTGAATGTCCCGCGCAAAATCGACCCGGGGTGGCTCGGCGGCCAAGGCGCGTTGACCGATCGGCGCGCCCGCCAATCCCAGCAGCCCCGCGAGATAGATCGAGGGACCGGCTTTGCGCAAAACGGCTTTAGTCATTTCAGGAATTTAACCAGAGTTTGCTTCGTCGAGCAAAATAGACCACGCGCCAATTCGCAGCAAATCAAAATGCCGCACTGTGCGGTTAAGGAATGAACTCAACCACCCTCCCGAACTGGACAAGTGATCAGCCGCCCGACTTTGAATTCCTCAATCATGATATCTTGTCCAACCCAATTTTGAGGAAAAAATTCGAGTAGGTGCCGTCAACTAATTTCAACCTTTGAATCAGCCAATGGGATGCAAAAAAGCAAAGCCGCGAAAGACGAACTAGATCTCGACTCCATTCACCCGGCAACTGAAGCAGCAAGTGCCCGCGGAAATATCAAGCGGCGCGCCTTTATGGGCCTTTTGGCGGTAACTCCCCCAAGGCAGAGCCAGTTTGTCATCTCAAAAAATTGAACCGGGCGGGGCAACTGTCGTTACCGCGCCCGGCGCTGTGGTCAGAGTTGGCTACCGCTGGGATTAGAGTTTTCGGAGGCGATAATAAGTGTTTCCGGTAGAATCCATCGGCGTCGCCGCTGTATAGGTATTTAGATGAGTCGCAGGATCGTAAACGACCTTCGAATTGATACCGCCCGTCGTCGTGGGAACCTCGGTCCAAACCGCGCCGGAACCCACCGTTGCGCTGGATTCAAGCACCCAAATACAAGTTAGGTTACCTGGCCAGGAGATCACCGCGGTACCAGAACTGCCGTCAAAGGACAGCGTTGGTTCAGCAATGTCCGCGTAGAAATTATCGAAGGTAGCATCACCATGAGCGGAAAGGTTACCTTGACTTGCCGCTAATAATCCAACTTTGCCGGCTGCGTATTTGTCGTCCGTACCCAACGTGGTGAGGAGCAACGTGGGATTCATACTGTCAGTGATGTCATAAACCCTGCCCGTAAAAGCCGTACCTAGGCCCGCGAAGGTCAAGCGGTACTTGTTACCGGGGACAAAATGGACGCTACGGTTCTGCCCCGCCGGATAGGTCACGCCATTGGCTGCCTCTGAAGTGATGTATGAAATATCTGTGCCGCCCCCGGTTGTATCGGGCAGCGTCCCGCTGCCCAATTCATAGGAAAATAAATAGCCGGTGGTGGTTCCTAAACCAATATCGCCAGCACGGGCGAGCACGCCAAAAGCCTGCCGGGTTGTGTTATCCCAAGCGAGCACATCCACCGACAGAAAGAAATCCGTGAAGTTAAGGTCGGGCCGAGTGCTTGCCGCCCGGGCGGGACCGGCATCAGGGGCTTGTGCCTGCGGGGCGATAATGCGGTAGCTGTTTCCGTCCGGGAAGGTATACGTCGCTGGCGGGGCCGTGAGCCCGCCAATTGGATCGTAGTGCGTCCACGCCGGAGGCGGAGTCGTGTCGTTTCCGTCGTTGAAATTGTCGGCATAAAGTGTAGACGGGCAGTCCACTGCTGCGTAATAATTATCGAAGGTCACATCCACACCAAAACTGGTACTTGAGCCGAATCCTAGCAGGCCACATCGGCCACTATTAAGAATTATTGCATCCCCTGCCGTATTCCCCTTAACGACGGCAATCGGTGTGGTCACGTCGGGTAACTCATAGAGTCGGCCTTCCAAATCTGTGCCATGCCCCATGAATACCAATCGATAATCCTTTGCGGGATCCAAGTCCGGGATCGGCATCTTGGAATCACCGGCTGGGCCGGACCCCGGAACGTCCTTGGTGCCCTCATTTTGAATCCGGAGAATTCTAACGTAATTC